>DUEL01000025.1 GCA_011192125.1 Thermoflexia bacterium
GTGTCCACGATCTGGCGGATGACCGACTCCAGGTCGAGGACGGAGGTGATGGCGCGGGAGATCTCGTTGATGGCCTCCAACTCCTGCGCCCGGCGGCGGGTCTCCTCCAGCAGCCGAAGGTTTTCGACGGCGATGGCCGCCTGACCGCAGAGGGTCCACAGGTTGTTGAGCAGCCGCTCGGAGAAGGCGGAGGGACCATCCCGTCCGACCAGCAACCCGCCGACCAGCCGTGTACCGATGGTGAGGGGAACGACGGCGAAGGAGCGGATCTGGGCCACCTCCGCCAGCAACCGCGTGGGCTCGTCGAGCCGCGGGTCGGCGTGCACGTCCTCGACGACGAGCGGCTCGTCGGGGCGGAGCAGACGGGCGATGGCGTACTCGTCCATCGAGAGCCGCGTCCCATAGGGGTGGACCGGACGACCGTCCACGGTCCACGATTCCGCCATGACGAGGTGGACCGGCTCGTCGTCCTCGAACTCGTAGAGGAGGAGACGGGCCACGCTCAGGTCGGTATGGGCTGCGTACTCCACCAGCGCACGCCCCACGTCGGCGGGGGTGACGGCCGCGCCGATGGCCCGCCCCGTCTCGTACAGTTCCTGCGTCTCCTTCAGCGAACGCTGCGTCTCGGCGAAGAGGCGGGCGTTCTCGATGGCTGTCGCCAACTGGTCGGCCATCGTCTGCAGGGCGGTGATGTCCTCCTCGGAGAAAGCAGCCGGTTTATCGGACTGGATGGTCATCGCGCCGATGACGCGGCCGCGGCTGACGAGGGGCAGGGCCATCTCGGAGCGGGTCTCCGGCAGGAGCGGGTTGTCGAAGCGAACGGCCTCCACACCCACGTCGAGGGCGATGCGGGCCTCACCGTGGGCGGTGCACCAGCCGATCATCGACCGACCACCGACCTCCAGTTTGTGGCCCTGGGCGAGCATCTTCCGACCCGCCTCCCCGGTGCCGGCCCGCAGCACCGCCCACCGCCCCGTCTCATCCAGCAGGAAGATACCGACGTAGTAGAGGTCGAACCGCTGGCGGATGAGCTCCACTGTCTGGGGGAGCAGCTCCTCCAGGTCCAGGATGGAGGAGGCCGCGCTGGACACCTCGGCGGCGGTCGCCAACTGGGCGGCCCGGCGCGTCGTCTCCTCCAGCAGGCGACGGTTCTCCAGCGCCACCGCCACCTGGTCGGCGATGGTGCGGATACGGCGGATGTGCGTCTCGGGGAGATCGTCCACCGGATCCCGACTGGTGAACGTCAGGAAGCCCAGCGCCTCCCCGAAGATGCTCAAGCCGGCGGTGACCATCCCACGCATCCCCATCCCCCGGGCGGCCTCCCGCACCTCATCGGGGATCGCAGCGTTGGGATCGTCCATATCGGAATAGACCGCGACGAAGTTCGGCTCGTCCAGCACCCGTTGGGCGGCAACCCGGTCATGAATGGGGGAGGCCATTGCGGGCGGGAGGACGACCCAATCCCCCTCGTTGTGGACCACCGAGTAGATGTCGCCGTGGGTGGGGACGCCCTCGGGGTCGGTGAGAGTGGCGACGATGAGGGAGCAAGCATCGAACCCCAGCGGGCTAGCCACCTCTGCCGCGCCGCGCACGATCTCCTCGATGGAGGTCGCCTCGCTGATGGCCCGGGCGGCCCGGTAGAGGGCCTCCGTCTCGGCCAGGGCCACCTGGGTTTCGGCGAACAGCCGGGCGTTCTCCAGCGTCACCGCCACGCGGGCGGCGATCTCCTCAACCAGCCGCTGCTCCTCCTCGGAGAAGGCCCCAGGCTCGGGATGGGTGTAACTCAGCGTCCCCATCACCTGCCCCCGACGGTCGAAGAGCGGCGCACAGACGGCGGACCGCACCGGGTCTCGCTCCTCGTGGCCCGGCAGGATCAACCATCGGGGATCCTCCCGCGTGTCGACCACCAACGCCGCGCGTCGCTGCTCCAGCACCCAGGCCTGGAGGCCGCGGGTGGTCACCTGGCGGACGTACTCCTCCGCCTGCTCCGGGGTGTAGTCGGCCCGCTCGGGGACGCTGGAGCGAAGGAAGGGTCGGCCACCGACGTCGAAGAGGATCAGGTCGGCGTGCTGCGCGCCGACGTAAGGAGCGACCTCCAGCGCGGCCGCTGCGGCCTCCTCCAGGGTGGGAGCCTCGCCCAAGCGGCGGCTGACCTCGTAGAGGGTCGCCAGCCGTGCCCGCTCCTCCTGCACCGCTTCGAACAGGCGGGCGTTCTGGAGGGCGATCGCCATCTGGCTGGCGACGGCGGTCAGCAGGTCCAGGTGGTGCTCGGTGTAGGCCCGCGGCGTGGTGTAACTCTGGACGGCGATCACGCCCAGCACCCGGTCGCCGAGCATGACCGGCACCCCCAACCAGGAGAGGGCCGTCCTGCCGATCAGATCGATCCCCAACGACTGCAACCGCGACGCGACGTCCTCTTCGATCAACAACGGTTCCTTCGTCTGGAGGATGTACTCGGTGAGCCCCTTCCCCCTCTGACGCGAGCGCCACACAACCTTCTGCCCGTCCTCCACGGCCAACGGGAAGGAGACGGTCTCCGTCTCGGGGTCGTACAGGGCCACGTAGAAGTTGGTGGCGTCCAGTAGCCGGGCCACACCCTGGTAGGCCTCCTCAACGATCTCCTCCACATTGAGGCGGGCGGTGAGGTGCTGGGCCAGTTCGTTGAGCACCGCCAGCTCCTCGGCGTGGAGGCGGGCCTCTTCGAACAGGCGGGCGTTCTCCAGGGCCACCGCCGCCTGGTTGGCCAGGGTCATCGCCAGGTTCAACTCGTCCTGAGAGTAGACGTGTTTCTCATCCCAGGTCTCCAGCTCAATGACCCCAATGGCCCGCCCCTTGACCGCCAGGGGGAAGATGGCCAGGGTCTGAACCTCCATTTTCCGCATATAGGCGAGTTCGGCCGGGTCAGCGTCGGGGTCGTCGATCTGGATCACCAGAGGCTGGAGGGTTTCCATCACCTGGGCGGTCGCCGGATAGTCCGCTAAGTAGAAGACCTCCTCCTCCTCCTCCCGCTCCACCTTGTCCTTTTCCTCGATGTAGAAGTCCGCTACGACCTGCAGCATACCGGTATCCGGGTCGAGCAGGGAGACCGAGGCCTCCGGGACGCCCATAACCTCCACGAACTGGCGGGCGATGATCTCGGCCACCTCCTCGGGCTGGAGGGGAGCACCGGCGAGCCGCTGGCTGGTCTCAAAGAGCATCGCCAGTTCCTGCACGCGCTGCTGGGTCTCGGCGAAGAGGCGGGCGTTCTCGATAGCGTTCGCCGCGTAACCGGCGAGGGCGCGCAGGAGGCGGGCCTCGTCCTCACCAAACCCTGCGGAGCGGTTGACCACGTACAGTTCCCCGATGTTTCGCTCCCGCGCCCGGAGGGCGACACCGCAGAAGTTGCGCACGCCCAGTTGCTCCATATAGGGCCGGTAGGCGGGGATGACGTTGGGATCGTCCAGCGCGCGGTTGGAGTAATACACGCCGCCCCGGGCGAGGATGCCCACCTCCATACCAGGGGCGTCCAGAGGAACCGTCCAGCCCGTGGGCACAGTGATCCCCTCTGCGGAAGCCACGTACCGTGCGACCAACACACGGGCGCTTTCGTCCACCGTCAGCAGGACCGCGCTCTCCGCCTCGGCGACCTGTCGGGTCTCCTCCACGATGCGGGTCAGCAACTCGTCCAGGTCGAGCGTGGTGCTGGCCATCGCGGCGATACGGGCCAGGGCCTCCTGCTCGGCAGCCCGCGCCTGGGCCTCGGCGTACAGCCGGGCGCTCTCCAGGGCCAGGGCGACCTGCTCGCTGACCGCCTCGATCAGTTCGATCTCCTCTCGGGTCCAAGACCGGGCCTCGTCCGTCTCCTCGACGGCAATCGCACCGATCACCTGGTCCCGCAACCGAAGCGGCGCGACCACCGCCGACCGTCCCTCCTCCGGATCGACATCGGCGACGACCTCTCCCTCCTCCAGCGCTTTCTCCACCAGCGGGTCAGTGGTCGGTTCGGCGGGGGCGACCTCGATCCGGTCGTAGACGAGGGCGGCGGGGGTCTGCAACTCCTCCCACGCTCCCCGGGCGCGCTCTCCATAAGCGAGTCGGAGTTCCTCCAGGGCGCGCTGACTCTCCTCCAAGAGGCGGGCGTTCTCAATGGCCAGGGCGATCTGATCGGCCATCACCTGCAACACCGCGATGTCCTCCTCGCTGAACGCCGCCGGCTCCTCCGACTGCACGTCCAGCACGCCGATCACCCGCCCTCGCACCCGCAGCGGCAGCGCCATCTCCGACCGGGTCAGCGGCAGGTCGGGGTTGTCGAAGAAGACGGCATCCCTCCCCACGTCCAGCGCGATGCGGGGCTCGCCGGTCCCGGCCACGTACCCCACGATACCGACCTCGCCCACTTTCAGTCGGTGGCCTCGTTCCAACATCCGCCGCCCGCCCTCGGAGGAGGCGGCCCGAAGGACGGCGTACTCACCGGCCTCGTCGACCAGGAAGATGCCGGTGTGGTAAAAGCCGAACCGGGCGGAGATCAGGTGGACCACCTCGTTCAGCAGCGTACTCACATCCCGGATCGCCGCCGCCTCCCGGGCGACCGTCGCTGCCGCCTCCAACTGGAGTGTGCGGCGGGAAAGGTCGGCCGTCCGCTCCGCTACCCGCTGCTCCAGCGAGCCGATGAGTTCCTGCAACTGCTCTCTCATCCGTCTCAGGGCCGTCGCCAGGACACCGATCTCGTCCTCTCCCGGCGGGGGCAGCGGCGTGTCCCACTCCCCGGCGCCGATCTGTCGGGCTGCGATCGCCATCTCCCGGATGGGGCGGACCAGGCGACGGGCGAACAGAGAGCCCACGAGGAGGATGAGAACCAACAGAAGGCTTCCCAGAGGCAACACCCACTTCTGCGTCATCGTGGCCGCGGTGGTCCGGATGCTCTCCTGAAGGGCCTGCGTCGCCTGCCGGGTCAGGTGGGCTTCCACCACGTTCGCCAGGCTCCACCCCTGATCCCCCACAGGGGCGTAGGCGACGAAGACCTCCCGGCCGCCTACGAAGATGGACCTGACGCCCGTCTTCCCCTCCCGCATCTCCGCCAGAATGGGAGCGAACTCCGGCACAACCGCGTCCAGTTCCGGCGCTACCTCCCCGGGGCTGGGAGGGCGGTCGAGGATGTCCAGGTAAGCCTGGCTGGGCATCGCAATCGCTCTGCCCGCGTCGTCGACTATGAAGGAGTAGCCGCTCCCCATCACCCGCTGGCGCTCGACGCTGGCGGTGATCCCAGAGAGCGAGAGGTCGATGCCGACCACGCCGACGAACTCCCCCTGGTCGGTGTAGATCGGTGCCGCCGCGGTGATCAAAAGCCCCTTGCCGGTGGCGTCCAGATACACCTCCGACCAGACCACCTCCCCCTCGGGGTTGTTCTCCGGGGCGGCGGCAAGGTACCAGGGGCGCTGGGTGACCTGGAAATCCGGGGGAACTACCTTACCCAGACCGATGTTTGGATAGTACCGAGTGATCTCATCCTCCAGCGCCACGTAGACAGCCACTGTGTTGGGATCGCTCTCGTACACCGAAGCCAGCACCGGGTCCAGGTAAGCGCTCAGCCGCAGCTTCCGGAGGAGCGATTCGTCGAGAGGCACGAAGTTGGGGACGAAGACGCTGGCGATGTCGTCCTCCCCGTTGAGGTACTGCCGGTCTGCCCCCACGATCATATGCTCCTCGGGATCCCAGAAGGTCCCCTGGAGGAAGGGGGCTGGATCGCTGAAAATCCCCGCCGCATAGCGAGCGATCTGCGCCGCGTCCTCCTCCACCCTCGCCAGGATGGTGCTGTTCCTTTGAGCGTCGCTCACCGTGACCTGGCGCAGGTACTCGCTTGCCTGATCGCGCATCGCATCGGCGGCGATCTGTCCGACCTGCTCTTCGACGAGGCGGAGGGTATTGATCGCTATGAGGGTATCGGCCACCATCGCGATGACGGTCAGGCTGATGAGCAGGACCAGGACTCGGGTGCGAATGCTCCGCCGGATAAACGGTTGACGTTGCTGAACTTTTCCAAAGGCCATACTCTCTTCCTCCCCGCGCACCCACTCTCCGGGATCGGAGGATCACGATTCGGGCGGACCGCCGTTCCCGGAGCCGGTCGTCTCATCCGACGCTGGCATCCCGGCGGTCTCTCTTCGCAACTGAACGAGTGTACGGTCGACCCCCAGGGCCGCCCCCAGTTCTCGCACCGCAGTTCGCAGGATGGCCTCGGGGTCCATCGAGGCGCGGATGCGGGCGGTGATCTCGGCGAGCAGCCGGTCGCGGGCGGCGCGGCGCTGCGTCTCCTCCAGCAGACGCGCGCTCTCCAGGGCCAGCGCCAGCCGATCGGCCACCTCTTCCACCAACCGCACCGCCTCCGGTGGCACCTCCTCGACCGCAAAGCGGACGTTCAGTGCACCGATGACCTGGCCCCGCAGCCGCACCGGGACGGTCAGCAGGCTGGCAGCCGCCCGCCCATCGCCCCCGTCGCGGATGGGCTGGACCACCGAACGGCCCTCCCTCAACACACGCCGGGTCTCCTCCGGCACCTCCTCCAACGGTTCGAAGGCCATCTGGCGGTAGCGAAGGCCTCGCCATCGTCGTCCCGCGGCCCGCCACACCTCCCGCGTGTACTCACCGTAGAACCGCTCCAGTTCCCGCACCGTCCGTTCCATCTGTTCCAGCAGGCGGGCGTTCTCGATAGCGACCGCCAACTGGTCGGCCAACGCCTGCAGGACCGAAACGTCCTCCTCGGTGAAAGCGGCTGGCTCCTCCGACTGCACATCCAGCACGCCGATGGTCCGCCGACCTACCTTCAGCGGCAACGCCATCTCCGAGCGTGTGTGAGGAAGATCGGGGTTGTCGAAGAAGACGGCGTCCTCACCCACGTCCAGCGCGATGCGGGGCTCGCCCACGCCAGCCACGTACCCCACGATGCCCACCTCGCCCACCTTCAGCCGGTGGCCCCGCTCCAGCATCCGCTGTCCACCCTCGGAGGAGGCGGCCCGAAGGACGGCATACTCACCATCCTCGTCCACCAGGAAGATGCCCACGTGGTAGAAGTTGAACCGGTCAGAGATCAGATGAACGACCTGGTCGAGAAGTGCCTGCACGTTCCGGATGGACGCGGCGTCCCGGGCCACGCGGGCGGCGGCCTCCAATTGAGCCGTGCGGCGGGCCAGGTCGGCGGTCCGCTGGGCCACCTGCTCCTCCAGGCCGACCTGCAACGTCTCCAACTGGCTCACCATCTGGTTGAACGCGATGGTGAGGTGGCCCGTCTCATCCGTGGAGGCCAACTCCGCCCTCCGGCCCAGTTCTCCCCTCTCCACCTCAGCCATCAACTCGATCAGGCGTCGGACCGGATTGCCAACAGAGCGGGCCAGGAAGATGGAAAAGAGCACGGTCAGGAAAAGGGCCAGCAGGCTGATGAAGAGGAGGTGACCCCGCAGGCCCTGAAGGACCAGAGCAGGATCCGCCCCCGGTGCGACGGCCTCCTGGCTCTTCCGGTGCACTATCGTCACCACCATCAGGAGGGCTGTGAAGACGAGGGCCGTGTAGATCACCAGCATCCGGGTCTGGATCCCCACCCCGGACAGATACCGCCGCTGGGCAGGAAGGGACCGGGGCAACAACGCCTGGCGCACCGGCCACAGTATCCACTCCACAACGAAGTAGTAGTAAACGCTGATCCAGATGGTAGCCACGAGACCACCCGTGAGCAGATAGGGGAAATAGGCGAACTCGACGCCCACAGGCCCAAGCGCCCAGGCGATCGCCGGTGCGATGACCAGGACAAAGGTGTTCACCACCACGTAAAGGGCGATACGCCAGGGAAAGGAGGTCACCTCACGCCAGGCCTCCCCCTCCAACTCCTCCGACCGCTGATCTGGCCGGACCCGCAGGGCAGCCCGGATGTTACGGCTGATCCTCAGGGCGTATAGGACCGCCACAGCGTTGGCGATGGAGACGAACAGAGCCACTGCCGCGAACACGGACCGGTCCTGGTCCGGGGTCAACGGTACCGTCGCCAGCACGTAATAGAGGCCGATCGCAGCAGCAGGTATGGAGGCCACCTCGCTCAGGGCGAACATCCCCCAAACATAGTGGGCCCCCCAGCGGGATAACAGTCGGCGCATCACCCTCAAGTCTGCACGCGTTGGTTGCTCGCTCATCGATCTGCCCTCTTCGTTCTAGATCCCGTGCGACCGTCAGTCCTCATCGGCCGGACCGGCCTCGACCTGCACCTCTTTCCGCCCGTCCCCCTCCTCCGGACCGAGGTAGACGGCGATCTCGTCCACCTCGGGCAGCCGGGCCAGCTCACGCAGTGCGGTCTGCAACAGGGTCTCCACGTCCAGCGAACGGGTCAACTGGGCCGTCATCTCGCTGAGCATCTGCTCCCGTGCAGCCCGTTCCTGCGTCTCCTCCAGGAGCCGCGCGCTCTCCAGGGCGAGCGCGATCTGCTCACCGATCTCCTCGGCCAACCGTCGTTCGTCCAGCGACCACGGCGGCTGCTCCTCGGTGCGCCGCAGAAGGATGGTACCGATCGTCTGTCCCCACAGCCGAATGGGTATGGTGAGCCGACGACTGTCCGTGCCATCGCCAGCAGGCCGAACGGGCTCTGAGAGGGGTTCCACCGCCACTCCCGTGTACCGGTAGGCAGCCGGACGCTGGACGATCCATCTCTGCCACGCCTCGCGCACTCGCTCCCCATAGAGCCGCTCCAGTTCCCGAAGCGTGCGCTGGCTCTCCTCCAAGAGGCGGGCGTTCTCGATGGCCAGGGCGATCTGATCGGCCATCACCTGCAACACCGCGATGTCCTCCTCGCTGAACGCCGCCGGCTCCTCCGACTGCACGTCCAGCACGCCGATCACCCGTCCGTGGACCCGCAGCGGCAGCGCCATCTCCGACCGGGTCAGCGGCAGGTCGGGGTTGTCGAAGAAGACGGCGTCCTCACCCACGTCCAGCGCGATGCGGGGCTCGCCGGTCCCGGCCACGTATCCGACGATACCGACCCGGCCCACGGCCAGTTTGTGCCCCCGCGCCAGCATCCGCCGTCCGCCCTCGGAGGAGGCGGCCCGGAGGATGGCGTACTCACCAGCCTCGTCCACCAGAAAAATACCGGCGTGGTAGAACCCAAACCGACTCGAGATCAGGCGGACCGCTTCGTCCAGCAGGGTGTCCACGTCCCGGATCGCCGCCGCCTCCCGGGCGACCACTGCCGCGGCCTCCAGTTGGGCCGTTCGGCGCCGGAGGGCCTCCGTCCGTTCGGCCACCCGCTGCTCCAGGCTGGCGTAGAGCTCCTCCAGTTGTGCGGCCATCAGGTTGAAGGTCCGCGCCAGTTGCCCAAACTCGTCCTCACGGGTAATCGGCACCCGCTCGTCGAACCGTCCCTCGGCCAACCGACGGGCGGATATACTCAGGCGTTCGATCTCCCGGATCACCCCTTCCACATTGACGACCGTCACCAGGGCGACGATCACCAGCAGGAAGACGATCGCCAGGGTTGGGCCGGTGACCAACCGACGAGCCACTGCGATCGCCTGCTCCTGTGCTTTGTGACGGCGCTCCCGGGCGGTGGTCACCATCCGATACACGTCCCACTCCGCCTGCCTGTGCAACTCCAGGAGCCGCTGGGAGCGAATCCGCACAGCCGTCCAGTTTCGATCCTCCGCATATTGCGTCGTCGGTATAGCGAGATCAAGGATCTCCTGCAGGTCCTCCACCACCTGGTTCATCTGGAGCCGAAGGGGATCATCCTCCGGCAGATAGGCAGCCTGGACGATCAACTGATTCTTCCGGTCGTCAAGGGCCCTGGCCGCGGCCCTCACGTGCTCAACAAAGGAGGAGGGAACCTCCCGCTCCGTCTCGCTCTGGATCGTCAGGATCAGGCCGGCCACCCAGTGTCGGGCCTCCAGAACGATGGAGAGCTGCCTCTCCGCCGTCTGCAGTTCGACAAGTGTGTTGGCCAGCGTGGTGATCTGCTGAAAGAAGATCCCGCCGGTGATGAGCAGAAGCAGCGTTGCGATCGCCAGGCCGATGCCCAGCCGAGCCCGCATGCTGAAGCGGTATGCAGGGAAACTTCTCATCCTCATACTTGCTCCTCCTCGCCGGAGACCGGTCCAGATCCTCCGTCGCCCACCTCCAGCCGGATCAATCCCTCAGAGGCACGGAGGGCCCGGCTTAGTTCCTGGACGGCGGTGCGGAGGATGGAGTCAACGTCGGCGGAGGCCCGGATCCGGGCGGACATCTCAGCCCGCAGTCGCTCACGGGCAGCGCGCCGGCGGGTCTCCTCCAGAAGTCGGGCGTTCTCCAATGCCAGGGCCAACCGGTCGGAGACCGCCTCGACGAGGGCGACGACGTCCGCCGGGACCGCTTCCCCCTCGAACCGAAGGTTTACCACGCCGATCACCTGGTCCCGGAACCGGATCGGTACAGCCAGCGCGCCCATTTTCTCCCGACCATCCCCGTCTGAAGAGAGAGTGAGGGTGACCGGGCGGCCCTCCTTACACGCCTCCTGGGCCTCTGGATACGTCGCATCTACCGGCTCGACCGACACCCCTCGGTACCGGTACCCGAGAGGTCGATCCCTCTCAAAGAAGGCACTCTCCCACAGGGTACGGGCGGTGAGATCGGCCGGCGCTTCCAATCCGTATGCCGCCTGCTCCGTCTCCCGAATCCGCCGCAGCCGTTCGATCAGCGCAGCCAACTGATCGGCCACGGCCTGCAACGTCACCACATCGGTCTCATTGAAAGCGGCAGGGGTCCGGCTCTGGACGTCGAGCACACCGAGGACGCGCGCCTCGGCCAGCAGCGGGACCGCGATCTCCGAGCGACCTCCGGAGAGACGGGGGCCCTCCCGCTCCTCCCCGGCCTCTACCTCGGAAAGCCACTGCAGGCGACGGGAACGGATCGCCCTTCCCACAGCACCCGCCTCCTCCACCCGCCACCGACGCCCCGGGGAGAGGTCCGGTTCCTCCGCTCCGGCCAACACCGTCAGGATGACGTGAGCCTGTCTCTCGTCCACCATGTAGAGGGCGACATGGTCGAACTCCAACCGGTTGTGAAGCAGCCGGGCCGTCCGATTCAGCAGGTCGCTGATCTCGTCGATGGAGGCACCGATCCGCGCTATCTCCGCCACCGTCCGGATCCGCCGCAGTTCCCCCCGGATGGCCTCCTCCGCCCGCTTGCGCTCGGTGATCTCCTGCAACGTAACCAATTGCCCGACAGGAGTCCCCGCCTGGTCGCGGAGGACAACGGTCCGGACCAAGAACACCCGCTGCTCCTCGCCCTCCCCCAGGACGATCTCTCCCTCCCCCTCTTTCCGGCAGAGCGCAACCAGGTCAGGGTACCGCTCCAGAGCCCGCTGCACCGGTTGACCAGCGACCTCAAGGATGGAGAGCCCCAGCAGCCGCTCGGCCGCCGGATTCAGGTCCACGATCTGGCCCCGGGGGTCGAGTATCAGCGTGGCGACCGGCAACGCCTCGATAGCCACCTCCCGGGCCACAGGGGCCACCTCCAACAAACGCGAGCGGAAGAGCCCCCAGACCAACGCCAGCCCGGCCAGCGTGAAACCGAAGGGGACCAGGTCCAACGGCACAGGGAAAAGATTGAAGATGGAGAGCACGCTGGCGACCAGCGGAGAGAGCAGGGCCAGCAGGAGAGAGAGGACCTGCCTTCGGTAAAGGCCCGAGGAACGGAGAAGCATCAGGCTCAGGAGGAGGCTGCCTGCGACGATGAGGATGTAGGAGTAGGCCGTGTGAACCCAAAAGGCCGGACCGTGAACGGTCTCCAACAACGTCAGCGAGCCGTAGGAGACCAGATCGGTCTGGGCCCAGAACAGATAATGCACCTCGTTGGTCCACACCAGAACCAGTATCACTGCCGGTTCGATGGTGAGGAGGGCGTAGACCCACGAGGTCAGCCATTTCCTTCCATAGCCGGTGTACCGGACCGCGAAGACCAGCCATGCCGCGGGCACCCAGACGATGCCGAAGTACCGGAATTTGGCCCAGAGCAGTTTGCTCGCCAGGTCGACGCTGACCAGTCGGAACGCGTAGCCGACGCACCAGAGGGTGACGAAGCCCATCATCACCGCCAGCGTCGTCGCGCCGGATGCGGGGCGTCGTCGCCAGGCGACGACCGCCACCACCGCCGACAGGATCGCCGAAACGATCACCGGTAGTACGTAGACGGAGAATTGTACCTGCATCCGCCTTCCCCCTGCCTCTTACTCTGCCTCGCCCCCGGCCGGCGGGACCAGTTGGACGACCGCCTCCACCACGCGCGGCAGTTGTCCCAACTCGCGAGCGGCGGTCTGAAGGACGCCGTCCACGCTCGGGTAACCGACCAGGCGGGCGGTTACCTCGCTGACCAGCCGCTCGCGGGCCGCCCGCCGCTGGGTCTCCTCCAGCAGACGGACGTTCTCCAGGGCCAGCGCCATTCGCTCCGCGACCGCCTCGGCCAGAGCGGTCTCCCGTTCCCCCCACTCCCCGGCATCCACCGGTCGATGGAAGCCGATGACGCCGATGGGCACGCCGCGGAGTTTTACCGGCACAGCCAGGGCGTACCGCTCCATCCCTTCCACCGCTACGCGCCGACTCACCGGCTCCCCACGCTGGCGGGCCTCGTCAAAGAGCGATCGCCATACCTCATCCGGGATAGACGACTCCTCTACCCAGTACCGCTGGACCCCAGGCCCCCCTTCCACGAACTGCTCCCACGCCCGGACGGTCATCGCCTGGTAGACATGTCCCAACTCCTCCAGGTTCCTCTGCATCTGTTCCAGGAGCCGGGCGTTATCCAGGCCCACCGCGAACTGATCGGCCAGGGTCTGGAAGGTCTGGATCTGCTCATCGGGGATGGGCTGCTCATCGGCGATGTGGACATCCAGCACGCCGACGAGTTCGCCTCGCGCCCGGAGGGGAAGGACGAGCCGCCATCGGGTCCAGCGCAGTTCGGGAAGAGGCTCGGAGACGGAGAGGAACAGGGCCTCACCCTCACGGACCACCCGGGCGGCCGGGTCCTCGGAATCGACGGGGATCCGATATCCCCGGTCGGCCAACCGCCTCCCCCCCGCCGATGAAGCGGCCTGAAGGACCAGCCGCTCCCGGCGGTGGTCCAGCCGGAACAGCCCAACGTGATAGAGGGCGAACCGCTCGGCCATCAGATCGAGGAACTGATCGATCAGTTCCCGCTCCCCTCGCAGCGCAGCGATCTGACGGGCGACCTCGGCCGCCGTCTCCAACGCGCGGGTCCGCTCCTGCAACAATCGGTTGGCCTCCTCCAGCCGCTTCGCCCGCTCCCGCAGCATGTTCTGGACCTCGGCCAACTCAGCAGCCGAGCGGCGAGCAGACCGCAGCGTCGAGAGCTGGAAGCGGTAGAAGCGGGCCAGCAGGAGAAGTAGGAGGCCCAGCAGCATTGTGAAGACGGCCCCACCATAGAGCCACGGCTCGAGCGTCAACGGGTTGTCCAGGTGGACGAGCCACTGGGCCATCTGCCCCTGTTGGGCCAGAAGGGTGAAGACGAGGAAGGCGAGGATGCCGAGCAGGCCCATCACGATGCCAGACCCCACACCGGCCAGGATCAGAGCCAGGACGGGCAACGCCAGCATAAAGATCCGCCCATCGCCTGCCAACCCCCCTCTGGCGAAGGCAACGACCCCGATGGCGTACCCCAGCAGCAGCAATCCCCACGCCCGCACGCGGGGGTTCAGCCGCCGGAAGATGGCCAGCGCGAGCAGGAGGAGGTAACTCCCCAGAAAGATCGCCGCCGCGGTCCACTGCCGGGGGTCCTGGACGGCCACGTATACCGTCCAGGCTACGATCGGCCCGCCAGCGATGCCGACCACGGTCAGAAGGGCGTTCAGGACCCGAACGCGCCAGGCCTCCAGTTCCTCTACCAAGCCCGGTTGTTCTCTCTCCAGCGCCATTCYGCCAYCCTCCATCAACGRTCTCCCTCCRRCGATCGGYCGGYCARCGTTCCCGGYCCCAGTTCGACRTACACRCCGGCYGCGTGRAGGGCCTCGCTCAGCCCCTCCGCYGCACTGCGCAGGACGGTCCTCATATCRACCGCKCGGGCGATCCGGTCGCTCAGGGAGCGGAGGGTYGCCTCACTCTCYGCCTGCTCYCGGGTGGCYTCCARCARYCGGGCCCGCTCCAGCGCCAGCGAYGCCTGGTCGATCAACGCCTCRTACAGGCGGAGRGCGCTCTCRGGGAAGGCSCCYGGCCTCATCCGGTAGGCCACCRCGAACCCGATCGGCCGMTCGCCGATGCGCARCGGGATGTTGGTGACCGCTCCCACACCCGCTCGGCGGAGGAARGCGRTCTCCTCCTCGGTSAGGAACGAGGRTTCATCGATRTYKGCCASCGACCACAGCCGTTGCATCGTCTCCATRCGCATATGGCTGGCGGAGAAGGGCARGCGGGTTCCRGGCGGCAYGAYGACYTGACCGTCCCTYCGCCAGGCAGCGATRAAGTGGATCRYCTCGGGATGCTCGCTYTCCGGCGGCTCAAAGAGGGCRATGAARCARCCSTCGACGCCTGTCTCGGCCACGGTGTCGATGACCACCTCGCTCACCTCCTCCAGGGTGGTCGCCGTGGTGAGCCGACGGCTGGCCCGGTAGATCGGGCTGGTGGCCTCCAGGAGGAGGGCCTCGTCGGAGAGCCGCCGGGCGTTCTCCAGGGCGACAGCGATCTGGTCGGCCATGCTCTGGAGGGCCCGCACGTCGTCTTCGTCGAAAGCCGCCTCCTCGGTGGACTGCACGTCCAGCACGCCCAGGAGCCGACCGCCCACCATCAGAGGGAGGGTGACCTCGGAGCGGGTATAGGGGAGAAGGGGATTGTCGAAGTGGACCGCGTCCTCACCTACGTCGAGGGCGATACGGGCACGGCGGTGGAGGGCGGTCCACCCGACCATGCTGGCCCCTCCAACCCGCAACCGGTGGCCCTGGGCCTTCATCTTCTCTCCCGCCTCGCCCGTCGCTTCGCGGAGCACCGCCCACTCGCCGCTCTCATCGATCAGGAAGATACCGGCGTGGTAGAAGCCGAACCGTTCGCGGATCAGGTTCACCGTCCTCCGGAGCAACTCATCCACATCGAAGATCGAGGTGATGACCCGTCCGACCTCCGCGCTGGCCTCCAGCAGGATCGCCCGTCGCTGGAGAGCAGCGTTGGCCTCCTGGAGAGCGCGGGTTCGCTCGGCCACCCGCTCCTCCAACTCGGTGTAGTACGCCTGGAGTTCGTCCGCCATCTTGTTGAAAGCGGTGGCCAGCCGTCCGAACTCGTCCGCCCGTTCGACCGGCACCCGCTCCTCCAGATGCCCTGCAGCCAGGCGGGCGGTGGCCTCGGTCAACCGCTCGACCGGCTGGGCGATACTGCGGATCGTGGTCACCGCGGTCCCGATCAGCGTCAGGGCGATCAACGAACCCCAGACGACGGGGATCGTCCGCACCGTCTGCCGGGCCTTATCGATATTCGCCAGGTGGGCCTCCTCCCGGGCGAAGACAGCGGTCTGCACCTCCTCGATCGCTCTGGTGAGGCGGACCTGATGGAAGCCGATGTACTCCGGCTGCGTGTAATCGTAGATCGTATCCCAATCCCCCTCCCGCGCCCGTTCCAACAGATTCTCCGCCAGGAGACGCACGGAGGAGAGGTCCTCGTGGAACTGGAACAGGGCAGTCCGAAGGGCGTCGTCGGTGGGGAGGGTCGACGCCGCTTCCGCCACCTGATCCAGCGTCCGATCGAGTGCCTGCATAGCCCCCTTGGTGCGCTCGACAAAGCGGACGGGGTCCTGGGCGGTCGGCTCACTTCGCAGCACATTGAGGAGTTCGACAGCGGTGTTGTGGGCCTCCAGCACCACCGCCATTCGGATCGAATCCTCGTGGAGCGCGGCGACAGCCCGTTCCATCTCCCCGATCGAGGAGAAAATGAGGATCGTCGCCGCGGCAAGGAGGGCGGAGACGACGAGCACGGTGCCGATCAGCCGGTCCCGAACGCTGGTGACCCGTGCGCTGATAAGGCCCGTCGGGACCTCCTTCTCTTCCTCCTCACGACCGGGAGCAGGCTGAACGAGGGTCGGAGGGCCCGAAGGCACGGGGGGCTGCGCCGGGGTCGGGCGAGGAGGCACCTCCGGCTCCGGGGGAGGCGGAGGCGGCTCCGGCTTTCCCTCCGGCGATGGTGGCTTGAAGTCCGAGAACAGTTCCTCCAGGGAACGCTTCAGGTCATCCTTGCTCATCTTTTCTCCATCCTCCTTCCAACACCCCGGACGAGACACCTACGGGAAGGGAGATCTCCATCCTGCTGTCCCTCTTATCCTTGTCCAGAGAGAGGATTCGGGCCAACTCCTGGGCCACCCCGCGATACTGGCGGGCAGCCCGCGTCCGGGGCGCGTACCGGGTAACCGGCAGTCCGAAAGCGGGGCTTTCCCGCAGGCGGGTGTCGACCTGGATGATGGTGCGCAGCAGGGCTCCGGGGAACCGGAACCGCAACTGGTCCAGGATCGTCCGATGCACCTTGTTCCGGATGTCGAACATCGTCACCAGAAGCCGGTAGCGCAGGCTCGGGTTGGTCTTCCGCCGCACCAAGCTGACCAGTTCCAGCATCTGGCGCAGGGAGCGCACGGCGTAATACTCACAGGGGACGGGGATCAGCAACAGATCGGCGGCGGAGAGCCCGTTGATGGTCAACGTCCCTACCGAGGGTGGGCAGTCGATCAGGACGACGTCGTACAAACCCGGGTCCATCTGGTCCAGGCTCTCCTTCAGCCGATACTCGTACCCGGGCCGTTTATACAGCACCTTCTCCAAAATCACCAGTTCCTGGTTAGCCGGGAGCAGGTCCAGCCCGCTCGTGTCGGTCTCGCGGCTGGCGGCGACGGGGGAACTGTGGCCGAGCAACACGTCCCCCACCGTCCGACGCACCGACTCAGGGTTCACCCCCAGCGAAAGGGTCAGATGGGCCTGGGGGTCCATATCGATCAGCAGGACCAGAAGGCCCATCTCGGCCAGACTTCCCCCCAGTGAGAGGACGGTGGTCGTCTTCGCCACACCGCCCTTGTTCTGGGCCACCGCGATCACGGCCGTCATGCTGTCCCTCCCTTCCCTTCCTCGACCACCTCGACAGGGGGACGTAGGGGAAGGCTGAAGGTGAAAGTGGAGCCCTTTCCCACTTCGCTCTCCACCCAGATCCGCCCGCCGTGCATCTCCACGAACTCCTTGCTCAGGGAGAGCCCGAGCCCTGCCCCGTTAGCCCTCCGCCCGTTGTCCGTCCCCCCCTGTTCGAACCGCTCGAAGATGCGCTTCAGGTCCTCCGGCGGAATGCCGACGCCGGTGTCGCTCACGCTCACCATCACCTGCCCGTCGGAGGCCCAGGCGCGGACCGTGATACTGCCCTGGTCGGTGTACTTGGCCGCGTTGGCCATCAGCCGCAGCAACACCTGGCGGATGCGGGCCGGGTCGGCGCGGACCATGGGCAGGTCCGACGCGATCTCCTCCCGCAGCACCACCTTCTTTCCTCGAACCAGAGCGCTGGCCGTGGACATCACGCTGCGGATCAGTTCCGCCAGGTCCACCTCACGGAACTGGAGTTCCATCAACCCGGCCTCGATCTGGGAGAGGTCCAGCAGGTCGTTGATCAGCCCTAGCAGGTGCTGGCTGTTGTGGTAGATGATCTCCAGATCCTGCCGCTGTTGCTCCGTCAGCGGCCCGTCGATCCCTTTCAGCAGCAGGCGGGCGAAGCCGATGATGTTGGTCAACGGGGTCCGGAGTTCGTGGGACATATTGGCCAGGAAGCGACGTTTGGACCGATCCAGTTCTCGCAGTCGCTGGGCCGCCTCCCGCTCCAGCGCGTAGGCGCGGGCGTTCTCCAGCGCGATGGCGATCTGATAGGCGACGTTCTGGAGGACGGAGACCTCGTCCTGGTCGATCTCCTGCGGCGCGGTGGTCTGGACGTCCAACACGCCGATGGTCGTCTCCCCCCGGCGGAGGGGCAGAACCACCTCTGAGCGGATGTAGTTGGCTGGTGGGCCCACCGTCACCGAGACAGGGCGGCTTTCGGCGATCGCCTCTCCCTCATGCAGCACCCGCGCCAGCGGACCTGGGTCGTCGAGCGGGACGCACTCGCCGTGGAAGGGGGCCGGCTCGCCCGCCGAGGCCCGCAGCACCAACCCGTTCCCTTCCTCCAGCGTGTACACGGCGACGTAGGAGTAAACGAAGCGATCCCGCACCAACTGCACCACCTGCTCCAGCAATCGATCGGGGTCCAAGATGGACGTCACCGCCCGTCCCACCTCCAGGCTGGCCTGCATCTGGATGGCGCGGCGCTGGATCTGGTAGTTGGCCTGCTGGAGGAGGCGGGTCCGCTCGGCCACCTTGGCCTCCAGGTCGTTGTACAGGGTCTCCAGTTCGGCGGCCATCCGGTTGAAGACCTGGCCCAGGATGCCGATCTCGTCGCGGGAGTTGAACTCCACCCGCTGGGAGAGATCGCCGTTGGCGATCCGGAGGGCGGACTCCGTGAGGCGGACGATGGGGCGGGTGATCTGGCGGGTGACGATAGCGGAGATGACGGCGGCCGCCAGCGCAGCGATCAACGTCGCCATAATCACCGCGGCGGCGACCGCGTCGTTTCCTGCGAATGCCTCCTCCTGGGATTGTTCGACCACGAGGGCGAGGGAGAGCGAGGGAAGCCATCGATAGACGCCGATGACGGGAACTCCCGCGTAGTTCTCGTACAGCCCCTCGCCGTCCGTGCCGGTAAGGGCCTCATCGACCGCCTTGCTCTCCACGACCTGCCCCTGGGGGAACGCCACCCCCTCCCGATCGACCAGGTAGATCTCGCCCGTCTGACCGAGCCCGGCGGTCTCGTGGAGGATGCGCAGGAGTTCGGTCGGATCGGGCCAAACAGCGAGGTAGCGCCACCGTCCGGCGCGAGGAAGCGGCACGATCATCAGGACGGCCGTGCCTCCGTTCAGACCGTCGGCGCTGAAAGCCACCCGGAACGGCGTCGGCCTCCCTGGCACGGGAAGGATCGCCCCTTCCTGGGAAGGATCGGTGGACACCCAGACGCGTCCCTCCCCAGACAGAAGAGCGACTCCCAGCAGGGTCTGATTGGAGGCGGCCTCGATCAGGTGTTGCCGGGCGACGTCGGTCTCCCCCGCCTCCACGGCCTCAAGGGCGCGATCCAGGGCTTGATCCGCCGTCAGTACCTCCACGACGTCCCGCGTCTCCTCGATCCAGCGCGCAACTTGAACCTCTTTTAGCGCAGCGATGGAAAGCAGTTTCTCGGTTACCTGATGCTGGATGTTCAGACGGCTTCGGTTGGTGGCGTACCAACTGACGACACTAAGGGGAAGGATCGCCAGCAAGAGGAAGGCCGTGAGCAGGGTGCGCCCCAACCCTCCCCTCATACCCGGCCCCGGCACTTCCAATGGCCTCGTCCCCGACATCGGTCATCCCCGTGGTACTCGTCCCCCAGAACCCGTTACGAACACGAACGGGTTCCCACCGCCCGGCTGGTGTGCTTCACGCCGAAGCCACCGCAAGCGCAGGAACCCGCCCCTTTCCCGCAGCGCGCTCTCCTGAGGCCGGTCGCCCGGAGGCGTTGTGCTAACCCTCTACGAAATCTCCCAGACCTGCTCCCCCTGCAGGATGCGCCGAATCTGCTCTGGAAAACGGTCTGGGTCCAACGGTTTTCCGATGAACCCGTCGAACCCGGCCTTGCGGGCCCGCTCCATGTTCTCCTGGCTCGCGTCGGCCGTCACCGCGACGATGAGGGTGTCCTTAAACCGAGGGTCCGAACGTAACTGCTGCAACGCTTCGTACCCGTCTCGCTCCGGCAAGAAGATGTCCATCAGGATCAAATCGACTTTGGGGAGGCTTTCGGCGAACTCCAACACCTGCCACCCCGAGGCCTTCCACTCACATTTCTTGACGCCCAGGTAAGCCAGCAGCCGAGCGATCAGCAGGAAATTGTTCAGATTATCCTCGACGACCAACACCGTCGCTTCCCGCGGGTCCATAGTCCCCCACCTGCTGATGCCGATCTCCTAGCCGGACTGCTGCCGGAGGAACCGCGCGATCTGCCGAGGCAGTTCGTCCACGTCGATGGGCTTCTGTATGTACCCGTCGCAACCGGCGGCGAGCGTCCGCTCTCGGTCCCCCTTCATCACATTGGCCGTGAGAGCGACAATGGGGATATCCTTGAGGCCAGGCGTCTGCCGGAGGCGGGCAGTGAACTCGTACCCATCCATCTCCGGGAGGTTGATATCCAGCAAAATCAGGTCCGGAGAGATGGTCTGGGCGGCCTCCAGGCCAGACGGGGCGTCCTCCGCCTCGACGACAGCGTACCCCTCCGCCTCCAGAATCCGCCGAACAAGCAGTCGGTTCTCGGGATTGTCCTCGATGTAAAGGATGGTTGGTTGGCTCATACCTCTCTCCTCACTGCCAAGACCACGAGATCGGCTCTTTCAATTATAACACAAATCCTTTGCAGTGCATCCCCCTCCTACCGTTACGAATCCTGTCCCCACCGTTACGAATCCGTTACGCTGACCGGAGTCTCACTCCTCTAACGGCGGGGCCAATCGGCGGAGAACCTCGGCCTGCCCCTCGGGACTCAGGAGCCATTGAGCGAAGGCCCGCGCCTCTCCCGTCGGCTCGGTCGGGGCAGTCAGAAGGACAGAATAGCGCAGAGGGTAGTTGTGGAGCGTGGACGGCGTGGGGAGGACCCCCTCGACAGAGAGCAGGCGGACGCTCCCCTCCAACCGGCCGTAGGCGACATAGCCGATAGCCCCCGGCGTGCTGGACACCGTCTCCAGCATCCACCGACTGTCCACCACGACGAGGGCGGTCAGAGTGACCTCGCTCCCTTCCATAACCGTCTCCTCGAAAAGGGCTCGCGTGCCTGAGCCCTCCTCCCGACTGACCACCTGGATGGGCGTGCCATCGGGCCAGTCGCCGATGCGGCCCCGGAAGACCTCCCGCAACTCGGCCAGGGTGAGGTTCTCCACCGGTACGGTGGGATGGGCGATGACGGCGACCCCATCGGCGGCGAAGGGTACCGACCAAAGCCCCTCAGGCTCAGGTCCGGCAAAGATCCCCAACTCAGCCGCGCCTGCCCGCAGCCGTTCCTCCCCCACCGCGCGGTTGAACACCTCCGTCTCCACCTGAACCCAGGGACGGGCCTCGTGGTAGGCGGAGACCACCGTCTCTACCAACGGTCCATAGGCATCGGCGGCCACGATGCGGAGGAGCACCGGCTGGGGGGTCACAGTGACCGGCTGAGAGGCGCACCCAACCAGCCACAACGACACCGCCAGTCCCGCCCAGACAGCCCACCGCAGCCGCTTTCCTTCCATCGACCTCGGCCTACAGGAGCGCGACGACCAGGCCAACAACACCAAGCCCAACGCAGTAGACGGCGAAGGGGTAGAGGGGATGCCGCTGGAGGTAACGGAGCAGGTAGTGGATGCAGGCAAGGCCAGAGACCAGTGCGCTGAGGAACCCCACCGCCAGGACCGGCACCTGGGCCATCAGTTCCCCCGCCTGGGCCAGGTCCCACACCTGGAGCAGCCCGGCCCCCACAATAATCGGTGTGGAGAGGAGGAAACTGAACCGCGCCGCCGACTCCCGCCGCAGCCCTCTTCCCATCCCAGCGGCGATGGTCATCCCGGAGCGGGAGAGCCCCGGCAGGATAGCCGCCGCCTGGGCCGTGCCCACCGCCAGTGCATCCAGCCATGAGAGGCCTTCCACACCCCGTTCCCGCGAGGAGAGCCGTTCGCTGAGGGCCAGGACCGCCGCCGTGACCAACAGGAGGGCGGAGGCGGCGGCGGGCCGGCCGAACATCCCCTCGAAGAAGTCTTCCAACAGCCAGCCGACCAGCGCACCCGGGACCGTGCCCAGGATGAGCAGCGCGAAGAGGCGAGCCTGCGGATCGGCCAGGGACCGGCGGCGGATCGCCTGCCACGCCGCCCCCAGCAGAGCCGCCCACTCCCGCCAGAAGTACCCCACCACAGCGACGGCCGTGCCCCAGTGGACCAGCGCGTCGTAGGCCAGCCCGGGGGCAGGCCAGCCGAGGAACCAGGGGATCAGCACCAGGTGGCCCGAACTGCTGACGGGAAGAAACTCAGTCGCCCCCTGGAGAAGGCCCAACAGCAAGGCTTGGATCAGGGACATGTCAACCTCGGGTAGCAGGATGTGCAACGGAGCCAATGGTAGCACGGGCGACCGGAGGGGTCAAGTGAGGGAAAGAAGCACCATAGGGACGTAGAGAGCACCGGGTTTTCTCCTCTCTTCTCTAGAGAACCTCTGTGCTCTCTGCGCCTCTGTGGTTACATCATCCCTCCGCTCCTCTCCCGGCGATGACGATCCCTGCCAGGATCAGCCCCCCTCCCACGATCGCCACCAGCGTAGGCGGCTCGTGAAGGAATATCCAGGCCAGCAGGGTGGAGCCGATGGGCTCGCCGAGGACCGAGAGGGTGACGTAGGTGGCGGTCAGATGGCGAAGGGCCCAGTTGAGGGAGGAGTGGCCGACGATCTGCGGGACCACCGCCAGCAGGAGCAGCCACAGCCAGGAGACGGCGGGATAGCCGGCCAGGGGGACCCGGGCCAGGGCCGCTGTGGCCATCAGGAGCACCGCCGCGGTGGCGTAGACCGGGAAGACGTACCCTACCAGGGAGAGCCGCCGTCGGAGGCGCCGCCCGATCAGGAAGTAGCCAGCCACGGAGAGCCCCCCAGCCAGCGCCAGCAGATCGCCGAGCAGCCGGTGGCCTCCTCCTCCCACGTCGCCCAGGCCGATGATCGTCGATCCCACCAGGGCGATGACCAGCCCGATCACCGTCGGCCGGTTGAGCCGCTCGCGGAGGAAGAGGTGGGAGATCACGCCAACGAAGAGGGGATGTGTGGAGACGAGCACCACCGACGCAGCCACCGAGGTCAGCGCCAGGGAGGTGATCCAGGTGGCGAAGTGGACCGCCAACAGGCAGCCCGCCCCCAGGGCGAGTCCCCACTCCCGCCGGTCCAGGCTCCGCAGTTCCTTCCGGCGCGTCGCCAGGGCGACCGGGAGCAGGATGAGCGAGGCCAGCGTGAGCCGCCAGGCGGCGACGGCCAGCGGGTGGACCGTTCCCTGGGCCAGGCGGATGAAGGTGGAGGCGGTGGACGCCGCCAGCACGCCCACCAGCAGCCCCAGGTGGGGTGGAATCGAGGGAGAGGTCGCTTTCCTGGTTTCCATCGTATGCTCCTGAATGCTTGACAAAACCCCAAATCCCGTTACAATCGACCTTGCTTGGCAGGCCGTTTCCGGTCTACGCCGAAAGTCTGGGACCGGTGACGAATTTCACTCAAACGGAGGCAAGAAAAATGTCGTACGTAATCACCAGACTGTGCGAACGGGTCGGAGCGTGTGTCGAGGTATGCCCCACCGATTCGATCCACTTCGTCGAGGACGACCCCGAATGGCCCACCTACTACATCAACCCCGATACCTGCATCGAGTGTGGGGCCTGCGAAGCGGAATGCCCCAACGAAGCCATCTTCCACGAAGATGAGGTGCCGGAGGAATACCAGGACGACATTCAGAAGAACATCGACTTCTTCCAGACCGGTCCGGGCAAGGACTTGGTCTAATCATAGTTGTGCTTAATGTCCCCCACAATATGGCCGCCCCCGAGGCGGCCCTTTTGTTTTGGTCCACCCAACCCGCCTGATCTGCTTAATCCGCTGTCCTCTCCCTCACCGCAGCATAAAGCCGTATCTTAGCGGGTCCTCAGGATCGATGAGCAACTCGTTCCGCCCGCAGATGTGGGCGCTGCCGGTGACCTCCGGTACCACCGCCTCGTAGGGGCCGAAGGTCGTAGTCTCCACCACCCGGCCGGTGAAGCAGGTGCCCAGGATGCTCTCCACCACAAACGGCTCGCCGACGGACAGTTCCCCCCGCGCGTAGTGGATCGCCGCCCGCGCGCTCACCCCGGTCCCTGTCGGACACCGATCCACCTGCCCCTCGGCGAAGATGCAGACGTTCCGGCTGTGGTGGGCCGGGTCGTGGGGTGGGCCGACGAAGATCGTGCCATACAGGAAACTCAGGTCCTCCTCGAAGGGATGACGGATCTCTAAACTCTCCATCACCGCCCGCTTGATCCGCATCCCCAGGTCGATCAACTGACGGAACTCCTCCGGGACCAGACGGAGCCCCAGGTCCTCCGCGCGGCAGAAGGCGTAGAAGGCCCCGCCGAAGGCCACGTCGTACCGCACCTCCCCGAGGCCGTCCACCTCCACCACCTGGTCGAGGGCGTACACGAACGAAGGGACGTTCTGGAAGGAGACCTCGACCACCCGCCCCTTTTCCCGACGCGCGTAGGCGGTCACCCGGCCAGCAGGGGTGTCGATCCGGAGCACCGGGTTATCCCCCTCCTTCTCAACCATCCCCGTATCCAGGGCCACCTTGGCGAGGCCGATGATGCCGTGGCCGCACATCGTGCTGTAGCCCTCGTTGTGCATGAAGATCACCCCCAGGTCGCCGTCGGGGGTCTCCGGCTCGGTGAGCACGCAGCCGTACATGTCGGCGTGGCCGCGGGGCTCCCACATCAACGCCGTGCGCAGGTGGTCGAGGTGCTCCCGGAAGTACCGCCGCTTCTCCAGGATGGTCGCGCCGGGCAGGGGTGGCAGCCCACCGGTGATCACCCGCAGCGGCTCGCCCGCCGTGTGGGCGTCGATCGTTCTGACCACGGTCCATCCGTCAGGAGGATGCCATTCTTTCATTGTCCCTGCTTCCCCTTGACCGCGGGTTGCGGCTCCCAGGCTTCTCTGTTACCCTTCTCGTCTCCCTGCCCCTCACGTCATCGAACATAGATGGGGCTGCTGAAGATCCACCCCCGCTTGAGCCCTCGGAACCGCTTCCATGCCTCCACCCGGTAGACGCCCGCCTCGGCGGTCGTGTGTCGGAGGCTGGTGCCTTTAGCGCGTGCCACTACCCGACCGTTGTGGATGAGGCGGATCTCCGCCCGCTGGGGGACCTCTATGTCGATGATGACCGCGGCCGCCCGCACCAGTTCCTCCCCGATGGTAGCGACGTTCGCACCGCTGCGGGCCTGGAAGCGGAAGCCCCGGGTCGGCCCTGGCGCGTCGTACCCCACCCAGGTCCTCCCGGCGCGGAGTCCATCGTAGATCAGCCGCTTGTCCGTCTCCACGTTGCCGGTAAGCGGTTGTTCCACCAGAACATGGGTGTTGACCCAGCGGAAGAGGTCCTCATAGGGAAAGAGGACCCGGCGGAAGGGCCCCATCTGGTAGGTGTTGGCGTGGGCGTCGGAGCCGCCGATGACGGCCACCTTCCGCCCTTCCGCCAGCAGCGCGTCCCACCGGCGCAACGTCTCCTCGAACGGCCCCCGGAACCCCAGCGTGGGAGCATAGCCGTACACCAAGGCCGCCAGGCGGCTCCACAGCAGCCCCTTGAACTCCGACATCGTGTTCCAGAGTTCGAGGCCGACGTACCCCTCTACATCCCAGTCATCCCAGGGGATGGGGGCCAGTTCCACGTCGAGGGGACTTCCCTTCTCAAAGGGGTGGGCCAGGAAGCAGAGGCCGCCTCGCTGGTTGACCGCCTCGATCAGCCCTTGGGGGTCGGCGGCGTGGAGGACCATCTCCGCCTCGGCTCCGTAGATGAGCAGGTGGCTGGCCTGAGGCAGGCGGCGCACATCGTGGACCTCCTCGCCGACCAGGAGGAGGACCCCGTCGTAGTACCCTTCCACGCCGTGGACCCAGATGTTGTGGTCGGTGGCGATGACGAAATCGAGCCCCGCCCGCTGCGCCGCCGCTGCAACGTCCTTGTGGAGCCCGGTCCCATCCGAGTAAACGGTGTGTACGTGTAGATTGCCGACGACCTCGTGATAGGCCATAGTGGGGGCAATGATACCCAAGGGGAGGGGGGTTGTCAAGCAGGATTATTCTCTGTATACTGAGATCAAGCAGGTTTAAAGCAACCGACCGTCCTGAGGAGCGAGGCTAAATGGCCCTGCAGATGAAACAGGTTGTCCTGTCACTTCTCCAGCAGCATCAGAACGCCTTCAGAGCACTGGGCGTGAGGAGACTGGGTCTCTTCGGGTCCCTTGCGCGCGGAGAACAGACCAGCGAAAGCGATGTTGACATCCTAGTAGAGTTCGAGCCAGGCCGCAAGACATTCGATAATTTCATCCAGACGGTCTTTCTGCTGGAACAACTGTTGGGACCGCAGGTGGATGTGGTGACCCCCGAAGCTATCAGCCCCTACCTGAAACCGCACATTATGCGCGAGGTGGAGTATGTCCCGTTCGGCAATTGAGTACCTGCGACACATCCTCGATGAGGCAGAGTACTTGATGGACCGAACACGGGGGCTCACGTACGAAAGGTTCTTGGAGGATCCCACGCTGCAGCGAGCATTTGTTCGAAGCCTGGAGATCATCGGCGAGGCTGCCAAGCGGATACCGGCAGAGATGAGAGAGAAGTACAGCCACGTTGAATGGCGGGCGATGGCCGGGATGCGCGACCGGTTAATCCATCACTATTTCGGCGTAGATTACGAGATCGTGTGGGACGTTGTGATGAACAAGATTCCTGCTCTATCCCATGCCATTCGGCAGATCATTGAGGCTGAAACTGGCACTCCACCAGAGAGCAAGCCAACCTAGGCGCTCATTCCGGCACGTCGGAACACAGCGGAGTTGTTATGCAATCACGTTCCTCAGGGTATACTATCCTTATCGGCTTTATCCTCGTGGTCGCCCTGCTAGCCCTGGCGGCCATCGCCCTCCCCCGTCTATGGCACCCGGTCGAGGAGGCGGAGCGGACCATCCGGGAGGGGATTGACGCCCGCCTCAACCCCACCCCCACCATCCGGCCCGACCCCACGACCATCATCCGCCAGGTCCAGAGCCTCAGCCGGCTGGAGACCGCCTCCTACACCATCGAAAAGGTCATCACCGCCGAGTCCGGTCAGGATGCCCTCGCCTTCCTGTTCGGCGACCGCCTCCTCTTCGTCGCCCACGGCCGGGTCATCGCCGGGGTGGACCTGGGGAAGATCCAGGAGGGGGACATCACCGTCACCGACGACGACCGGGTGATCGTCGTCCTCCC
>DUEL01000026.1 GCA_011192125.1 Thermoflexia bacterium
GATGGGCCGGGTGTGCTCGAACGCCTTCATCGCGATGTAGAACCCCTCCCCCTCCTCCCCCAGCCGGTTCTCCACCGGCACCTCCACGTCCTCCAGGATCACGTCGCCGGTATGGGAGGCACGCATCCCCATTTTCTTTTCCTTCTTGCCTGCCGAGAGGCCAGGGGCGTCCCCCTCGACGATGAAGGCGGTGATCCCCCGATGCCCCAGGCTCCGATCCACCGTGGCGAAGATCACGTAGAGGTCGGCGATGCCGCCGTGGGTGATGAACCGCTTCTGTCCGTTGAGGACGTACCGGTCCCCCTTGCGCACGGCGGAGGTGCGGATCGAGGCGGCGTCCGACCCCGCCTCCGGCTCGGTGAGGGCGAACGCGCCCAGGTAGACCTTCTCCGGGTCGCAGAAGCGGGGGATATAGCGGCTCTTCTGCTCCTCGGAGCCCGCGAGGAGGATCGGGACCGCCGCCAGGCCGGCGCCGATGATGGCGGTGGCGACCCCCAGGCAGCCCCAGGCCAGTTCCTCGGCCACGATGCAGCCGGTCAGGACGCTGGTCATCCCCCCGCCGCCGTAGGCCTCTGGGTATTGGTACGACATCAGCCCGATCTGGGCCGCCTTCTGGAGGATCGGCCAGGGCGTCTCCTCACGCTCGTCGTACTCCGTCGCCGCCGGTCGGATCTCCTCCTCGGCGAACCGATGGGCCAGCCGCTGCACCTGCTTCTGCTCGTCGGTCGGCTCGAACCCGATCACCGTCCACCTCCTCCTGCCTCCTGCGTCTTGCGTCCTGCGTTATGCTCAGCCAGCGGGCGGCCGCCTCGTGGGCCAGAGCGCGGAACCGACCCCAGCCACCCCACTCGGTGGGAAGCGTCCGGAGGGCTTCCGGCACCTGGAGCAATTCATCCGGGCCGACCCAACGGAAACCAGCGATCCGTTCGTCTCCGTCGTTGGCGTTCGGTTCGCCCTCCACGTCGGCCACGACCAACCAGGAGTGGAAGAAACACCGCCGCCGGCCGTCCCGAAGAGTGTAGGTCACCAGCCCCAGGGGGTGGAGTTCGCGGGCGGAAAGGCCCGTCTCCTCGGCCGCCTCCCGGCGGGCTGCGTCCATCACCGTCTCGTTGGGACGGATCCCCCCGCTGGGCAGCCGGTAGGTCCCGGGTGGGTAGAACGACTTGGTGTGGAGAAGCACCTGCCCGTCGGCGCGGCGCAGGAGGAGGACGACCTCCCCCATCCGGCCTCGCGTCGGGGCCAGGGCGAGGTCCTGGAAGAGACGGGGGCCCACGTCCAGCCGGTGATGGACCGCCGGAAGCGGGCCGAACGCGGCCTCCACCGCCGCCCGCTGGTTCCGGCAGGCCACGGCCACCGTCGCCGGTCGGCGGGTGAGGAGCCAGAGAGGGATCAGGCTGAGCAGCAACACCAGCGTCGCGGTCAGCCCGCCCTCTGGACCGAAGGGGCCCCCGGTCCAGACCGCTGGCCCGCGGGGCGAGAGATCCAAGAGCCCCTGCCAGGCCATCCCGCTGACCGGCATCCCCAGGATCGTCCCCTGGGTCAGGTTCCAGAGGAAGTGGTACCCCGTCGCGAGCCAGAGGGTCCCGGTCCGTTCGACGGAGACGGCGAAGACCACCCCGGCCAGCAGGATGTTGAGGAGGCCGATCGGGTTGACGTGGGGGTTGAGCGCGTGGAATAGGGCGAAGATGAGGGAAGAGACCAGGACGCCGACCACCGGACCGCGCCATTCGCCGAAAGCCCGCTGGAGGTAACCGCGGAAGGCGATCTCTTCCGCCGCGGCCGCGGGAAGAAGGGCGACCACATCCAACAGAAGGCCGACCCAACCCGCGCTCCCCCGGGTCGGGCTGGCCCAACGCAGGGCTACGAAGAGGCCACCGATGGCCCCCATCGTCCCCAACCCGAAGAGCGCCCCTAGCAGGCCGTCCCGCCCGGCCCGCCGCCGGTCCAGCCCCATCGTCTCCAGGGGCTCCTTATCCAAGAAGCGACCCAGGATCAGCGCCAGCCCCAGGGCGACCGCCAACCGCCACCAGCCGAGGCCCAGGAACACCGTTCGGGGCACGCCATCTCCCAGGAGGGCTTCACCGATCCTTTGGGGACCTCCTAGAAGGAGCAGGCCAATGGCGTAGAGAAGTCCGAGGAGAAGACCGCCGAAGACCTCCGCTCCCAGCAGGAGCAAGAGGTAGATCGCCGCCCGCCAGAGAGGGTGGAGCCGGTCCCCGCGTATAAGGAACCCGCGCCAGCCTCGCCGTTTGCGCTTGTCCATTACTCTTGCGGCTCACCTAGCCCAATTGACTCGACGTTCCACAACAGGCTCTCCTCCGACGGGTCGATCGTGAAACCGGTCACCTCCGGTCGCGTGACGGCCACCCGAACCCACCAGAAGAGCGGCAGATCCGGCAACTGCTGGGAGAAGATCTCCAATGCTTGAAGGTGGTACTCTCGGTACTCCTCCGTCCCGGGCATCGCCGCCAGCGCGGCGCGGCAGGCCTGGTCGTACGCCTCGTCGGAGAAGCCGGTGACGTTGAACCGGCCCCAGTCCTCCGGTCCGGGGATCTGCTCGCTGAGGTAGAGGGCGCAAGGGGGCTCCGCTTCGTTGAACCAGTTGAACAGGGCCAGGTCGAACTGGCGGCCCAGCAGAGGGCCCTGGGGGCCATCGGCGAGGAAGTCCTGGAGCGGCACGGGGGCCAGATCGACCTGGATGCCACAGTCGGCCAGGTTGGCGCGGACGATGCGGGCGATGACCTCCTGCTGGGGGTTGTCGGAGGGGAACATCAATTCCACCTCGAAGGGAGTCTTTCGTCGCACGCCAGCCACGCCGTGGGCCTCCACGATCCCGTCCCCGTCCTCGTCCACCCAACCGACCTCCTCCAGGAGCGCCCGCCCAGCCTGGGGATCGTACGGCCAGCGGGTGACGCGAGTTTCGTCGTAGAGGGGATGGTCCGGTGGCAAGTAGACATCGGCAACCGTGCCTAACCCGAAGGTCAGTTCGTCCACCAGCGTCTGCCGGTCGATACACTGGGCGAAGGCCTGGCGGACCCGGACGTCGGCGAAGAAATCCGGCCGGCGGTAGTCGCGGACGGGGAGGATGCCGAAGGCCAGGTGCTCCCATACGTCGCTACGGGCGACGATCAGTTGGAGGAGTCCTTCCTCTTGCGCAGCGATGAGGATCGGCATCACCTCGTCCAGGGTAGAGGGAAGCAGGTTCCCCAGCCGCCCGTCTCCCATCAGGCCGATGTCGCATTCCCCGGCCATCATCATCGCCACCAGACCGTTGACGTCGCTGGCGAAGCGGAAGACGATCCGATCCACCTTCGGCAGCCCCTCGTCGGCGCGGAAATAGTAGGGGTTCCGCTCCAGCGTGATGTGGTCCCCCTGGACCCATTCGGTGAGCACGAAGGGCCCCCACCCGACAGGCTGGCGCGCGCTCTCCGGCTGGATGACCAACGTGTCGGCGGCATACCCTTGCCAGAGGTGGCGGGGCAAGGGGGTGAAGAAGTTCAGAGCGTACAGGTCGTCCACATACCCCGGCAGGCCGGTCCAGACCACGGTGAGGGCACCCGCGGCATCGTAGGAGGCGGTCCGTTCGCACAGTTCTTTCGACCAGGGGAGGTTGAGCAGATCCGAGGCCGGGGTCTCCGGATCGCAGGCCAGTTGGTAACTGTAGACGGAGTCCTCGGCCGTCACCGGCTCGCCGTCCGACCAGGTCACCCCTTCTTTCAACTGCCACTGGACGACCATCTGTTCCATTTCCAGGACACTCTCGCCGTCGAAGGTGACGACGCAGTCGGGGTTGGTTGGGTCCATACAGGTGTGGTTGGGGAAGACCCGGACCCCTTCCTCCAGGGTGACGGGCCGTCCGTTAATGTCCACCACTCGGTCGCCGGCCTGTACGTTGACGGGGGTGAAGTAAGCGTCTCCGTCCTCCAGCCGGGGCAGTTTCTCCAGGATGACCGGCTGGAAACCGTAGGAGAGGTGATCGATCGGGCCGTCGTAGATGGCCTCGAGGACGTTCCTGGCGGTCTCGGAGCCACCGTAGAGGTAGAGCGTCTCCGGCTCACCGTCCTGGCAGATCGTCAGCGTCGTCGGGCCTGGCGTGGCCGTCGGCGAGGGGGTGGCTGTGACGACCTGCGGGGGGCCGGGCACCTCCACCGTCTGCACGACGACGGTTGGGGTACAAGAGGCAAGAAGCCAGAGGCCCAGAAGAGCCAGCGAGAGGACGGCCTTTGTCCACTTCATCACACAAGCCTCCCAGGGTGTATCGGGGTGGGAAGATTATACCCGATCGGGAGGGGAAGTCAATGAGTGGGAGCGGTAAGATTGCGAAACGAGGCAAACTGGAAAAAAGGAAGTAAAGGGCCTGCCTCCTGGTCCCTACTTCCCCACCAACTCCCTCAACTTCTCCACCGCCTCCTCTGGCACGAAGACGGAGCCAAGGGGCGCGCCCTCCTCGTGGTTGGGGCTGTGGAAATCGCTGCCGCCCGTCGCCACGAGGTTGTACCGCTGGCAGAGGTCCAGCAACATCTCCACGTCCTCCGGAGAGTGCTCTGGATAGTACACCTCCAGTCCCTGCAGACCCAGGGCGACGAACTCGGGAACCCGGTCGACCACGCCGGAGTGGGCAGGATGGGCCAGCACCGCCACCCCACCGGCCTGATGGATCGTTTCGATCACCTCGGGAGGGGTGAGGCGGAGGCGGGGGACGTAAGCGGGGCCGTCGTTGCTAATGTACCGGTCGAACGCCTCCTGGACGGAGGAGACATACCCTCGATTGACCAGCGCGCGAGCGATGTGGGGGCGGCCCACGGACTCGCCTCCGGCCAGCGCACGGACCTCCTCCCAGTCCAGCGGCATCCCCATCTGGGCCAACCGCTCGATCATCCTCCGCGCCCGCCCCAGCCGAGCATCCCGCATCGCCTCCAGCCGCTGTCGCAGAGAGGGGTTCCCGGGATCGATGTAATATCCGAGGAAATGGAGGTCCCCCCACTCCCCCTCGGAGTTGATCTCCACTCCGGGGATGACCTCCAGGCCCGTCCCTTCGGCAGCCTGCAAGGCCTCCGCGATCCCCGACGTGGTGTCGTGGTCGGTCAGCGCGATGGCCGTGAGACCGAGTTCTAGCGCAGAACGGACGACCTGGGATGGAGAGAACAGGCCGTCTGAGGCGGTGCTATGGATATGTAGATCGACCCGCCCTAGGCTCATCGAGCCTCAATGGTGAGCCGGACGGCGGTTCGCTCCTGTCCGTCGATCTCAACCTCTGTAAAGGAAGGAATGCAGACGATGTCGATGCCGTCCAGTTCCAGGTATCCCCGCGCGATCACCACTGCCTTGATCGCCTGGTTGACGGCACCGGCACCGATCGCCTGCACGTCCACCCGTCCTCGCTCCCGGATGACTCCCGCGATGGCTCCTGCCACCGCTGTTGACCGGGAATCGGCTGCGACTTTGATTAACTCCATCGTCAACCTCCAGTCTCTCGTTGTATGCGCCGTTTTCTACGTTTGCCCGACGGATCCCGGTCCGACGGAAAAACGGTCCACCCGGTCGGCCTGCCGCTGGCCCTCCTGGACCTCCACGGTCGACATCCCGGGTTTTCCTCAGGTGTTATCTTACCACATTTGTCCACTTCTGGCTATTCCCACATTGTTACAGGACCATATCAAATTGGTGGACGAGACCACACCCATTGGAGGCTCATCGGGGGCTCATCCCCAATTCGTCAACTCGCTCAGCATTCGTTGTCCCATCTTCCCTCTCATAAACTGTCACAGACACCCCCCGGCCATGTCGGATCGATTTGACGAAAACCTGTTACCGTGGTATGATTCCATTGAGTTTGAAGGCTAGGCACGTCGAGGGATCGCCTCCGGCGGAAAGCCGTGAGGCGATTTGTTTTGCCCAGGCCTTGGGAGTATAGCCGTGAAGAGAAGAGAAGCACCAATCGAAAACGTCCGGATCATCGGTATCTTTGCCCACGTCGATGCGGGGAAGACGACGACGTCCGAAGCGATCCTCTACCACACCGGCCGGATCCACCGCGCCGGGAGTGTGGACGAGGGGAACACGCAGTTGGACTGGATGGAGCAGGAACGGGAGCGGGGGATCACCATTACCTCCGCCGCCACCGCTTGCCACTGGCGGGGCCATCGGATCAATCTGATCGACACGCCCGGCCACATCGACTTCACCGCCGAGGTCGTGCGGTCCATCCGCGTCATCGACGGTGCCGTGGTCCTTCTCTGCGGGGTCGGCGGGGTGGAGCCGCAGACGGAGGCGGTGTGGCGGCTGGCCGATCGAGAGCGACTCCCCCGCATTCTCTTCGTCAACAAACTGGACCGCCGCGAAGCCGACTTCCAACGGGTCCTCGACGGGGTACGGGAGCGGCTGACGCCGAACGGCGTGCCGATCCAGTGGCCCATCTACGAAGACGAAGCCCTCGTCGGCCTGGTCGACCTGCTGGGATGGCGGGCGTGGCTTTGGAGCGGAGGGGCGGACGATCCAACGGAGGGGCCCATCCCCTCCCACCTCGAGCCACAGGTCGCCCCCCTGCGGGAGCGGTTGATCGACGCCATCTGCGAGACGGACGACGCGCTGCTGGAACAGCGGCTCGAGGGCGTCGACATCGATCCTGCTGTGCTGCGCCGCGCGCTGCGCCGGGCGACCATCGACGGTCGGCTGGTCCCGATCCTCGCCGGAGCCTCCCGGGTCCGTATCGGCATCCAGCCGCTGCTGGACGCCGTCGTCGACTACCTGCCAGCGCCGGTGGACATGCCTCCCGTCATCGGCGTCGTGCCGGGCGATGAAGAAGAGGAGATCGCCGAACGTCCCGACGATCCCGACGCCCCCTTGTGCGCGGCGGCGTTCAAGATCGTCACCGACCGGCACGTCGGACACCTCACCTGGGTCCGCGTCTTCTCCGGCCGGTTGAGGACCGGAGAGGCCGTCTACAACCCACGCACGGGCGAGATGGAGCGGGTCGGCCGGATCTACCGAATGCACGCCAACCACCGAGAGCAGGTGGATCGGATGGAGGCGAGCGACGTGGTGGCGCTGGTGGGCGTCAAGTCGGCGGTGACGGGAGACACGCTCTGCGATCCTCAGTACCCGATCGTGCTCGAGCGAACCCGGTTCCCGGAGCCAGTGGTGGCGGTGGCGGTGAGCGCTGCGTCGCCCAAGGAGCGGGGAAAACTGCGGAACGCGCTGCGGCAACTCTGCCGGGAGGACCCCACCCTCGTCACCCGGTACGACCCCGAGACGCAGGAACTGACCCTTGCCGGGCTGGGGGAGTTGCACCTGGAGGTGGCGATCGACCTGCTGCGAACCCGGTTCGACCTCAAGCCGGTGGTCAGCCGCCCCCGCGTCGCCTACCGGGAGACGGTCCGCCAAACAGCGGAGGCGGTCGGCCGGTACAAGAAGCAGACCGGAGGACGCGGCCACTTCGCGGAGGTCGTCCTGCGGGTGGAGCCGCTGGAGCAGGGTGCAGGGGTCCGGTTCGAGAACGCAGCCCCGCCGTCCGAGTTCCCCACCGACTTTGTGCGGCCGACGGAGATGGGGGTGCTGGAAGCGCTGGAGCGCGGGGTCATCGCGGGCTACCCGGTGACCGATGTGCTGGTCACCCTGCTGGGCGGCCGGTACCACGAGGTCGATTCCGCTGCGATGGACTTCCAGATCGCCGCCTCGAAAGCGGTCCGGCAGGCAGTAGCGCGGGGGGAGCCCGCCTTGCTGGAGCCGGTGATGGCGGTCAGCATCAGCGTGCCCGAGGAGAGCGTCGGCACCATCGTCGCCAGCATCGGCCAGCGGCGCGGCCAGGTGACCGAGATGCAGGTCCGAGGAAGGGCCAGCACGGTAGAGGCGGAGGTGCCGCTGGGAGAGATGTTCGGCTACGCCACCGCGCTGCGCAGCCAGACCGAGGGGAGGGGAACCTTCAGCATGCAGTTCCTCCGCTACGAACCGGTGCCTGAGGGGATGGCCGCCCAGATCATCGCCGAGCGGCGGGCGGAGGGCAAGATCCGCCAGCGCTAACAACCCCACCCTTGCCCCAACTCCAGCGATGTAGTTTCAGCCCGAGGGCGGTGGCACCGACGAGCCGGAGTGGAATTCACCGCCGAGACACAGCGGGCGCAGAGCCCTCCTTGCTAGCCACCTGACAGGTTGCCAGCCTCCCGCGGGTCAGGAAAAAGCCGGGGTTTGGACAGGAGTTCGGACCCGCCTSATCNGCSCCGCCGTGAACAGGCGGSGCTGGSGGGGCGAAAGGCGTGAATCCCCGGAAGGGGATGGAAACCGAGGCAGGCATTGTAGGGGCGACGCATGCGTCGCCCCTACGGACGTGAATCCTCAGAAGGGGACGGGGGTTGATAACAAAAAGCACCCGGCACCGCGTGGTGTCGGGTGCTCCCTTCTGGAAATCTCAAACGCAGAGCCCGGCCCTGCCGGGTCTTACGCTATCCGCCGGGTCTGCCCCATCCCCTGGGCCGTCTTGTGGCCCGTGCCGCAGTAAATGGCGTAGTCGGCCAGCAGGTTCAAGTAGCGCACCCACTCCTCCCCCGGTCGGCGGGGGCGGAGGACGCGGTATTCGACCCATCCCACGAAGCCCACCACCCGCCGGTTTTCCCCCAGGTCCACCATCTCCGTCCGCAGATCGTACCGGCCCACCGCCACGTGGGCGGCCACCACGTCCAGCAGGGCCACGTTGATCCGCAACTCCTCCGGCGCGAAGGTGTTCCACCGGCTCAGCCAGGATTGATAGACCAGCAGGGGGTCGGGCAGGGGAAAGTGCATCTCCCGGGAGCGGAAACTGGTGGGGGAAAGGAAGCGGAGCCGGATGCGGGTCCGTGCCTCGGCTGCGGCGGCCAGGTCGGCATAGGAGCAGTGCTCAACGTGCGGGCCTTCCGGGGGGAGCGTCAGGGGTCGTCCCATCACCTCGACGGTCGGAGTGAGGCCCATCCCCTTCCGCAATGCAGGCCACAGGTCGTCGTCCAGCAGGGTGAACCGGAAGACCGGCCGGCCGTCGATGCGGTAGATCGGGGAGACGGTGAAGGGGCGGGGGCCGGGGGTCTCGTGGATGCGGGTGGAGAGGGTGTAGTCGCCCAGGGCCAGCCACTGGTAGAAGAGGGCGTGGAGGGCCCGGCCGGGGAAGGGGGGAACAAAGGCCGTCTCGGCGTCCTTCAGATGGAACGAGAGCGCGTAGGGCATCTGCGGTCGGCTACAGGTATCCCTGCATCTTCATGAAAAGTTCCAGGGCCTCCAGGAGGAACATCGCGATGCTGACGGTGGCCTGAATGGCATCCTTGTTCTCCTTCAGCCAGCCCCAGAACCCCATTCGGTCCTTTCGCATCCCCTCGCACAACCGAAGGAGGCCCTCCACCGGGTGCTTCCCCTGAATGAGGTCGTGCACTTTCGACCAGTCCGCTTTCTCAACGATACCGACTTCCTGGAGCAGAGCGCCTATCCTGGGGAGCAGAACTCGCTCTTCCTCCGGCGACGCTTTCTGGAAGCGGTGGATGAGGTCCAGCAGTTCGTCGGCCTGGCCGAAGGTCAGGCCGGCAGGGAAGATGTCTGTGAACCGTTGGATGCCCGACCGGGCCAGGATCTGGTAGAGGGGGGAATCCACGTCGGGCACGGCGCCCGTCCGTCGGTAGGCCCACAGGAGCGGGTGGAGCGGACGCAGGTCAACGAAGGGGAGTTCCACCAGCTGGTAGGCGTCCTCCCCCTCGACGGTGGGGTTCAGGTAAGGGGATTCCACCATATCCCTGGCCCTGGTGAGACGGCGTACCTCCTCGGCTTCGACCGACCCTCTCTCCTCGATCTCCCGTTTGACCCACAGGTGCCAGAGGTGGTCGGTGCCGTAGAAGTTAGTCGCCAGGGCCATCAGCGCCCCCATCCCGCTGCGGCCGCCCGTCACCGCCACGTGGACCGCATGGCCGTTCTCCCGGGCCTGTTTCAACGCCAGTTCCGCCATCGCGACGAAGGGGCGGACGTTCCGCCGACCGTCCTTCAGTTCCCTGGCAGGGATGTGGATCGGATCGTAAACGACCTTCTCGTGTTGGAAGATCGGCTTCAGGTAATCCTCTGCCGCTTTGAGCACCCCGCCGTCGGAGGTCCCGATGGTTACGACCTCGGTGATCTGGATCCCCCGCTGCCGCAGGGCGAAGAAGACGCCGCTCACAGCACCGGGCGAGCGGCCCAGGGGAGAGACGAGCACCTCACCCATAGCATGGCTCCCCCAATCGCTGGATGTCGGCTTCCATCTCGCGCCGGATCCGTTCCGCGATGGCCTGTTCTTCCGCCGGGGACCGTCGTCGCTTTCCGCGCTCCTCGGGCCGGTAGGCGACCATCAGGCGGGCAACCCAGGCCAGCACCTGCAGCCAGTTCAACCCGGAAACGGTCCGCTCGAAGTGGCCAACGATCGCGGCTAGGGCCTCCCGCTGGCGGGGTTCGTCCTTCCCTCCCGCCAGGGCATCCTTCAACGCCACCATTCGTCGCAGGTATTCCGTCGGCGAGGCTCCGGGGTCGAACAGGAGGTAGCGGTGCAACTGGCTCACGAGGTTCTTGCTGACCCGATTGCGCGCCAGTTCGCCGGCCAGTAGATGGATGACCTGCCATTCCCGCCGATCCGGGCCCGCGTAACGCATCGTCAACCTCCGCAGACCTCCGGGTTCAAGCCACGGGCGAGTTCCTCCAGCACCTCCTCCCGCAGGAGGGGCAGGGCAGCCTCCAGGCACGCTGCTTCGTCCACCGCCTCCGCCTCCACCGCGAAGGCGCGAAAAGCCTGCTCAGGCCGGACGCGCTCGATGTGCAGGCTCTCGATCCGCACCGCGCCCATCCCGCACGCCTTGCCCGCTCCGATCCGCAGGCACAATTCCCACCTGCCTCGTCCCAGCGCGATGAGCAGCAGCCCCAGTTCCCCTGTCGTCAAATTGACGAACGCCGCCCGTGCGGCGAAGCGCGCTCCCGGCTGCACCACCTCCAGGGGCCACGTCCGCTCCCGGCCGTCCACCCGATCGCAGGGATAGTAGCGGCGGCGGTCCGGGGCTGGCCGAGGGGGGTACTGGGGAGGAATGCGATGAACGACACGTTGCCCTTCCAGGAGCGGCACGTCCTCAAAGCGGACCCGGCCCTGGTAGCCCATCGCGCCGAAGAGCCGGCAGGCCGGACATAGTTTGCCCCTGTGGCCCCTGGGATTGTAGGTGCACTCGCCCCAATCGTCCGGACGTTTCACCTTGCTCTTCGAGACGCAGGAATGGGTGAACGTTTCCACCAGGGAACGGACGGCCCCCTTCAGGGAGGAGCCGGGGAGCATCAGGGTTCCACCTCGCCTGACAAAGGCCTTTACCAGGGAGGCTTCCTTGGGAAGGTCCAGCGCCTCCGGCGGTGCCAGAAGCCCGTCGCCGATGTGTAGCGGTTGGAGGGCGACGATCTCGAAGGTCATCCAGCCCGTGAGCCGGGAGGGAACGAACCGTCGGTGCCCGCTCTCTTCCGAAAGCGGAATGGCCTGCTTGGGGACGACCTGGATTTCGCGGTAGAAACTATTCTTCTCCTGCATCCCGCACCTCCATCAGCCGCCACACCACGATGACCCCCCGGGTCTGGTACGCTTGCTGCACCAGGACCACCCGGCGAGGGGTGCCCTCCACAGGATACGAGAGGTAGCGGGGGATACGGGCTGTGGACCAGCGGGAGGAGCCCTCCCCGCACTCCCCCACCAGCAGGGCCTCTATCCCTCCCGCCCGAACCGGCTCCAGGTCTTCCTCCGGATAGGGTGTCCAGGAGAGGCCGTCGGGGGGGGGCCTCCCTCGACGATGGCCCGCGCCTCGGCGCGGCCTTCATCCCACCACCACGCCAGTTCCGCCTCGGGGCCGAAGGCCCGGCCGTGCGTCCAGCGCTCCAGCGGAGCGGCGTCCTCCAGAAAGGCGTCCCGCCACGTCAGGACGACGTCCTCCATCCGCTCGGCGTAGACCCAGCGAAAGCGTGGGTCCCCCAAAGCGATCCGCAACTCCTCCGGCGTGACGTCTTCCGCCGCGAACCACCGCGCCATCTCACGCCTCCTGCCCGGACGGGCGATACTCGGCCCAGGCCGGGACGGTAGAAGCCAGGACTTCGGAAATCGTGCGGTGAGCCTCGTCCAGCACCTTGGGTGGCAGTGAGGCCAGCGGTGCATCCCCCTCCGCTCCAAAACGGACCGTCGGGCGGCCCCACGTCGGGCTTTCCGGCACCAGGGTCCCCTGGACAGGCAGGTCCCCCTGGTCGTCGGAGACGTATCCGTAGGCCTCCACCAGGTCTGGGGCCAGCGCGCCCACACCGTACAGCACGCCCGTGATCCGTGGCAGCGGGCTGAACCGGCCAGGGTAGGTGATCTCCAGGCGGCCAAAATGGACTTGCACCCGCCCCAGCCCCCGACTCTTGCCGTAGCCGATCAGCAGGCGACCCTCGGCCAGGTCGCGCAGGACGAGGGCCAACAGCCCCACCTGCCACCGCTCGAAGTTGAACAGGACCAGTTCCGTCTCGAACTTCCCCTCAAGTGCCACCTCCAGGTCGAACGGGCCGGCGGCCACCCCACCGCTGAGCCGGTCTATGGCGACCTGGTGTCGGATGGGGAGTTCGTCAATGGGTTCGGGGGGGTAAGCGTCGGCGATGTAGAAGTGACTGGCCTGGACCGTGTGGCCGAAGATACGGCAGGCGAGGCAGAGAGCGCGATACTGGGCAGCAGTGTTGGAGGCTTTTCTCACCGACTTCCGCTCCCCGCATCCCTGCTTGGAGAGAGGATCACAGCAGACCTCGGGGTTGTCGCCGTGGAGGGTGCGGATGATGCGCTCCGCGTGGCTACGGATGACCCCTTTGAGGCTGGAGCCGGGCAGGTAGATCGTCCGTTCGCCCGTGCGCGGATGGCGGGTCCGCACGAATTTCATCTCCGGCAACGTCGGATCGGCACCGCTGGCGACGCCGGATTTGACCAGGATCGGGCCATCCGGAACGACCAGCAGGTGCAGGTGCAACTCATTCAGCCGTCTCTTGTGCATCTGTCCCTCCCTGCGCTTCCAGGCGAACGCCCACCGCTTCCGCAAAGGCTCTCATCCACCTGTCGGGATCGATAGGGAGCGATCGGGGCGAACCGAACAACGCGTCGAGGAGGTTCTCCCGAGCGACATAGCGGGATCCCTCCTGGTCCACCTGCAACCGACACCACCCCAGCCCTCGGGAGCGGGCCCCGCCGAGCAGCACCTCTCCGCGTTCCAGGGCGCGGATCCCCAGCCACAGGAGGCCCAACTCTGCCTCGGATGCGTTTTCGACCAGGATCTCCAGGTGGAAGGCCGCCCCGGCCGGGACGGCCTCGAACTGGTACTTCCGCCCGCCCGCCACGCGACCGGTGTCCCGGTCGATAGCGACGCCGTCCCGAATCTCGGTGGTGTAGAACGTCCCTTCGTCCAGGAACAGGTCCTTTATCAACACCTTCGAGGCCAGCCAGGGGGCACCGAACACCCGGCAGGTCCAGCAACTGAGCGCACGGAGCATCTCGTCCACAACGCCCTGCCGCCCTTTCCGGGCGAGGTCCTGTCGGAGTCGGTCGGGATCGGGCAGGCGGTCCCTCAACGGCGGCTCCAGACGCTGGTGCCATTCCTCCGGATGCACCTCCTTCAGGCGACTCACCTCGTTCTGGAAGAGGCAAAGGTGGGGAAACGGGTCGTCGCTGGGCCGCCGGCCGGGCTTGCCGACGGCGGTACAGGCCAGGTTGCGGTCCTCGACGTCGGGGAGGGTCTGGATCGTCCGGAGGAGGGCCTCGACGTGACTCCGCAGCGCGCCCTTGAGAGAGGAGCCGGGGATGTAGGGGAGGCCGTCAACAGTGCGGAGCACCGGCAGGTCCGGCTCGTCCACGGCGATGGAACGGCCCGCACCGATGCGGAAGGAAGTCGTGAAGGTCAACCGTCCCCGCAGATGGAGCCAGGAGGTGAAACGGCTCATATCGGGACTCGAGAACGCGGTCACTCTTTGCCTCCTTTCGCCACGAACCAGCGTCGGAGGTAGCCCACGTAGCGGCGCACCAGGGCGATGTGTACCCGGCGGATGTTCTCCGGCGTCTCCTCACCGAAGACGTCTCGGGCGATCCGTCGGGCGTCTCCCTCCAGCGCATCGAGGTCCTTCACGACCTGCTCTCCCAGGCCAGTCTCGCTCCAGCCACGCAGGCTCCTATCCGACCTACGCCCCATCTGGTAGCGGACCCAGTTCTTCACCACGTAGGGGCTCTCCGTCTCCATCGCGACGCCGAGGAGGTTGTCCAATTGGCCGCTTTTGAAACCCCTTCCCTTCAACGCCTTCATCCGCCCCTCGGAGAGCGCCTCGTCGGCCATCCTGACCAGGGTTTCGCTGATCTCTTCGATGGCCCGGCGGAGGGGAATTCGGGTTTGTCTCACCGTGGTCTTGCTCATCTCTGGCTCCTTTCCGTCGCTCCCAGCCGGTTGTGCACGTGGAAGGGGGCACAGACGGTGACCTGGCCGTACCCTCGCGCCCGTTCCCGGCCGATCCCCTCTACCTCCAGCCTGTTCAGACAGTCCATCAGTGCGGACCGGTCCACGCTCGGGGGGACCCAGAACAAGTAGACGCCTCCTGCCCGTGCGGCCAGACGGGTGCGGCGAGGCAGGCCCGCTGCTGCGTTCCACCCTCCGACCGTCTCGGGGCGGGCCCACGCCCGCACCAGGCGGACCTCCGGTGGAAGTCCGAGCATCGCCGGCGTCGGCACGAGCAAGGGGCGGCCGTATCTCTCGAAGATCGCCGGACTCCGGAGGGTAAGGCTGAACAGCGTACCGGCGGTGTCCAGGCCGATCCGGGGGTCCTGTTCCGCGTAGAACCGCCGAACGGCTCGGGCCGCTCTCTGGAAATCGGCGAGCCGTGTTTGGAGATCAGGGGAGGAAGCGCCTTCGCGGCGTATCGCCACCTCGACGGCCCCCAGCCCCCGCGACCGCCCTCGTCCGACGACGTACCGGGCCCCATCCAGATAGGGACGGAGCAGGTCCACCTCGGTCTGAGGAACGGCAACGCGGGCGTAGAAGGCGAACCCCTCCCGGGCAGGTTCGATGATCTCCTGCACGAAGAGCAGCCCATCCTCGGCCACGCCCCGGGCGCGGTTGATGCCCACGTGAACGACCCGTCGAACGGGCAAGGTGCCTGCGTCTCCGGGGACGCCGTCCGCCCCCACCGCGTATGTGCCGACGGGGCGGGCCAGGGGGCCACCGCAGAGGGGGCAGCGCTCCTCCGGCACTCGTTGGAGCCGAGGCCAATCGCGGCCCAACTCCGGAAGGAGCGCCTCCCGCGCGGGGAACCGGGGATCGGTGACCAGTTCGTAAAAGAAGCGATCAAGGAGAAGGTCGTACACGCCGTGGTGGACGCGGCCGTCGTTCGCCTCATAACCGGCGTAGAGTTTGCACGTGCGGGCCGTCAGCGGGAAGGGGTAGGCCGGACCTCGACGCCCCGGATAGGCGAATCCAAAGAGAGGCTCCCTCTCCCCCCCGAAGACCTGCCAGAACGGACAATCGGCCCGGTCGGGACAGCGGTGGTGATCGGTCACATACTCGGGTTGCGAACAGTGGGCCATCAGGTGCTCGGCGACGGCGCCGCGCAGCACCGCGCCGGGAATCCGGTCGCCGGTGGACTGGAAGCTTCCTACCGTGCTTTCGTCGCCCAATTGTAGAGGGGAGGTGGGGAGGATCTGGACTTCGAACACCTGCCAGGCGCTCATCGGTGCACCTCCAGCAGCGCCGCACGCAACGCCTCTTCCCCCACCCGCTCTCCGTCCCGGTACACTACGCCTTCGGCCTTCACCCATCCCAACCCACTGCTCTTGGCCCTCCCCAGAGCGGGCAGGAAACGGAGGCCGGCGATCACCCACGCAGCCTCCTGCAGGTCGAGCGGCCCTTCCAGGGTCCCGGAGAACTCGAGGGGAACGCCCGGCACGAGCAACTCGGTGGCGAACAGCAGCCCGTCCTCCGCCACTCGACGGGCGCGGGAGAGGGCCACGCTGTGGCGTGCCGAGGTGTGGAGCCGTTTCCCCCGTCGCCGCTGCTCGACCAGTTCCGGCGGGCCGCTGAGTTCCAGGTCCACAAACCGCAGTCGCCCCGGAAGCCACGGGGAGCCGAAGATCCTGCAGGCCGGGCAGGCGGACTCCGCCTTCCTGCACATCGAGTGGTGGGTGGTGCAGACGGCCTGTCCCATCCCCGCTGCCACCTGCTCGACGGCGTGGCGCAACCGCCCCTTGAAGGCCGATGCAGGGATGTACGGCCACCCGTCCAGCCCTTTGATACAGGCCCGCTCGGCGAAGGTCCCGACCTGGGCTCCCGAGCCGATGTTGGGTGGGGTCTCGAAAGTGAGCGTCACCTCGATGCGGATCATTTTCTCCCTCTCACGACACGAAGGTGTACAACTCGGCCACGTCCCACAGGGCGGTCCGATAACTGTAACCCATCCTCTTGGGTGGGATGGACCAGGGAAGGGGCCCTGGCTCGTCGTCGGGGTTTCGGGCAACTTCGAGGATGCGATCCAGATGGGCGAACCCCCCACCTTTATCCCGCGCCTTCTGGTACAGATAGAACAGCGTGGCCTCCCGACGCCCCCGCAGCAGGGCTTCGGCGAGGAGGTGCATCTGGCTGGCAGGGAACCGCGCCCGGCGGAGATGGTGGAGTTCCTCCCATATGGCCTGTAGCGTGGACGCCGGGTAAGGGCGGCCCAGAAGGCTCAACGGCTTTCGTCCTGGGACGGGCAACGTGTAGGGATACGTCCCGCGCAATCGGGCCACCCGACGATCCAGAATGTCGGCGGACCTCAGGACCAGAAAGTCCAGATACCCTTCCCCTGCCCCGGCTTCCCGGCGGGCCCGTTTCGCCTCCACGGCCAGTTCCTTCGCCAGATCGCGCAGCACGCGCACCGGGTTGTGGTCGGCTGCAAGGACAACCCCACCGGACATCGTGAGGGGGTGGGAGAGGCCTTCTGCGGCGAACCGCTTCGCTACCCCGGCCTGGAATCCCCGGGCGATCTCGGCGGCGATGGGGATCGCACGGTCGGCGGGGACGATGAGCATCACGTCGTCCCCGCCGACGGTGATGATCTCGAAGGGGTGGATACGCATTCGCCCCAGTTCGTCCCGCTCTTCCTCCGAAGGCATCTCGTCCACGGAAGCGCGGGCCGGGCTTGGGAAGACCCAGGCGGGATGGAGATGAATCGCCAGAGCACGTAGCACGGCCTCTTCGGCTGCCTTTTGGACGGCTTGGCTGAGGCCGGCGCAGGCCTGCCAGGTAGGCAGGCGGGCGAAAACCTCCCCCATATCGTCGCCGTCCAGGTAAATGAAACCTACATATCCCTCGCGGGATCCGCACGCTTCGCCGATCTCGGTCAGGTCCTGGGGCGTGTGGCGGGCGAACCTTTTCCCGGCATCCGCAGGGGAGTCGGGAAAAGGGGACTCCCCGGCGTAGTACCGCCGCTCGAGGTCGGGGTTCCTCTTCAGGAATCCCTGAAACCGGTGGAACCAGGCGAAGCGGCCTTCATAAGTGCGCTTGGCGTAGCACACATCGCAGAGGGGCCAATCGGGGTACTTCTGCAGCGTGGCGGGAGAAACCGGTCGCACCTGGCAGGAACGGCATCGCTCCGTGTGGGGAAGGCTCTCCCAGAAGGGAACCGTCTCCCGGCTTTCCTTCTTGCGGCGGAGCCAACCCTCAATCCAGTTCATCAGGGTTCCAAACGGTCGGCCGGGGTCGGGGGGGTACCCCTGCTCGAGCGCCCCTGGGGGGAGAGGCCGCCAGTCCACGGTGGTGGTGGCCACCCGTGTCTCGCTGACGTACTCCTTTTCGACCTCAAGGGCCAGCGCCTCGGCTTCATCCAGAGGCACGATGGCCAGCAGTCGTCCGCCGCCGGAGAGGATCACCTGTCCCCCTCGCTGGCGAACGAGGTTTGCAGCCCGGCGGTCCAGATCGTCCAATTGTCGACTGGCTCCCCGGATCTCCGGAAGGCGGGCGGATTCGAACACGTAATCCTGCGTGCGGTCTGTGTCCGCGGCAAGCAGGGCCTGCGGGGTTCCCATCGGCAGCACCTCCAAGAGAAGCGGTTCGGAACCAGGCCGGGGGGTGCGTATGACTTGACTATAGTATACCCGAATCGAAAAGATTTGCAATCGCCTTGACACATCCTGTCTTTTGTGGACATCTGGAGGCACTTTCGTTATCCGGTCGTGTGGGTTACGATGAGTGAACATAAGACCCATTGGGCGTCCTTGCACCTGGCATCCAAGCCGCATAAGTGCTGTTTCGACGAGGCGGATCCGCCTCTTTTCGCGTCGCATAATCCGGGAGGGATGAGCAGATGGAAGAAACCCTGCAACGCTTCCGCGCTTGGCTCGAAGCCCAGGACCGCAGCCCGCGGACGGTCCAGGCCTACCTCTCCGACCTGGCCCACTTCGCCCGCTGGTTCGCCCAGACCAACGGGCGGGCCTTCTCCCCTGAGGCCGTCACCCCCACCGACGTCCGCGAGTACCGCCAGTGGATGGTCGCCGTCCAGGGGCTGACCCCCGCCACGGTCAACCGGCGCATCGCCGCCCTTCGCGCCTTCTCCGCCTGGGCCTACGAGGCCGGCCTCATCGCTGGCGATCCCACCGACGGGGTTCGCTTGCTCTCCGAGCAGCCCCGCCCGCCCCGCTGGCTCGACCGCCGCCAGCAAGCCGCCCTCCGGCGGGCGCTGGAGCGGAGGCTGGAGCACGCCGAACTGAAGGCCCGCCTGGCCCGGTTGGAGGGCCGCCCCATGCCGCCCGAGTTGGTCTGGGCGCGGCGGGACGCGGCGCTGGTCCATCTGATGCTCAACGCGGGGCTGCGGGTCGGGGAGGTGGTGGTGTTGGAGGTGGGGGACGTGGACCTGCGGGAGCGGTCGGGGCGGGTGACGGTGCGGCTGGGGAAGGGGAACCGGCGGCGGGTGGTGCCGCTGAACGGGGAGGTCCGGGCTGCGCTCTCCGCCTGGCTGGCGGTGCGGCCGATCCCCTCCACCTCCCCCGCAGGCGGGGGAGGAGTAGCGGCGCTGTTCGTCGGACGGCGGGGACAGCCGCTGGGCACGCGAGCCGTGCAGCGGGTGGTGGCCCAGTTGGGGAAGGTGGCCGGGATCGAGGGGCTGACGCCGCACGTGTTGCGTCACACCTTTGCCAAAAACCTGGTGGACGCGGGGGTGGGGTTGGAGAAGGTGGCGGACCTTCTAGGCCACCGTCGGTTGGAGACGACCCGCATCTACACCCGGCCGGGGGAACGGGACCTGGAGCGGGCGGTGGAGGCGATCGTGGCAGGGTAGACCTGTGCAACTGGCTTACCTCCGAGCGATCTCATTCCATCCCCACCGCCTCCCAGCAGACCAATTGCAGGTCTTCTCTGGTGATCTGCTCCAACACCGTCGGCGGAGTCACCTCCCGATACAGTTCGTTCTCCACCAACCAGGCATCCAACCCCTCCAGAAGCGCTACCCGGTCCTTGGTTCGCTCGAAGTCCGCCAGCAGCCGCTTCAGCGCCGGGTCCCGCCGGAAGGGGCGCAGGCTGACTTCCTCCAGTGCCTGGCGCACCCGCTTCCAGGTCTCCTCCTCGATCTCTTCCCTCTCGAACAGGCCAGGTTGGGCCAGGGCGTTGTAGAGCCGCCGGTTCAGGCGGTACATCTTGGGTCGCACCCGCCGCCCCGCCCGTGCCTGCCGCAATTCTTCTACGATCTCTTCCGTGGCCCGCTCCAGAAGGTCGAAGACCCCCAGCGCCTCTACGTCCGGCGGGAGCCGCTCCTCCTCCGGCCCGGCCTGGATCCAGCGGAAGATCTGCCGCTTGTCGGTGATAGGCGGCCCCCCGTCCGCCGGGTAGAACCGCCAGAAGTGCCGATCCCGGGCGCGGAAGGCGAAGAAGACCCCCCGCACCGGCCCCCGCTTGCCGCTGTGGATGCCCAGCGGGATGTCCCGTACCTTCTCCTCTCCCCACTGCTGAAGTGCCAGCACCAGCGGCAATTTCATCTCGTCGGTGGAGGTCAGTTCCATCTCCCGTTCCAGTTCGTCCAGCACAGCCCGGTCGCCGGCCTTGATCCGCCGCAGTTCCTCCAGGGAGCGGGGCGTGACCACCTCGCCCAGCACACTGGCATCCAGCCCCACCGTCCGGTCGATGTCCCGGATGCGCTGCTGCAGCCGTTCCACCAGCCGCAGCAATTCCTCCAGTCCCTCCTCCGGGAAGCAATTGATGATGAGCAGCGTCTCGTGTGGGGAGCCCAGCCGGTCGATGCGACCGGCCCGCTGGATCATCCGCACCGGGTTCCAGTGCAGGTCGTAGTTGAGGACCACGTCGGCGTCCTGGAGGTTCTGACCCTCGCTGAGGACATCGGTGGAGATCAGCAACTGGAGGGGCTCGACCGGAGGCTCGGCACGGCGCGCCCCTGCCGTCCCGGCCTCTCCCATATCCGGCGCGCTGGCCTGGGGTGCGAAGCGACGCACCAGTTCGGTGCGGGTGGCGGGGTCGGTATCGCCGGTGATAAGCCCGATCCCCGGCTCTCCCGCCGCCGCCCGCCACACCTCGTCGGTCTGAAGTTGGTCGTAGAGGTAGCGGGCGGTGTCCTGGTAGTAGGTGAAGAGAAGCACCTTGTGCCCCTCGGTCAGCAACCGGATCAGCCGCTCTTTCACGGCGGCCAGTTTGCCGTCTCGTTGGGCCTCGTCCGCCCCCCGGATCTTCTCCAGCCGCCGCAGCATCCCGTCGAAGAGAGTCAGGTCGTTCTCCAGAGCCTCCCGGATGGCCCGCAGGTCGTAGTCGGCGATCGAGACCTCGGGAAGGTCGGCGAGGATCGCTTCGATGTCTGCTTCCTCCCCCTCCTCCTCCAGCGCCAGGATGCGGCGGTAGTGGGGGGAGTCCAGCAGCCGCCCCTCTTCCACCAGAATCTCGAAGAAACGACGCTGGAAACGCGCAGCGTTGGTCACGCTAACCTCGAAGGCCGCCAGGCTGCTCTCCAGCCGTTTGAGGAAGGTGGTCTTGAGGATGCCGATGAGGGCGTTGTTCCGCTCCAGGATGCGTTCCGACTCCTCGTCCCGTTCCTTCCGGTACCGCTCCAGGTTGTACGGCACCAGCGCCAGCGCCTCGACGGCGGCGGCCACCTCGGCGTAGAAGCCGTCGTAGGTGTGGGTCAGGTCATAGTGGATCGCATCCAGTCGTCGCTCGGGGAAGCGGATCTCCCCCTTCCCTGGCAAGATGATGGTCTCCCCCGCCTCTTGGCGTCGGCGAATGTCGTACCGGGAGCGGCGCACCGCTACCTCCTCCAGCAAGTCGAACAACTCCGCTTCCCCTCGGTCCACCGCCCGGAAGAAACTCTGGAGGTTGCGGATGCCGTAATCCCGGTAGTAGGTATCCTCCGCCCGGGTGATCAGGCTGATCTGGTGGTAGAGGTCCCAGACGGTGTTGTTGATCGGCGTGGCGGTCATCAGCACCAGCCGCTTATCCCGCTTCCCCGTCGCCAGGAGTTTCATCAGGTTGCGGTAGCGGCCGGTGGAGGGGTTGCGGAAATTATGCGATTCATCCACCACCACCAGGTCCACGTCGTTGTAGGCCCGCCAGTCGAAGTCGGCCCGGCCCATCTCCTCCATCGAGACGATCGTGGCCTTGATGCCGTACTCGTCCAGTCTGGGCCGCCAGACCAGGTCCCGCAATTGGGCCGGGCAGACGACCAGTCCTTTGGGGATGTATCCCCGCCGCCGGCGGCCCAGCAGGTAGTGCTCCATCAGCCCCATCGCGATGTAAGTCTTGCCCAGGCCCACGGCGTCGGCGATGAGGACCCCCCGGTGGCGCTCCAGGAGCCGGATCGCCTCCCGCAGCCCCTCCTGCTGAAAGGAGGCCAGGTCCACCCCCAGCGAGAGCGGCCCCTGGGCGTCCACGTCCAGCCGGTCGCGGAAGTACTCGTAGAGGGCCTTGATGAAGACCTGGAAGGGGGTATAGGGGGTGGTGCCGAACTTGGAATCCTCCAGGGCCTGGATGAGGTCGGCTTTGTAGTCCTCGGCCTCCTCCCAGAAGCGTTCGAACCACTCCCGGCGCAGGGCATCGGCGACGGCAGCCTCCTTACGCACCAGGTTCAGTTCGGAGTTGCGGGTGAGGCCGCTGGGGGTGAGGTTGGAGGAGCCGACGATGGCCACCTGGGGGAAGAGGTAAGCCTTGGCGTGGAGGAACTGGCGGCCGTAAAGGCGGACCTCCACCTCCTCCCGGCGGAGGAAGGCGAGGAGAGCATCCACCAGAGCCGCGTAGTCCGGGTTGTAGGGAAGAGCCTCCAGGTCGCCCCGGAGTTTGCGATGGAAGTAACGGCGCAGGTCGAGGGTCGCCTCGCCCTGGGGTGGGACCTCCGGCGGGCGGCCCAGCAGCAGCCGCAGCCGTCGCAGGTGGGGGAAGGCCTCCTGGAGGTAGCGCCACACGTGGGGCTCGAAGAAACCGGTGGCAATGTCCAGTTCGGTCTGCTCCCACTCGGTGATCAGCCGCACCAGGGCGTCGGCCAGGGCGCGGTCCTCGGTGTTGTCCAGAAAGTCGGGCGGGATGTAGGGCATGCTTCATCTCCATGCGTAATATGGGCATTTGCGTGCATCAGAGTGGTTCTGATGATCTGGGATTCTCTTGCCCGGTAGCTAAAGCCACGGTACGGGCAATCACGCCTACCTTCGTAGGCTTCGGCAGGGATCATTTGCCTCCAACAGGGGTAGCCAAGAACTCGCGAAGGTAGGCTTGGCTCCCCGCAGCCTACGACTTCGGTCGCCGAGCGGGGAAAGTGCGCTTTGTCATCTTCACAAGGTGCTAATTTTTCCGCCAGCATAGGAGTTCTTCCAATGTTTCACCCGACTCCAATCCATGGACATTCAAAAAATCAGTGATCGGGCGCAGAAGGCAACAAAGTTGCCGACTCTTATCCTCGTTCTTCCCGCCAAGGCGTGATGCATAAAGTGCTACCTGACTGCGGCTACGAGTGATGCCCACATATAGAATCCTGGACTCTTCTGCAATCTGAGGGAGGACATTACGTCTACCGGTGTGCACGCATGGCCAGCAGATGTACCGGCTGGGGAACAAGAAGTTCTCCAACCCGCAGATGATAACTGCTTCGAACTGCAGACCTTTGACTCCGTGGATTGTCGAGACGAACACCTTGTCCCGAACGACTTTCCGGATAACTTCTCCCCAATTGATTTCCAGGAGAACTTCGTTGAGGAAAGATTGGGCTCTCTCCCACAGGGGGGCACGGCGATACTGACCTGCGTCGTACCTTGCTGCGAACTGCCTCATTATGCGTAGCACTTCATCCTCATCTGGAGTTATGCCTAACTCACGACATATCCTGTTCAGGTTGGCTACCAACCTTCCGGTTTCCTCCCTCTGTTCGATGATGGATTCTAAGGCTCGAAAGATCTCCGCGTGGTTCCTCTCGATCTCTCGTGCGCTAAAGTCAGGGACAAATACTGCAGGAATGCCATTTGAAGGACTGGCGAGAGTCTCTCTCACTCTTCGAAGCCTCCAGCCAGAACGGGCTAAGATTGCTATTTCGTGAAGTGGGACACCTTCAGAGAGAAGACGTTCTACTTGAGTCACCACTGCAGCGGCCTCCTCTGTCGGAGACGGACAAAGAAACAAAGGGACCTTTCCTAACTCTGAGCCAGCGTATGTTGTTGAAGCCCCCCGGAGCACTGCTCCAAGGGAAAGAATCAACGGGGAAGTAGTTCGGTAGTTTTTCGTCAACTTAAGAGTGGCGCAGCCAAAGACCCTTTTGGCCTGCTCAACATTTGCAGGAACTGCACCTTGAAATTCATATATAGCCTGTTGCGGATCAGCCAGGATAAACACACTACGCGCGGGCCACTTCCGGACTGTGCCGCGATGCCCCAATGCCAGTAGCTCGAGCAACTTGAACTGAAGAGGATTGGTGTCTTGAAACTCGTCCACTAAAATGTACCGATATACTCCTCGGAACAGCTCCAGAATTTCAGGGTGCTCCTCGAACAGAACCTTGGTGTACCAAAGTAGATGATCATAGTCTATCAGACTCTCCTCCAACATCCTTTGGCGAAATCTGGATAGCATTTGCTCAAAAACGGCTTGAAGCCTGAGGTGAGTATAGGTCTTATCCATTTTGAGAATTCGCTCTCTACACCATTTCGCAAACTCATCAGGTATATCATCATCGCCATATTGAGTGGCTCCGGGAGGGCAGGTACCTTCTTCCTCCAAGACAGACTTCAAGATAGATCTAAGCGACTCTTTCGCCTTACCCTCAGTCAATACAGTGAATTTCCGATCAACGCCTACCACATTTCCATATGCCCGTAGCACCACATAACAAAAGGAGTGAAAGGTGGTGATATCCACATTCTCGACAGGGCCGATATCTCCCTGTATCCTCTCTCTCATCTCTCCCGCTGCCGCATTGGTAAACGTCAATCCAAGTATCCGGGCTGGTGGTTTGACCTTCCCACTTTCCAGTAGATGCGAAATGCGCTTCGTCATGACAAAAGTTTTGCCATGACCGGGGGGAGCAACGATTAGAACAGAACTATCCAGAGGGAAAAACACTGCTCGCTGTTGGGAAGGATCCAACTTTGCCTCCTCATCCAATCTGGGTGGCCAATTTCACTGCATACCTAATGGCTTGTTGATATACCCTGGGGATCTCATCTTCGTGCTTCACTTGCTCCGCCAGCGCTCTACCAAGGGTGAAGCCCTTTCTACTATCTAGCCATTTACGCGCTCGTTTAAGAACAAATTGCACATCGTTGCTATCAACTTCATTGCCTTGCAGCAATTTGATCAAGTCCTCAAATGTGCTAATCTCTTGCAGGGAATGACAATGCCCACGTATATCCTCAAGCATCGATTCCACTTCTCTATCACCGAACACTTGCATTATTGCATCCAAGATCTTGTGAATCGCCAGAGAGTGGATAACCTCATCCTCAAAGTCTTTCCATTCTGTTACGAAAACTTTATCTGCGATGTCAGTTGGCCTATTCTCACCTTTGTCTCGATCGTATATCGCTATGCACTTGATCCCAAACGTCTGCAATACTCTAGCGGCATGGACGATATCTCCTGCACCTTCTGTGCTAACCACTGTAATGGAGTGCCGATCAAAGTCAGTCTCCTTACCTTCGCCGAGTGTTAGAGCAAAAGCAGGTAAAGCACCTTCTTCCGTTCGGCCTTCTACTAGTAAGGCGCAGCGGGAGAAGAAGACGTCGGGATACTTCTGAAAGAGAGTATCCATCCACCTTCTCATACCAGAATAAACCTTGCGCTGCCTTGAAGTGTCTTGCGGTTCAAGTTCTTGGGCGATCTTGTCTAGTGCGCCTTTCTGGACACGCTTAGGCCGGACTTCACCATAATGCGCAGGAAAGATGAGCAAATCAGTGAAATCAGTACAACTCACAATGTGTGACGAGTGCGTTGTAATGATGAATTGAACTTGGAGGTGGAACTGATCAGCCCATATCTGTTGTAAATTCTTCAAGCCGCGAATTAGGAATCGTTGAGAGTGAGGATGCCAATGTGCTTCTGGCTCTTCTATAGCAAGGACACAGTTCTTGATCTGCCTTTGGGTCTGCTGCTGGATCTGTAAAATAGCGTTGAGAATTCTAGCTCCAAGGACGAAGGAGCTCTGATACCCGCTGCCATGCGCTGAGACCGGGAACCCACTCAATTCAATTGCCAAGCGGCTAAGAAGTTCTTCATCCTGAGGCGGGAACAATCTTACCTCCACCTGTACTTCGGGCATAATGGTCTTGAGCACTACGGCGAATTCTCTAGCGATCCTCTGAAACTCCTGCGTATGTTGCATTTCTCGACGAACTACTGACAAAGCAATCTGGGTCTGACAGCGACGTATAAGTGTGCTCGTCTTAGTCTTCAACTGCGATATGATCTGGCTCAGGGAGTTCCTTTCCTCCTGCGGAATGTCAGCTGCTCTTACCTTTGCGCCAAGCTGGTCAAGCAACTCATTCCACTTGTCAACAAAAGCATTCAAGCCTTCTTCCCACTGCTTGCTTGCTTCCTCACTATAGACAATCTCAGCGAAGTCCGTTTTTAGCGTGGCAAGCCACTGCTTCAGCGTGTTGGTTAGACGTCCGATAGTTTCCTTCACAGGCAGGACTTACGCAGTTGAACGGCTAGCACGTTGACAATATGAAACGGGGCGCCCCCGAGGTAAAATTAGGGTATCTAAAACCATCCCCTCGGGAGGTGTTTCCACCATGGCGTCCCGACTCTATCC
>DUEL01000027.1 GCA_011192125.1 Thermoflexia bacterium
CCCCCCCGTACATCCGCCGGTAGAGCCCGGGGTACTCGGTGAGCAGACCGACCTTCCTCCGCACGGCGGCTGGCTCGGCCGAAACGTCGTGCCCGGCCACCACCGCTCGCCCCTCGCTAGGGCGGAGGATGGCCGCCAGCATCCGCACCGTGGTCGTCTTCCCAGCCCCGTTGGGGCCCAGAAGGGCCAACACCTCCCCGGCGGCGACGGTGAGGGAGAGGCCATCCACAGCGACAAGGTCGTCGAACCGTTTGGTCAACCCCTGCGCTTCGATCATCGCGGGCTCCGCGGCGGAATTATACAGAGCAAGGGCAAAGTGCGCAAAGGAGGACGCCCGGCCGTTGGGCTCCGCCTGGGGTTTAGGCAGGAGTTCGGACACACCTGATCCGCCCCGTCGTAAACAGGCGGGGCTGGCGGGGAATCGGCCTGTCCGCCCCGTCGTAAACAGGCAGGGCTGGCGGGGAATCGGCCTGGCCCCGGCTTCTTCAGGCCGGTGTTAGGCCCGCTGAGAAGGCGTCTCACAGGCCGGTGTTAGGCCTGCTGGGAAGGAGTCTCACACCCGATGTCCGAACTCCTGTCCAAAGGTCAGGCTACGGGAGTTGACAACCCAGGAGGAGTCGATATACTGTATCGCAGGGACAGGCTATGGGGGATTCGGAGAAGCTGGGGCCTCTCCGTGTCCTCCGTGCCTCGGTGATGGGACCAAGGGGAGGAGTTCGTGGAAGCGTTACGGGACCTGGCGTTGATCTTGCTGGCGCTGGAGGCGGCGCTGGGCACGCTGGTCGTGCTGGCGGTGATAGCGGCGATCAACTACGCCCTCTTCTACTTCCGCTGGTGGAGGACCCTTCCCCGATGGTTTGCCATCGCCCGCGGCTACCTCCACCAGGGCCGGCAGGCGGTGGAGATCGGCTCCCGCGCCGTCGCTGCTCCGATCTTCACCCTCGAAGCGACCTGGGCCGGGGTGAAGGGGGCTGTGAAGGACCTCCGGAGCCGGCAGACGCGCTAACACCACGGGGCAGGGCGTGGGTTTCGGGAAACTCTGCGTCTCGGTGGTGAAAAACTCAGGGAGGGACGGATGAACCTACGGACGAAGGTCCTCCTCTTTGGCGGTGTTCTCGGTGCGCTGATCGGGGTGGGGGTAGCGTACCTTTATCTCCAGTCGACCCCCATCCAGGTCGACGAGGAGGGACGGGAGCGGCTTCCTCCGGTTCAACCTGGCGACGCGCTCAAGGTCACCCTGGGCCTGCTGACCGCGATCCGCCAGATCGTCGGCCTGGGGCGGCCACCGGGATAGGCATTCCCCCCACCGCCGATGGCTGCTCCCAAGGGATGGGACCGGCTGTGGTCGGCCCCGGTCGGTCCTGAGAGTCCCTGGCAGGAGCCGGAGCCCGCCGTCCTGGAGTGGGCAYRCCGGYTGRRCCGCTCYGCCCGTCTGYTGGATCTRGGCTGYGGYGTCGGRCGGCACACGCTYCACCTGRCCCGTGAGGGYCGATGGGTCGTYGGGGGCGACCTCTCGGTCGCGGGGTTGCAGARGTGCGSGCTTTCTCTACGACGGGAAGGRCTSCCAYKGCGGCTRGTGCGCCACGATATGACMCGGCTCCCCTTTGCCGACCGGTCCTTCGACGGCYTGSTGGCCTTYCACGTCATCTACCACACSACCRCGGACGGCCTGCGGGCRGCGGTCRRTGAGATCYRCCGCGTCCTGCGGRCCRGCGGRGAGGCCTACCTGACCYTCCTYGGTCGRTTRGAGGAGAACRTCRCCCGCTRCCGGGCCGACGTGGCCCGCGGCATCTGCCGCGAGATCGAGCCGTTCACCTTCGTCTACGTGCGCGAGGCTCCGGGCGACAAGGATATCCCTCACCACTACTGCGACGAAACGGAGGTCCGTGACCTGCTGACCTCCCTCGAGACCCTCGCCCTGGTCCCCGTCCGCTCCGAGTACGTCGACGAGGATGGAGAGGAGCACCGCAGTCTCCATTACCACGTCCAGGTACGGCGCATATAAAGGGAGCCTCCCGCAGGTTCCCTCCGGCGCACCCGAGTGCGCTGTAAAGGGTGCCCTGGCTGGTCATTTGCGCTGTCAAACTGTCGGGTAGCCAGATGAGAGAAAACTCTGTGCCCTCCGTGTCTCCGTGGTGGATTCAGATTTGACACCCCTCCTACCCCGTGCTAGAATCCCGGCGCGATGCCAGAAGCCACGTTCCATTTCCCATCCGACTTCAAGTGGGGCACGGCCACCTCCTCTCACCAAGTGGAAGGGGAGAACACCAACAACGACTGGTGGGCCTGGGAGCAGGAGGAAGGCCATATCAAGGAAGGTCACCGTTCCGACCGAGCCTGCGATTGGTGGCAGCGGGCGGAGGAGGACTTCGACCGGGCCGCCGAACTGGGCCAGAACGCCCATCGGCTCTCCGTGGAGTGGTCCCGCATCGAGCCCAGGGAGGGGTATTTCGACGACGGCGCGCTGGACCGCTACCGCGAGATGTTGCGCGGCCTGCGGGAGCGGTCCATCGAGCCGATGGTCACCCTCCACCACTTCACCAACCCTCTCTGGCTTGCCGAGATGGGCGGGTGGGAGAACCCCCGCGTGGTCCCTCTCTTCGAGCGGTACGTAGCGCGGGTCGTCGAAGCGCTGGGCGAGTTCTGCACCCTCTGGTGTACGGTCAACGAGCCCAACGTGGTCGCCTACCTGGGCTACCTGTTGGGCGTTTTCCCGCCGGGAAAGCAGGACTTCGGCGCGGCGATGAAGGTGGGGCGGAACCTGATGCGGGCCCACGGGGCCGCCTACCGGCGGATCCACGACCTCCAGCCCGAGGCGCAGGTCGGTTTTGCCCACAACATCCGCATCTTCGACCCGGCCAACCCTCGCTCCCTGCTCGACCGGCGGGTGGCCCGCTGGCAGGACCGGGCGTACAACGAGACCTTCCTCGCCGCGGTGACCGAGGGGCGGTGGCGGTTGCCCCTGGGCTTCGGCTTCGCCTGGCGGTTGCGGAACAGCCTGGATTGGATCGGGCTCAACTACTACACACGGGACGTGGTGGCCTTCGACCGGCGGATGGGTAAGCAACTGTTCGGGCGGAACTTTCACCTCGAGGATGCGGAACTGCTGGACGGTGGATACGGCGAGTTCTACCCCGAGGGGATGGGGCGCTCCCTTCGTCGGCTGGCCCGCCTGGGCCTTCCCATTTACATTACGGAGAACGGCATCCCCGACGATGACGACGACCAGCGTCCCCGCTACATCGTGACTCACCTGCACCAGGTATGGCGGACGATCCAGGAATGCATCCCTGTCCAGGGGTACTTCCACTGGACGCTGGTGGACAACTTCGAGTGGGCGGAGGGGTGGACGCTGCGTTTCGGCCTGATCGAACTGGATCCCGAGACACAGGAGCGGAGGCCCCGCCGATCGGCCTACCTCTACCGGGACATCTGTAGGGCCAACGCGATCACTCCCGAGGTCATTGAGGAGTACGTCCCGGAACTCCGGACGATGCTACTACCGGGGTAGGGCGAACTGCAGGGGGAAATCGGCGAAAACTTATGGGACTTCGCTTTTGTATGCCTCTGGGGTGAGTACATAGAACAGGGGCGCGGACTCGGCCGCGCCCCTTTCCCATCCCCCGGCTTGCCCGCGGAGAATCACCCTTCCCCGAACCGACTGCGCAGCACCTTCTTGTCGATCTTGCCCACGCTGGTCTTCGGCAACTCGTCTACAAAGACGTAATCCTCCGGCACCGACCAGTCGGTGATGACACCGTCCTCCACGAATTTCTGGAGGTGGGCCTTGAGGTCCTCCGGCGTCAGTTTGCCCTTGTACCCCTCCTGAGGGACGACAATGGCCAGCGGTCGCTCGCCCCACTTCTCGTCGGGGATGCCGATGACGCCCGCTTCCAGCACCCCCTCGTGTAGGCTGAGCAGGTTCTCCAGTTCCAGCGATGAGATCCACTCCCCGCCGCTCTTGATCACGTCCTTGAGCCGGTCCACGATCTGCACGTAGCCGTACTCGTCGATGTGGGCCACATCTCCGGTATGCATCCAGCCGCCTTCCCAGAGGGCCTCCGTTCGCTCCGGCTCCTTGTAGTATCCCTCGGTCAGCCAGGGGGCGCGGACGACGATCTCGCCGGTCTCTTTGGCGTCGCGGGCCACGTCCTCTCCGGCGGGGTTCACCACCCGCAGGTGGACCAGGGGCACGGGGACACCCGTCTTGATCATCCAGTCCAACTGCTGCTCATCGTCCCATTCCTTCTCCATAAACGGCTTGAGGAGGGCCAGGGTGAGCACAGGGCAGGTCTCCGACATCCCGTATCCGGCGTAGACCTGGATGCCCAATTCGCGGGCCTGCTGGGCCAACCCTTTCGTGAGCCGCGCTCCGCCGATGACCACCGTCCAGCCGCTCAGGTCGAACTGTTTCACCGCTGGCGCGGTGACGAGCATCTGCAGGATGGTGGGGACACAGTGGCTGAAGGTCACCTTCTCGCCGAGGATGAGCCGCAGGAGCATTTCCGGCTCGTACCGACCCGGGTAGACCTGCTTGATGCCGAAGAGGGTGGACATATAGGGGATGCCCCAGGCGTGCACGTGGAACATCGGCGTGAGGGGCATGTAGACGTCGTGCTTGTGTACCCCGCCGTAGTTCCCGAAGACCGCCACGCTCAGCCCAACGACCAAGGTGTGAAGGACCAACTGACGGTGGGAGAAGTAGACCCCCTTTGGCTTGCCGGTCGTGCCGGTGGTGTAGGCCAGGGTGGCCTGCGTGTCCTCGTCCAGATCAGGCAGGTCCGTCAGCGGGGTCACGCTGGACAGCAGTTCCTCGTACTCCGCGTCGATCCCCTTGACCTCCGGCTTCTCCGGCTTGTCGGTGATGAGGATGTACTTGCGGACGGTGGGGAGTCGAGGGCGGATCCGTTCCACCAGGGGGAGGAAGTCTTCGTGGAAGATGAGCACCTCGTCTTCGGCGTGCATCATCGTGTAGACCAGGTCCTCCGGTGCCAGGCGGGGGTTGATGGTGTGGAGGATGGCTCCGATGCCGGGGATGCCGAAGTACATCTCAAGGTAGCGGTGGCTGTCCCACTCGATCACGCCGACCTTCGTGCCCTTTTCCACGCCCAGACCCTGGAGCGCAGCGCCCAGCCGGAGCACCCGCTGGTACATATCAGCGTAGGTGTACCGCGTCAGGTCCCGGTAGACGATCTCTTGATCAGGGGCCCATTCTACGCCGAAATGGAGGATATGCTTGAGGAGCAATTGATACCTGTACGCAGGCATTTACCGCCTCCTTTCCTCAACTGGCAGGCCGTTTCGACTTAGCCCGGGCGGGCGAACCGGGGGAGAATCACAACCGTCCATAATATTAGTCAAATCCGGACCGATGTCAAATTTGAACCATTTTAGGTTGCCAAAAGCCCCCAATATGGTATAATCGCTCCTGCGCCACCCTAGCTCAAGCGGCAGAGCAACCGCCTCGTAAGCGGTCGGTTGTCGGTTCGAGTCCGACGGGTGGCTTGCCATCCAGTGGCCCCGGCGGTGGCGGGGCCTTTTGTGTGAAAGATGCCCGCCGAACTCAGGTCCCGAAGGACGTTCTGGCATACTGCGTGGGAGATTGCGGCAGAGGATGTTGCGCTCGCCGTCGTCCTGTTCGTTCTGGCTGGCTGCTGGGTTGTGCTGCTTCTCGTCCCTCAGGCTCCGTCCGATCCCCTGAGCCTGGGGCGATGGTCGGCCGAGATCGAAGACCGTTTCGGTCCGCTGACCGCTCTTTTCCGCGCTCTGGGGCTCTTTTCCCTCCTCGATTCTCCCTTTTATCGGATCCTCCTGGCAACGTTGGCTTTTCTGCTGCTCGTGCGCACGGTCGCCTGGATGGAGCGGTTGTGGTTGGGGCGACGGGTGATCCGGGGGGCAGGGGAGTGGTCGCCGGTGAACGGAGGGACGCTGGAGGAGATGGGCCGCTGGCTGACCCGGCGAGGGTATCGCACCCGGCGGGCGGTGAAAGGGCATGTCCTCCAGGCCGACCGCTGGCCCTGGGCGGAGGCGGTGATGGTCCTAGCCCATCTGGGGCCGTTGTTGTTGCTGGCCGGCTTCCTGATCGGAGAGATAGGCGGATGGAAAGCGGAGGGGGTGATCGGGGAGGTGGGAAGGACGGTGACCGGGCCAGGAGGGAGGACGTTCGCGCTGGTGGAGACCTCCGCTGGCTGGGTGGCCGATCAGCCCGGTGTCCAGATCTACGTCACCGGGGTGGGGCCCGAACTCACCGTCTCCGCCGTGGATGCGGAGGGGAACGCACTGGGGTTGCAGCAAGCGGCCGGCGAGCCGCTCTCTCCGACCTTGCGCTTCCGGCTCACAGAGAGGGAACCGGACGCCTACTTCGCCGTCCCCGAGGCAGGGTTGATCGTCCGCATCGCGCCGGAATCGGAGCCGGTTTTGCAACCAGAGACAGATCTCCGGGTGCAGGTCTTCCGCAGCCCCTCTGGGAACCTGGTGTGGGAGGAGACGATCGGAGAGACGACATCCAATCTGGATGTGGAAGGGATCCGGGTTCGGATCGAGCAGGGGGCGTATCCGGTGCTGCTCGCTGTCCATGACCCTGGGCGCTGGCTGAAGGTGTTGGGCCTGGTGATGACCGGCATCGGGGTGCTGGGGTGGGGGCTCTGGCCGGTGCGACGGTTGTGGCTACGGGTCGACCAGGGACAGCCGGTCGGTGTGGGCGACCTGCCACAGGAGTGGGTGGGGAGGGGAAGAGAAGGATGGCAACTCGCTCGGGCGGTGGCGGGGGTGACCTCCGCCTTCGTGATCGGGGCGGCGTTCTGGAGTCTGGCGCACAGCGGAGTGCTCTGGCAAGGCTCACCGTTCCAGATGGTGTTGACACTCTTGACGGCGATCGGCGTAGGGATCTGTTTGATCTTTTCGGGGCGAAAGGAGGGAGCGCGTGCGCGGTAGGCCGATCATCATCGGAGTAGCCGGAGGGACCGGGTCCGGCAAGACCACCGTGGCGATGCGGATCCTGGAGCGGGTAGGGGCGGAACACATCGCTTACATTCCGCACGATGCCTACTATCGGGACCTCAGCCACCTCCCGCCGGAGGATCGGGCGCGGGTCAATTTCGACCATCCCGATTCTCTGGAGACCGAACTGCTCATCGAGCACCTCCGACGGCTGCGGGATGGCGAGCCGGTGGAGATCCCCGTGTACGACTTCACGACCCACACGCGCACGGAGCGAACCCGACGGGTCGATCCGGCTCCGGTCATCCTGGTGGAGGGGATCCTAGTGTTCGCCGAGCCCGCGCTGCGGGAGATGTTCGACGTCAAACTCTTCGTCGACACCGACGCCGACATTCGCCTGATCCGTCGCCTGCAGCGGGACGTGCAGGAGCGAGGGCGGACCTTCGAATCGGTCATCGAGCAGTACCTGCGGACCGTCCGCCCGATGCATCTGGAGTTCGTCGAGCCCAGTAAACGGTACGCCGATGTGATCATCCCCGAAGGAGGGTTCAACGAGGTCGCCATCGAGATGGTCGCCGCCCGCATCCGCGGCCTTCTGGACCAGGGGACGTCGTCTCAACAGGAGGAAACTTGAAGGTATCCGTGCTGATCCCAGTCTACAACGAGGTGTCCACCCTGGCCCGGGTCGTGGAGCGGGTGATGGCGGTGGATGTCGAAAAAGAGGTGCTGATCATCGACGACGGTTCCACCGACGGCACCTGGGAGGTGATTCAGGAATTGGCAGCCCGGTGGCCTGGTGTGGTGAAGCCACTGCGGCACGAGCGGAACCGAGGAAAGGGGGCGGCCCTGCGCACGGCCATCCCCCACATCACCGGCGACGTGGTCATCACGCAGGACGCCGATCTGGAGTACGATCCGGCGGACTACCCTCGCCTTTTGGCCCCCTTCGCCTCGCCGGAGGTGCAGGTCGTTTACGGCTCGCGCAACCTTCAGCGAAACCCCCGTTCGTCGTGGACCTTCTACTGGGGCGGACGGCTGCTCAGTTGGCTGGTCAACCTCCTCTACGGTGCCCGCATCACCGACGAGGCGACCGGCTACAAGGCCTTCCGCGCTGACCTCTTCCGTAGCCTGGAGTGGGAGGCCGATGGCTTCGAGTTCTGTCCGGAGGTGACGGCCAAGATCCTGCGGCGGGGGATCCGCATCCACGAGGTCCCCATCTCCTACCGCCCACGCTCCCGGCAGGAGGGAAAGAAGATCCACTGGCGGGACGGGGTGATCGCGGTCTGGACCCTGGTGCGGTATCGGTTCTTCGCGGGGGAGCAGGGGAGCAGGGGAGCCGAGGAGCGATGCTCTGGTTGGTGACGGGTGGCGCGGGGTTCATCGGCTCGCACCTGGTGGAGGCGCTGGTCGCCCGAGGGGATCGGGTGCGGGTATTGGACGACTTCTCCACTGGTCGGTGGGAGAACCTGGCACCGGTGCGGAGCCGGGTGGAGGTGTTGGAGGGGGACGTCCGGGATCCGGCGGCGGTGATGCGGGCTGTGGAGGGGGCCGACGTGGTCGCCCACCTGGCGGCGGTGGCCTCGGTGCAGGCGTCGCTGGAGGACCCGGCGGCGGTTTGGGCGGTCAACGTCGATGGGACGCTGAACCTGCTAGAGGCGGCGCGAGCGGTGGGGGTGCGCCGCTTCGTCTTCGCCTCCTCGGCGGCGGTGTACGGCGATCACGATGACCTGCCGTTGAGGGAGGACCTGCCCCCGCGGCCCCTTTCCCCGTACGCAGCCAGCAAGGTCGCGGGTGAGGCCCTGTGCCGTGCCTACTATGCATCCTACGCCCTCCCGACGGTGGTGTTGCGCTTCTTCAACGTCTACGGTCCCCGGCAGGACCCCCACAGTCCATACTCGGGGGTCATCAGCATCTTCGTCGACCGGATGCGGCGGGGGTTGCCGCCGGTGGTGTACGGGGACGGGCGCCAGACGCGGGATTTCGTGTACGTGGCGGACGTGGTGGAGGCGGTGCTGCGGGCGGCGGAGCGGGAGGAGGCGGTGGGGGAGGTGTTCAACGTCGCTGGCGGGAGACAGACGAGTGTGCTAGAATTGATACAGGTGTTGAACTGCCTCTTAAATACCCGTCTAGAACCATCTTTTGCCCTTCCGCGTGTTGGCGAGGTTCGTTATTCCCAGGCAGACGTGAGGCGGGCAAGAGAGAAATTAGGGTGGGAGGTACGCATAGAATTGCAGAGGGGTTTGGAGGAGTTGTGAGGAGTAGGCATGGCTAGGGAACGGGCGGAGCATTTTATAGATTGAGGGAGGATTTGTGGCGGCAACAAGGGTGTTGGAATAAGGGGCCAGGAGGAAGGATTTTTTGGTACTATGGCAGAGAGGCGAACTGTAGTCATAGGTCTGGATGGCATGCCTTTTGGCCTCATCCGGGATCTGGCGGCAGAGGATGCGATGCCGAACACCCAGCAGTTGATCGCGGAGGGGGTCTTTCGCCGGATGACATCCTCGATCCCGGAGATATCCTCTGTCGCCTGGAGCTCGGTCATCACAGGTACCAATCCAGGTGTGCACGGGATTTTCGGATTCACAGACCTGGCCCCAGGCACTTACCGACTCGTTTTCCCTAACTTCAACAGCCTGAAGGCTCCTCCTTTCTGGGAATGGAAGAGAAGCGGTCGGTCGGTGATCCTCAATGTGCCCTCCACATTCCCCGCCCGGCCTCTTAACGGCGTGATGGTAGCTGGCTTTGTGGCGCTAGATCTGGAGCGGGCGACCTATCCCCCCTCTCTGGTTCCTCACTTGAGGGAAATGGACTATCGGGTGGATGTAGATGCCCAGACAGCCCACAAATCCCTACCCCTTTTTCTTCAAGACCTGGAACACACCCTCCAGGCGCGGATCAAAGCTTACCGCTACTTGTGGGAACGAGAGGAGTGGGACACGTTTGTGCTTGTCTTCACGGGGACGGACCGGTTGGCTCACTTCCTGTGGGATGCCTACGAGGATCCTACGCATACCTACCATACTGCCTTTGTCAATCACCTGCGTCGGATCGATGAGGTGATCGGAGAGATTGCACGGCGTATCACCAGCAATGATGTGCTGATGATGCTCTCCGATCACGGCTTTGGAAAGCTGGAATACGATGTCTACATCAACTTTTTCCTGCGCCAGAGGGGATTCCTGAAACTAGCAAAAGACCCTCCTCGCGGTCCTCAAGACATTGCCGATGGGGCGCTCGCTTTCGCCCTCGACCCCGGTCGAATCTACTTCCATCTCAAGGAACGGTTCCCCCGCGGCCCTCTGTCCCGTGCGGATCGGGAGGCCCTCCTGGATGAACTGACGGCCGCTTTCGAGGAGCTGGAGATCGAAGGCCGGAAGGTGGTTCAACGTGTGTACCGGCGGGAGGAGATCTACACGGGGCCCCAGGCCGAGCGGGGACCCGATCTGGTGCTCCTGCCGCACGACGGGTTCAACTTGAGGGGGAGCCTTAAGGCCCGCAAGCTCCATGGGAAGGACGTGTTCACAGGGAAACACACCCATGCTGATGCCTTCCTCCTCGTATGGGGAGAAGGGGCCAGGGAGTCCACGCCAGACCGCCCGTCTGTTTCAGACGTGGTGCATGTTATGGAGGAATTGCGGGAGAGGAGGAGAGGATGAAACTGCACAATGCCCAAAAGACATGCTGGAACTGCCCGGCGATTGACCTGGCCGGCAAGGTTGATTTCCGGGCCTGCGGCCAGTCGGTAGAAGCATTCGAGCGGGGGCCCGATCAGGAGGGCGATGTCTATGTGATGGCGGAATGCAAGCGGAGGCCAGAGTTGGGGCTTTTCGATCCAATGGGCATCACCTTTGAAGAGTGCCCGGAGTGGGTGGAGACTCCCTTCGGCTATATGCTGAAGGACATGCGGGTGATGATCCTGGGGATTGACGGCTATCTGGGATGGACTCTGGCCCTCTGGCTGGGCGCGCTGGGGTTCCAGGTGAGTGGGGTTGACAATTACAGCCGCCGCGACTGGGTGATGGAGCGGGGATCCCATACCGTTGTCCCCATCGCCAGGATGACTGAGAGATTACAGGCCGCCCGGGAGGTGCTGGGTATCAATATCAACTTCCGCCGGATGGACATTTTAGACCGAAGCCGCCTTCGAGAGTTCATTGAGGAAGTCAAGCCCGAGGCAATCGTTCATTATGCCGAGTGCCCTAGTGCTCCCTACAGCATGATCGACGCCGACCACGCTATCGAAGTCCAGCGCAACAACGTGTTGGGGACTCTTGGGTTACTGTTCATCATGAGAGACACCGTGCCCGAGACCTCGCTTCTCAAGCTGGGGACAATGGGGGAGTATGGGACCCCGCTCACGGGCCGTCCCATCTTTGAGGGGATGTTCCCAGCCGACGCAGTGTTGCGCTGGAGGGGCAGGGAGTGGAGCCTGGGCGGTGAGTTGACGCCCCGCGACCCGGTCAGCTTCTACCACGTCAGCAAGGTGCAGGATACCTTCAATGTCTACGAAGCGTGTAAATACTGGTGGCTCCGCTCGTACGACATTATGCAGGGGGTCATCTATGGCGTCCACACCGAACAGGTGGCGGCGGATCCTCGCCTGCGCACCCGGCTGGATATTGACGAATGGTTCGGCACGGTCGTCAACCGGTTTGTAGCCCAGGCAGTGGTTGGCATCCCCCTAACCATCTACGGCGCGGGGGAGCAGATCCGCGGCTTTATCAGCCTGCAGGACGCGATGCAGTGTATGACCCGGCTGATCTGTTCACCGCCCGAGCCCGGCGAATATGGGGTAGTCAACCAGATGTCGGGCTACTACAGCATCCGCGAATTGGCAGAGACGGTGGCACGAGTGGGCCGAAAGGAATTCAACCTGCCGGTGAAAATTCAGCGGGTGGAGAACCCGCGGGTGGAGGCAGACCGACATCCCTTTGAGCCAATTTTCGAGCGGCTGCCTAACGACTTCGGCTTCGAGCCGCAGGTCTCTCTGGAGGAGGAGATCTACCGGATGTTCGAGCTGCTGACGCAGCCGGAGATCAAGGCCCGCATCGAGCAGAAGAAACACCTCATCATCCCCAGAACCTGGTGGTCGGGGATGAAGAAGCAAGTGGAGACCTTGGAGCTGTGGGAGGAGTGAGGCGATATGGGTCCCCCCCTGCGACTGACCGACGCCAACTTTGATGAGGAGGTGCTGCGCTCCGATCTCCCTGTGCTGGTAGATTTCTGGGCCTCCTGGTGCCCACCCTGCAAGATGGCAGAGCCCATCGTGGCCGAACTGGCGGCGGAGTACGAGGGACGGGTGAAGGTGGGCAAGCTGCATGTGGACCAGAATCCCAAGACCGCTCAGCGATACCGGATCATGGGCGTGCCGACCTTTATCCTCTTCCACAACGGCAAGGTCGTGGAGCGCCGAACCGGCTCCCAATCCAAGGAGCAGCTTCTAGATATGCTACACAAGGTGCTCTGAGAGAGATGTCCCCTTCCGAGGGCCAGAGTCCACGGGTTTCGGTGGTGATTCCCGCCTACAACGAGGCGACACGGATCGGAGGGGTGGTGCGGAGGGCGTCGACCGTCGCCGACGAGGTGATCGTGGTGGACGACGGGAGTACCGATAACACGGCCGCGGTGGCCGAAGCGGCGGGCGCGCGGGTGGTTCGGCAAACCAAAGCCGGGTACATTGCTGCCATCAGGCGGGGATTCCGGGAGGTTCGTGGAGAGGTGGTGGTGACGATGGACGCGGACGGCGAGCACGATCCAAAGGACATCCCTCGCCTGGTGACCCCCATCTTGGAGAATCGGGCTGACCTGGTGTTGGGGCGCCGGGCGCGGATCCCGCGCTTGTCGGAGCGATTCCTTGACTGGCTGGCCCGCCTGCGGGTGCCGCAGGCACACGACACTGGCACTGGCTTCCGAGCGCTCCGCCGGGAACTAGCGTTGAAACTCCAACTGCGCGGCCGATGTATCTGTGGGATCTCCGTGTTGGAACCAGTGGTGGCGCTGGGAGCCCGCGTGGCCGAAGTACCGATCCAACTGGCCCGAGTGGAGAAGCCCCGCCGCATTGCCTGGTTCCATCTGCCGCAGGTGTGGTACGTGCTGCGCTGGCTGGTGGCAGGGAGAGAGAACCGGAAACACCACAGGAGCGCAGGGGGTAGATGGAACCCATGAAACGGGGCACTGTACTGGTCACTGGCGGTGCGGGCTTCATTGGCGCTAACCTGGTCCGGCTGTTCCTCGAGCACGGCTACCGGGTAACGGTGTTGGACAATCTGAGCACAGGGCGGCGAGAATACCTGAAGGGGCTACCCATCCGGTTCGTGAAGGGAGACATCTTGGATCTCGAACTCGTGAGTCAGGTGGTGCCTGGGCACGCGGGCGTCGTCCACCTGGCAGCCCAGACGGGGGTGCCAGGTTCCCTGCAGGACCCTCGCCGTGACTGTGAGGTGAACGTCCTCGGCACGCTCAACCTGCTGGAGGCGTGCCGGCACGCTGACGTGGGTCGGTTCGTGTTCGCCTCGTCCAATGCTCCCCTGGGGCGGCAGCCCCCGCCCGCCACCGAGGACAAGGCGCCGCTCCCCATCTCCCCCTACGGAGCCAGCAAACTGGCCGGGGAGGGGTATTGCCTGGCCTACCACGGCTCTTGGGGACTGGGCACCGTGGTGCTCCGTTTCGCCAACGTCTATGGGCCGTATTCGGCCCACAAAAGCAGCGTGGTGGCGAAGTTCTTCAAAGACATCCTGGCACAGGGGCGGATCACCATCGACGGCGACGGACAACAAACCCGCGATTTCATCTATGTGGACGACCTGTGCCGTGCCATCCTGCTGGCGCTGGAGAGCGATGTGGCAGGCGAGGTCTTCCAGATCGCCACTGGAGTGGAGACGAGCATCCAGAGGCTGGCCCAGATGGTCCAGGAAGTGGCGGGCCGCCCGGTGGCGCTGCGACACGGCCCTGCGCGACGGGGGGATATCCGAAAGAACTACTCGGCGGTGGAGAAGGCGAGGAAGGTGCTGGGGTGGGAGCCGAGGGTAGGGTTGGAGGAGGGGCTACAAGAGACTTGGAGGTGGTTCTCCCAGGAAGGCGCGATGATCCGACGGTGGTCTGAGCGGGAGTGAGGTAACGGAAACGTATCGATTCACGACACAAGTTATGGGTCTACAGACACGCGATGTGGCTGCACGGGCCGTCCAAGGGTCGATCTTCAACGTTGGAGCCTCCGCTATCACCGCTGCCAGTGGGTTCATCCGCTCCGTCCTGCTGGCCCGGCTGCTGGCGCCAGAGCAGTTCGGAGTGATGGCGCTGGCGCTCTTCTTCCTTTCCCTCTCCACGCAGGCCCAGCGGTTCGGCCTGAACCGGGCGTTCATCCACCGGCAGGACGACTCGGCGAGTAGCGTGGCCACTTTTGCGACCCTGCGCGTTGGGCTGACGGGAGTAGCGGTGCTCTTGGCCCTGGGTGGGGCTCCCTTTCTGGGACGGCTCTATCCCGACCATCCAGGCCTGGCTCCTGTGCTGGCTGTTCTGGCCCTCCTGGAAGTGGTGCGGGGTTTCAACGGCGTGGCCGAGACTCTGCTGACGCGAGCCTTGCAGTTTCGCCGCCTGGCGGCCATCAACGTGGTCAGTTCCCTGGCGATGACCGTGGTAGCCCCTCTGGTCGCCCTGGCTGGCGGTGGTGTCTGGGCGTTGGTGGTCGAACAGGCCACCGGTGTGGTGGTGAGATCGGCAGGTCTATGGCTCTATCGCCGACCTTGGCGGCCCCAGTTCGGCCTAGATCGGGACCTCGCACGCTGGTACTTTCGCTTTGGGGCCTTCGTCTTCATTAACGCCAACCTGTCCTTTCTGCTGGACCGCTTCGACGACTTCTGGACGGGCACCTTTCTGGGCGCGACAGCGCTGGGCTTCTATTCGCGGGCCTATGAGTTCGCCCGTTACCCCCGGCGCGTCCTCTCCGGCCCCATCGTTCAGGTCTTTTTCCCCACCTTCGCCCGGCTGCAGGGCGACCGTCTGCGACTGTCCAAAGCCTTCTATCGTGTGTGTAGCCTGATCGTGCGAGTCGGCTTTCTGGTCTTCGGCACCTTTGCCTTGATCGCGCCGGAGTTTGTCCGCATCTTTCTGGGTAGCCAATGGTTGCCTATGGTCGCCACCTTCCAGTTAATGCTGGTCTATACCCTGCTCGACCCCCTCGCCGGTGTGTGTGGCAACCTGATAAGCGCTCTAGGGTATCCTCAGATCAACTCCCGAATCCAGGCAGCACGGGCAGCGTTCTTCGTTCCAGCCGTGGTCATCCTGGCTTATCTGTATGGGATCAACGGGGTGGCCTTGGCGGCCGATTTAGTGCTGCTCTTAGGACTTGTCCTGTTCTTTCGCGCTGTAAAGAAATTTGTGGATTTTTCACTCCTCCGTCTCTTCCTCGTCCCCACGCTCGGCCTGGGGCTTGGGGCCGTGACGGTCTTAGGGTTTGTCGCTTTCGTCTCCCTTCACCATGATGGGGTCTTGATGCTCGCCAAAGGGGCCGTTGCCACGTCCATATATCTCAGTATATCGTTTCTGCTGGAGGGTCGGGAGTATCTTCAAAACGCCCGGCTCTTCTGGGACTGCCTGGTGCGCTCGCACCGGGGCGGAGCGGGTGAGCAGGGAGAGTCGGATGGGTAGGATCGTGATCCTCGGCTTTGATGGGGCTACCTTCGACTTGTTGGATCCCTGGATGGAGCAGGGACAGTTGCCCCATTTCGCTCGCCTGGTGGAGGAAGGTTCGCGTGCGGTCCTTCTTTCCACTGTACCTCCGATGAGTCCGCAGGCCTGGGCGACCTTCCAGACGGGGGTCAATCCTGGTAAACACGGGATTTACCAGTTCACAGAGTCGGACCTACATATCCCCACCACACCGGTGACATCCTTCTCTTTACGTGTTCCTCCTTTCTGGAGGTTCTTCAGCGATGCCGGGTGGCGAGTAGGAATCGTCAACGTCTTCGCCACTTATCCGCCCCAACCGGTCAACGGTTTCGTCATCGCAGGACGTAACGTCCCCTCAGGCAGGCCTTATATGTTCCCACCGAACCTTTTTGAGGAAGTGAGGGATCGGGTCGGTAAGTATATCGTCGATGTGGACCCCTATCACGCTGAGAGGAGCCTGAAGAACATCTCCGAGGAGGGGTTCCTTGCCCTCCTACACAGGATGGTGGACACGCGCATCCGAACGGTCCGTTATTTGCAGGAAACTTATTCTCCGGACCTCCTCGTGGTCGTCTTCACCGTGACGGATATGGTCCAGCACTTCTTCTGGCACTATCTCGATCCCTCTCATCCTGCTTATCCAGGGCCGGGTGAAACGAGTGCCCACACGGCCATCCTGGACATATATCGCGTCTTAGACGGGTTCGTGGGGGAGATGGTTGGCCAGATGGAGCCCTCGGACATGTTGATGGTCGTCTCCGATCATGGCTTTGGCCCGTGGTACAAAGAGTTGAACCTGAATCGATGGCTGATCGAGAACGGGTGGATGAGGCTCTGCTCTCCCAACCGTCCTTCCCGCCTGTTGAAGGACTGGGCGAAGCGCTTGTTGCCTCGTTCTTTGCTTCGCCCCCTGCTCCGAACCTACAGCCAGCACCGCAGGCGGAGGTCGGCTTACGAGGAGAAGCCCATTGAGTGGACCCAGACCAAAGCGTTCGCGCACGGTCATTACGGCAACATCTACATCAATCTGAAGGGACGGGAGCCCCTGGGTATCGTTGCGCCGGGTGAGGAGTATAAGCAGGTGCGCGATGCGATCTGTCGAGGGCTGGAGGAGTGGATCAACCCGGCAACAGGCCAACCGGCGGTCAAGCGCGCCTGGCGTAAGGAGGAACTATACCACGGTCCCTACACGGACTATGCCCCTGATATAGTTGTCGAATGGGCCGATTACGCCTACGTCGGATCCCGCGCCACAAACTATGGGGAGCCGATCATTCACGAGGTTCACTGTTTCTATCGTAACCTGATTCAGTCGGGCAGTCATCGTAGAGAGGGAATCCTCTTGCTCAAGGGGGCGGGCGTGCGGTCAAACTATGCAGGCTCCGTTGCACTGTTACAGGACATCGCCCCCACCATCCTCTATCTGGGAGGCCAGCCCGTTCCCTCGTATATGGATGGGCGGGTGTTGACCGACCTGCTGGAGCCACAGTTCGTCGAGGACCAACCTCCTCAATCTGTTCAGATGGAACCCCTGGGCTACCCGATGACAGCGGGAGAGAACCTTACCCCGGAGGAGTCTGAAGAGATCCTCGAACGGTTGAAAGGCTTGGGATATTTGGAATGAGGCTGTTACTGTTTACCTATGAATACCCGCCGCTGGTCGGCGGCATCGGCCGCTACTGTGCCACCCTAGTCGATGGCCTGGTGGAGATGGGACACCAGGTGACTGTACTCATTCCCAGAAGCGTTGAAGGAGCCGACGAAGTCGTCAGAGGGGTAGAGGTTCGATATTCCCCCCGGAGCCGTGGCCCTTTCCGCTCTTTTGTCGATGCATATCGACTGTACAGGGAAATCCGGACATGCCGACCCCACTATGTATTGGCCACTCACGGCTTTTCCTTTGCCCCCCTCGGTCTTTTGGGGTTGTTCTACCGCTTCCCATACGCTCTCACCATTTACGGGAGCGACGTACAGCACCACACGTCCACACGTGGACTCGCGGGGGCTTTGCGGCGCTGGCTCTTCTGGCAGGCTATAGGGCGAGCCCAGCGGCTGATCTGCGTGAGCCAGTTTGCGAGGAGCCTGTTACAAAGCGTATCCCTTGTCCCCTCGAGCAAGTTGTACGTAGTCTATCCGGGGCTGCACCACAAAAGATTTACTCCCTCCGATGAGGGGGCGGTAAAACGCTTACGGGAACGGTTGGGCTTAGCCGACCGGCTCATCCTTCTCACCGTTGCCCGGCTGGTGTGCCGCAAGGGACACGATCAGGTTTTGCGCTCCCTGGCCCGGATCGTCCCACTTCACCGAGAGGTGCATTATCTCGTCGTTGGCGATGGGCCGGACAAGGAACGCTTGGTCAGGCTCACCAAGGATCTCCATCTTGAAGCGCACGTCACTTTTGTCGGCCGAGTGCCGGAGGAAGAACTGAATCACTACTACGATGCAGCAGATATATATGTGATGATCAGCCGACAGGAAGGGGAGACCGTGGAGGGATTCGGACTCGCTTTCATCGAGGCATCCGCTCGCGGGCTGCCTGTCGTCGGCGGGCGGCACGGCGGGGTACCGGAGGCGATTATAGACGGTCGAACGGGCTTTCTGGTGGACCCGCTGGACAACGATGATCTCACCCGGAGACTGCTCACCCTTATTGAGGACCCCCTTTTGCGAGAGACTCTGGGCAGGCAGGGACGGGAGCGCGTGCTGGCGGAATTCACGGCCCGCAGGATGGCTGAGCGCACTATTGAGGTGCTTACTCAATGATTCGCGTCGTAATGCTCACCACTCGCTTTCCTCCTGACTATGGCGGGGGTGCCCGTCATGCTCTGCACCTCTGCCACAAACTGGCCGATCGTGGCGTGACCGCCTTCGTCATCACCGGGCATCGGGCTCGGGGGGCCACCGCCGACCGGGTCGAGGGGATCCCGGTCATACGTCTGCCGCTGCCCTCACGGGAGGGGATCGGGCTTTTCCCTTTCTACGCTCGTCTGTTACGGCTGCTCTTGATCCGCCGTCGCGCTTACGATCTCATCCACGCCCACGCCGTTCACCATCACGCCTACGCTGGTTTTCTGGCAGGGCGGCTGACGGGGAAACCGGCTATCGCCAAGATCGCCCTGCTGGGCCACGACGACCCTGCTTCCATCGCCCGCCGTCAATTGGGCGGTGTTCAGTCCCACCTTCTTCGCCTGTCCACCGTCCTCGTCGCCACCAGCCAGGAGATGGCCTCGGCGGTCCGTGCCGCTGGCTGGCCCGCCCGCCGGTTGGTTTACATCCCTAACGGGGTGGACACCGACCACTTCCGTCCTCTTTCCCCGGAGGAGCGTGCGGCTTTGCGCCAGCGGTTGGGCCTCCCTCCAGAGGCTTTCATTGTCCTCTTCGTCGGCATAATGATTCACCGCAAGGGCGTCCACATCCTGGCCCGGGCCTGGACACAGGTGCAGCGTGCCTGTCCTGATGCCTGGTTGCTCCTGGTGGGCCCATGCTCACAGGAGGAGCATTGGGGTATCGATGAGGCCTATGTTCAGCGGTTGGAGGATGAGTTATCGGCGGAGAGCACTCGCTTCACAGGCCTGGTGGCCGATCCCACGCCCTATCTGCAGGCCGCCGACCTGTTTGCCTTTCCCTCCCGCAGCGAGGGTATGCCGAACGCCCTGTTGGAAGCGATGGCGTGTGGCCTCCCGTTCGTCGCCACCCGGCTAGGATGTGTGGAAGAGATGGCCCCTCCGGAGCAACGCCCCTATTTAGTGCCTGTGGACGATGCCGACGCTCTGGCAGAGGCCGTCATCTCCCTAGCACGGGACGCCGACACGCGTCGCCGGCTGGGCACAGCCGTTCGTCGGACCGTCGAGAACCGCTACTCCCTGGACGTGATCGCTGACCGGTACGTGGACCTTTATCGACGGCTTTTGGAGGAAAGAGGATGAGTCGAACGATCGTGTTAGGCCTGGACGGAGCCAACTGGCCTCTGCTGGAGCCTTGGATCGAGGCGGGCAAGCTGCCCAACCTCGCCGCCCTGCGAGAAGAGTCCGCCTGGGGACCCCTGACAAGCTGTCTCCCTCCCGTTACCTCACCTAACTGGCGTTGTTACGCCACAGGCCGCAACCCGGCTAAACTGGGGGTCTTCTGGTGGGAGATCATCGACCGAGAGCGACAAACCATCCGCTACCCGACGGCCCGCGATTTCCACACTCGCCCTCTCTGGGATGAACTGGCTGACGCCGGTCGCCGCGTGGCCGTTGTCAACTTCCCTTCGGGATACCCTCCATCTCCCATCAAGAACGGCCGCTTCGCCGCCGGGGGACCAGGGGCCGAGGACACGGGCTTCACCTTTCCCCCGGAGTGGGAAGGTGAACTGCAGGAGCGGTACAACTACCGGGTCCACCCCACCGACGTGTTGCGCAGCGCCCGGCAGGTGGAAGCGCGGCTCGAGGAACTCCTCTCCGTTATGCAGTCCCGTTTCGACGTCGCCCTCGATCTATTGGACGAGGACATTGACTTTCTCCACATCACTATCTTCTATATCAACGTCCTCCACCACTTCTGGTACCGGGCCCAACCGACCCTGGCTGGCTGGCAACTGATCGACCGTAACCTGGGCCGCCTACGCCGGGTCGCGGCCAAAAAGGGCTACAACCTGCTACTGATGTCCGACCACGGCTGCGCACCGGTGGACACGGTTTTCTATGTCAATACCTGGTTGGCCCAGCAGGGCTACCTGCAGGTCCACCTCCCGGCTGTGACCTCCCGCCTGGGCCGCTGGGGGCTGGACCGGCGACGGCTCGCCGGACTGGCGCGGCGGTCGGGCCTGGCCCCCCTGTTGCGGCGGCTGATTCCCTCTCGCCTCCAACACGCCCTGCCGGTCACCGGCAGCGTCTTCGATAAGGAGGCCAAGGCCGAGCGGATCGATTGGGAGCGCAGCCGAGCCGTGGCCAGCGGCCAGGGACCGATCTACTTGCTCCTGCCACCCGACCATCCCGATTACGAACCGTTGCGGGAGGAGATCGCCGCCGGATTGGCCGCCCTCCGCAACCCCCGCACAGGTCGGCCTGTCGTCGCCCGTGTGCTGCGGCGGGAAGAAGTCTACGCCGGTCCTTTCCTAGATCAGGCCCCGGATCTGATTTTCGAACAGGGGCCGGGCGTTCACACCAGCGGCGGCGTCGGCTACCCTCACGTCTTCGCTGAGCCCGAGAAGTGGGCCGCAGACAATGTGCCGGAAGGGCTGTTCCTGGCCTGGGGACCAGATTTCGCCCCCACAGGCCGTGTCGAAGGCACCCGCATCCTGGATCTGGCCCCCACTATCCTGCACGTGATGGGACTGCCGATCCCCGACGATGTGGACGGTCGCGTGCTTGACGACCTCCTGGCCCCTGACAGCGAACCGGCCCGCCGCTCCGTCACTCACCGCCCCGCTGGCTCCCACGCCGATACCGTCTACACCGATGAGGATGAAGCCGAGATCGCCAACCGGCTGTCCGCCCTGGGGTACTTGGACTGAGCTCTTGGGAGAAGACGGATGACCCTGGAACCGATCACCCCCCGACTGGTCCTTCCTCGAGATGCGCTGGTCCTGGAGATCGGAAGCGGACACCGTCCCCACCCTCGCGCCGACGTGCTGACGGACAAATATCTGGAGGACGTCGAGCGCGGGGGACGGCTGAGGGTCGATCGCCCCTTCGTCCAGGCCGACGCGGAACGGTTGCCTTTCAGAGACCACGCCTTCGATTACGCCATCTGTCGCCACGTGTTGGAGCATCTGAGGGACCCAGCGGCTTTCTTCCAGGAAGTCACTCGGGTGGCCCGAGCCGGATACATCGAGGCCCCCAGCCTCATCTGGGAGTACCTCCATCCCACTCGCGCCTATCACCGCTGGTGTGTGCTGGATGTCGATGGCGAGCTGCTCCTGATGCGCAAGCCAACAGGTGCTTCCTCTATTCCCTTTGGGTGTCTGTTCGAAAGGCTGAATCGGTACAGTCCCGAGTACCGGCTTCTCATCCGTCGCTATGCTGATCTCTTCTACGTGCGTCATCAGTGGCGAGGGAAAATACGCTATGCCGTCCATCCCGCCGACGATGAACGCCGGGCCTGGTTTGGGAAGCCCTGGGATGCAGAGAAGGTCGCCCGGTTTGTACCTCCGCGCAGCATGTCCCGCCAGGCCATCGACTTGCTGACAGGAGCGTTAGGCAGTGTGATAGGTGGGCTGTTGCGTCGTTTGCCCCGTCTCCCCATCCTCCGCCGCCGCGTTGTCGATCTGACAGATCTGATGCAATGTCCCTCCTGCGCCCACCGACCTCTGGAGATCGGTGGGGGGTATGCTCGATGCCCTGCATGTGGGTGGCAGACCGTTGTGATCATACCGACCTGAACGATGGTGGACGTCCTTCTTTTCACTAACACCGTCGCCCCTTACCGACTGCCCCTTTTCCAGCAGTTGGCGCGGGAGATCAACCTGCACGTCCTCTTCGCCCGGGAGAGGACGGCAGACCGTCGGTGGAGGGTCTCCCCGGCGGAGTACACCTTTCGTTTCACCCTCCTCCCTCACCGCCGGGTCCGGCTGGGGGGAGCGGTGCAGATTCTCCACCCTGACTTGCTAGCCCGCTTGCGGCGTATTGACTTTGACGTCGCCATTCTGGGCGACAATCGGCAGACGGCTCTGAGCGGGTTGGTCCTGTGGATAGTCGCGCGGGCCCGGCGGCGTCCCCTCATTGTCTGGACGGGGATCACTCCCGGGGAGGACCAGTTTGCCCGCAGCGGCCGTGGGCTGCGAGGGCTCTACGCCCGCTACAGACACGGGCTCCTCCGCCGCGCGGCGGCCGTCGTGGCCTATGGAACAGCCACCAGGGAGTATCTGATAAGGCTGGATGTTCCAGCAGAGCGAATCTTCACAGGCACCCAGGTTGTCCCGCAGGCTCTTCTTCCCTCGCCCGCGACAGATCGGCGGGCGCTGGGCGTGGAGGGGCGGACCGTCGTTCTCACCGTCGGCTATATGGTGCCGCGCAAAGGGATGGACCTACTTATCCGGGCGTTTCGGCAAGTGGCAGGGCCAGACGACTTGCTGGTGCTGGTGGGAAGCGGCCCAGAAGAAGAAACGCTGCGGCAACTAGCCGCCGGTGATGACCGCATCTGGTTTCCGGGGTACCTGGAAGGTTCCCGTAAGACCGCCTGGTACGCAGCCGCGGACCTCTTTGTCCTTCCCACGTTGCACGATCCCTGGGGGTTGGTGGTGAACGAGGCGATGGTCTTCAGCCTGCCCATTATCACGACAGACAGCGCGGGCTGCGCTCCGGACCTGGTGCGGGATAACGGCCTGATCGTGCCCGCAGGCGATGTGGACGCCCTGGCGGATGCTCTGGGGAAGCTGTTATTCGACGAACCGCTCCGCCGAAGGATGGGCCTTCGCTCCAGGGAGATCATCTCCAGTTACACGGTAGAGTGGGCTTGCAGTACGTTTGTGCGGGCCGTCCACTACGTTTTGGGGCAGTGAGATGATCGTCCTCACCGGAGACGTACATCACGCCATCGGCTCCGCTGATCAGCGCTTCGTCACGGTTAGCGAGACGGCTCTGGCCGTGGAGTATGCCCGCATTGCCGCCCGTTACGGCCTCAAAGTCACCCTGTTCCTCACAGGCCGAGCCGCTGTCGAGGAGGGGGAGAGCGCGGGGCGGTTGGCCGCGATGGAGAATGTGGAGGTCGGTGGCCACGGATGGGATGCCCTCCGACCCCGCTGGTGGCACGGCCTCCTGAACCGGGTGATCGGCTCACCCCACGGCCCTCCTGCGCTCCAGCGGAGGGCGATCCGCCGAACCTGCAGGATCCTTGAAACGATCACCGGACAATCTGTGCGCAGCTGGCGCAACCACGCCTACCGCTGTGATCGTCATACCCCTCGTCTGCTGGCCGAAGCCGGCATCGTCGTCTGGTCGGACGTGGTGCAGATGGACCAATTCCACCCCCGACGTCATCCATCCGGCGTCGTAATCCTGCCGATCAACACTCTGCCAGACCACGAGCACCTCTACCACGGCGCTCGCACCCCCGATCGCGCCGACCTCGTGGAGCAGGGACCTTCCTACTTCCCGGGACAGTGGTTGGAGCGGGTCTGTCGTCAGGTGGAGCGAATCGTTCGGGCCGGCGGCATCGCTACGGTTCTGGCCCATCCCATATGTATGAGGGTGGCGGATGGGTTCGCCACGTTCGAAGGGCTGTGCGTTTTTCTTTCGAGATACCCGAGCATGTTCGCCAGCGAGGTGGTGCAGTTATGCGACCATTGATTATCACCGCCCTCTATCCTCCCGCCGTCGGAGGGGCTGCGACGTACTTTGGCGCCGTCACGCCCCGACTGGCTCGGCGGGAGGAGATCGAGCAACTGATCGTATTGACGGAACATCTGCCTGGGCTACCTCGCCGCCAGCGGCAGGGCAAACTGGAAGTGCTGCGCCTCCTTCCCGCTCGCGTCAGCCTCCCTCAGCGCCGGTGGTTGGGCCACGCCGCAACCTACGTGTGGACCCAGTTGTGGTTTGCCGCACGCTTGCCCTCCTTTGTTCAGCGCTACCGGATCGACCTGATCCACTTTCACACCCGCTATCGGGGACGTCTGTTCTACGCTGCCCTGCGCCGCAGCCGGGTGCCGGTCGTCGCCGACCTCCGGGACAAAATGGCCGATCCGGCTCGGCTGGCGAGCACGGCCCACCGCCTCTTATGTTGCGCTGAGGGCGTGCAGCGCTTCGCCATCGCCA
>DUEL01000028.1 GCA_011192125.1 Thermoflexia bacterium
GCGTCCCGTCGCGCAGGCCCCCGCCGAGGAGACGGTCCAGGTCGGGAAGACCCGTGGGGATGCCGGGGGGCCGACCGGAGGTGTGGTATTGCTCCACAGCATCGTACAGGTCGGGGACGAGGCGGGAGAGGGGTTGGAGCCGGTCCTGGTGGGGGATACGGCCCCGGAGGTCGAGGAGGACCAATTCGATCCGGGAGAGCGCCTCATCGAGCGGCGTATCGAGGTCGTGGGCCAGGCGGGCGGTGAGGACGGCGGCCTCGAGCATCCTTCGGCGGACGGCGGCCTCGCGGACGCGGCGGGCGTACGCCTCCGCGTGGAGGGCGGTGGGGACGGCCTCGACGAGCCGGGCGATGTACGCCTGCCCGCCGACCTCCTCCAACCGCCCCTTCGTCTCCAACTCACCGCAGAGCGTCAAGAAGTCCACCGGCTCCCGCCGCTCGTGGAGGGTCAGGACCGCCTCGTAGATCCAGCCGTTGCGGCGGACGTAGAAGTCCTCCGGCTCCAGGACGGGGGCAACCCGAGGGATGGCCTCGGGGTCCACCAGCAGCGATCCCAGCAGCGCTTCCTCCACCTCCACGTCGTGGGGCGGGATCAGGTTGTTCACACGCTGGGACATCTTTACCTCCTTGCGAACTGATTAAGACAGGCGGTTGCCTGCTCATTTCGCCAGAGCCGCTCTGGAGACCACGTTCGGCGGAGCCATATCGAGATACCTCTCCTCCTCAAAACGGGCCTCAGAGGGCCAAATAGAGCGATCGCCGCTTACCCCGCCGCTGGCGGCACCGTAAGCGGGGTGTAAGCACCCTGTAAGTGGCCCGCTGACACCCCCGCTGGCGGCATCGGGACCTCACCTCCCTTTCCCTCGATCCTCGAAACTTTCCGGGTACAGCGTCAACCGACCCGGCACCAGCACCGGCCGCAGCACCAACTCCCCGGCCTCGTAGGCGGCCAGCCCGTGCTCCAGAAACCGCCGCGCCACCTCCCCCACCGGCACCGAATGCTCCTCCGCGACCCGCTTCAGCCGCTTCTGCAACTCCGGCGGGATGCCCCGGTAGGTGACCACTACCCCCGCCCKCCGYTGCCGCGYYTCCCACGACCGRTTCCGCCKSGYCCGCGACGGCCGCCGGGCCAGCACCTCYACSGYCTCCTCCGCCTCCACRTAGGCRGACAGRTCCTGCCTAYCYCTTCTTSGTSMCATCSARCACCTCCCAYACCAACCTCGCGTACTCCTCCGCCGCCCGCGACYTYGGCGCAAACTCGAAGATSGTCYSCCCCGCCGCCGWGCACTCCCGCAGCACCGTCGCCCGGTGGATGGGCGGCAGGACCAACTCGCCGAASCGRCGGCGCAGTTCCTCCAGGTTCTCCCGACTCTCGCGGGTCCGCTCGTCGTAGAAGGTCGGAAGGACCCCGAGGATGCCCCCCTGCCAGCCGTGGCCCCTCAGCCGCTTCATCGTCTCCGCCAGTTGGAGGGCACCGACCACGGCGGCGAAATCGACGGCGACGGGGATGAGGACGGAGTCGGCAGCGAAGAGGGCCATCTCCTGCAGACCGCCGGCGCCGATGGAGGGCGGGGTGTCGAGGACCACATAGTCCGGGGCGCTGCCGTTGAACCGGCCGATCAGCGCCTGGCGGAGGGTGTCGATCCCGGCCCGTTCTGCCTCCAGGACGGCGGCGGCGGTGCTGCTGCGCTTGTTGCCGGGGAGGAGCCAGAGGCGGGACCGGCCGGTCGTGCGGACCACGTCCCGCAGCGGAGCCTCGGCGACCAGCAGGTCGAACAGCCCCGGCTCCTGGGGTCGGCCGAGGAAGACGGCGCAGTGGCCCTGCGGGTCGGCGTCGACCAGGAGGACCTCTTTCCCCTTGACCGCCAGCCCGTGGGCCAGCGTGACGGCGGTGGTCGTCTTCCCCACACCTCCCTTCTGGTTCCCAACGGCGATGATGTGCATCGTCACCTCCTTTGCGGCTCCCCTCCCCCACCCCGAGCCTCTCTCCCCCTTGTGTCGTTGTGTCGTTCACAGCACAACACAGCACACACAACCTGATCGCACCATCCGCTGCACGTTGACAGGTCTGGACCTTCGGTGTATGATGACTTCCGAAGATCAGGCTTCCATCGGGGTGGAAGCAGGAGGGGTGAGCGATGACCGTCGGTGAGTTGTCTCTGGAGGAGTTCCGACAGATCGTCGAGCAAATAGTGGAGGAGAAACTGCTCGAACTGCTGGGCGATCCGGACGAGGGGCTGGTGTTGCGAGAAGAGGTCCAGGCCCGGCTGCGGCGGACGCTGGCGAGGGAGCAAGCAGGAGAGCGAGGCATCCCCGCCCACGAGGTGGCGGAGCGGCTGGGGCTGGAGTGGTAGGATGTACGAACTGGAATGGCTGCCCGAGGCTGTGGAGGACCTGTCCAGACTGGACCGGCCAGTGGCCCAGCGGATCTTCGACAAGATGCGCTGGCTGGCGGAGAACTTTGAGCAGGTCACTCCGGAGCCGCTACGGGGCGAATGGCGCGGTGTGTACAAGCTTCGGGTGGGCCCGTACCGGGTGTTATACACCGTTGATCGAGAGAATCGACGGATCACGGTTCACCTCGTCGGTCACCGGCGGGATGTGTACCGCCGATAGATCCCCTCATAGCAGTTCCCTAAACGCCTCTAATGCATCTCGATACTCGCTGACCAGCCGCAGGGGTGCGGTGGGGTAGTCCCGCACCGCCAGCCCCGCCTTCAGCAACCGCTCCGTGTACTCCTCCCACAGCGGCCGGGTCACCCGCCGACCGCTGGGCAGCACCACCCCATCCCACGCCCGCCACGTCGTCCCCCGACCGTCGTACGCCTCCCGCAGGAAGAACCGGAAATCCCGCGCTGCCAGCAGCCGCCGCCTGCGATACGGGTCGTTCACGTAGGCGAAGCGGGGCTCTTCGGGGGTGAGGGCCTTCTCCGACTCCGGCTCCCCGACCACCCCGTCGCCGTCCAGGTCGAACCGCACCGCCTCCTCCCAGGCCCACAGCAGTCGTCGGTGGTCGAGGACCAGGAGCACGGCAGCAATGCCGAAGGCCAGGCAGGCCAGGCCCACCGCCACGGCGAGGGGCACCCACCAGGGCCAGTGCTGCCAGATGGCCAGGGGGATCGAGAGGGCCAGGCTGCCCAGGCCGACGCCGAAGCCGATCAGCCACGCCTGCCCGGCGGGCACCAGGACCTCACCCTCCCAGCGGGGCCGGTGTTCCATCGGTCACCTCCGCAGGACGTAGTACGTGCCCCGCTTGGCACCCCGTTTCTCCAGGAGCCCAAGGTCGACCAGTTGGCGGAGGTCCTGGCGGATGGTCTCCGGGGACCAGAAAGGGCAGGCAGCCCGGACATCGGCGTTGGTCACCCGCCCGCGGGCCCTGACCAGTTCGATGGCGGCCTGCTGGCGCTCGTTGAGGCCAACTCCCAGGAGAGCCTCCCCGCGCCCGGTGAGACGGTACCGGGTGTCGGGATCTACCCGTCCCCGGACCCAGACCCACCAGGAGGCGAGGTAGCCGGGGTCGCGTTCCTGAAGGGCAGCCTTCAGAACGTGGAAAAGTTCTGTGAAACGGTCCATCGCCGGGGCTCCTTTCCGTGGTATACTGGGATGGGGCGGGAACCCTCGCCGGGGCTCGCCCGCCCCGGCCCGGGGTGTGCGGTACCCCGGGCGCTTTTGTCGAGTGGGGTTCTCATCACAGTCTCCTCACGCGGTTTGCAGCAGGATGGACGTTTCGTCAACGCCGGTGATGTCGGCCAGGGCGGCGGCTGCCTCGTACTCCCCTTCGGCGTAGCGGGAGAGGGCGAGGGAGAGGTTGCGGACCCAGCGGGCGACCTCGTCGGTGAGGAGGAGAGGGGCGGCGGTGTCCCGCTGTTCGAAGAGGCCGGCCTGGGCCGTGCACTGGGCCACCACCTCGTCCAGCCCCGCCAGGATGCGGCGGCGAGCAAGTAGGCGGAAGTCACTTCTCGCGGTCATCGCTCTCACCCGCCATCGGGATCGTGCGGTGGCGTGCGAGAAATGTCGAAAAATCCTCGTGATGTACACGGATCAGCGTACCGATGCGGTAGGCAGGAAGAAGGCCCGTCTCTATCCACCGTAGGACGGTACGCTTTGAGACACCCAGACGACGGGCGATCTCCGCCGGAGAAAGCATGGGAACTGGGGTATCTTTAGATGGAGAGTATCGCATAATTCAGCAAGGTGCCAACAGGCGTGCTGATGTAGGCCAAGGTGGCGAGGGCTTTCTTGCCTCGGCGGCGGGGGTTGATGTCGATCACCGGGCGAGCGCGGAGGACGAAGCAGGTGAAGTAGGCGGCATCCGCCCGAACGACGCGGACGGGGAGGGCGAAGCAGCGCCGGAACAGTTCCAGGAGCGGGACAGCCCAGGGGGCATCATTCCGGTTGGCCGGCGTGACCAGGAACATCACGGGGAGGAGGGCGTCGCGGCAGATGAGCATATGGACCTTGTACCCGAACCGCTTGGCGAAGTGCCAGGCGGCGTCCAGGTCCTGCCGGGAGAAAGCGTCGATCAAGGTAGAATCCAGAACTAGCTCCTGGTGGGAGGCCTCCCACGAGCAGAGAGGAGAGAGCGTGGACAGGCGAGACGATAGACCAGGGCCAGGACCTTTCGGGCGAAGTTCAGAAGTTGGTCGGCGCTCGACTGACTGGACAGACGAAGGAACCAGTGGTACCATTGGTCTGCGCTCCTCCTGGGTTTGGGGGGACTGTGCTTGACGACTCACAGTATACCCCTGCCCGGGAGGAGTGCCTTTCTACCCGCCTGGATGATTTATGCGACACTCTCTCAACGGTGTAACCTTGCGCTCCCCACCCCTCGTGTTACAATTCCACCTGTATGTCCATCCATCGCGCGCTGGCTATCACACGGAAGGAGTTCCGCCATATCCTGCGCGATCCGCGCACGTTCTTCCTGGTGGCTATGTCCCCGGCGTTCCTCCTCTTCCTGCTCTCCCACATCTTCGCCTTCGACGTGGAGCAAGTGGACCTGGCGCTGTTGGATATGGACCGGACGCCGCTGTCCCGGCGGTACGTCGCCGCCCTCACCGCCGACGGCGACCTCCGCATCCGCGCGCAGGTAGCCTCGCTGGACGAAATGGACCGACTGTTGGCGGCGGGAGAGGTCGACGCGGGGTTGGTGATCCCCCCCGGCTTCGAGGCGGACGTGCAGGCCGGGCGGCCGGCCCAGGTGCAGGTGGCGCTGGACGGAGCCGACCCCATCGCCGCCAGCCAGACCGCCGCCGCTCTGGAACAACGAACCGCGGCCTTCGCCATCCGGCGAGAGCCAGCGGCCGCGCGGGGTGTGGAGGGACTGGACCTGCGGATCGTGGTCCGCTACAACCCGACGCTCAAATCGCTGATGAGCATGGTCCCAGGACTGGGGGCTATCGTGCTCTCGATGCCTGCCCTGGGGCTGGCCCTGGCTCTGGCGCGGGAGAAAGAGACCGGCTCCTTCGAGGGGCTGATTGCCACGCCGGTCCGCGGCGCGGAATACCTGCTCGGCAAGACGGCCGCCTATCTGATCAGCGGCCTCCTCGGCGTCGTCCTGGCCTGGCTGGTGGCGGTCCTTTACTTCCGTGTGCCGTTCCGGGGCGACCTCCTGGCCTACCTGATCCTCGCCGCCGACTACCTACTGGCGGGGATGGGCTTCAGCCTCTTCATCGCTAACTTCACCCGCAGCCAGCAGACGACGATGCTCCTGGTGCTGACCGTCTTCTTCGCCCCCAGTTTCTTCATCGCCGGCCTGATCGCCCCGGTGGACATCCGTGATCTCGTCTCCCGCCTCATCGCCTACAGCCTGCCCGCCACCCACTTCATCACCATCAGCCGGTCTGTGTTCCTCAAAGGGTTGGGGATCGGCGATCTATGGCTCCCCGCCCTGATGTTGCTGGGAATGGGAACCGGAGGGCTCATCGTCAGCCTCCTCCTTTTCCGAAAGAAATTGGGGTAACAGACGATGCCGTTTCGGGTGTGGAACCTGGTCTGGAAAGAGATCATCCAGTTCGCCCGCGACCGGCTGATGACCGCCTTCATCTTCACGCTCCCCCTCATCCAGCTGGCCCTGCTGGCCCAGGCTACCGAACGGCGGATCGGAGACCTGAAGGTGGTGGTGCTGGACCAGGACCGGTCGGCCGTCACCCGGGCGCTGATCAGCGATCTGGACAACCGGGAGGAGCTGGCGGTCCACTATTATGTAGACGACCTGGAGCAATTACAGACGCTCTTGGACCAGGGGAAGGTCGACGCAGGGGTGGTCTTCCCACGGGGGCTGGCGCGGGATCTGGCCGATCCGGCCCGTGCCCCGCAGGTACAGGTGCTGATCGACGGCTCGAACGCTGTGGTGGGGGGGATCGCATCGGGAGCGGTCAGCGCGGTCTTCAGTCAGTATGAGCAGGAACAACTCCAGGCACGGGGGCTCGCCACCGCCCCGCCGATCGACCTGCGGATCACAACCTACTACAACCCCACCTACAACACCCGCTACTTCGCCATCCCTGCGCAGGTCGGCTTCATCATCTATCAGATCACCCTCGCCGTCGCCTCGCTGGGGCTGGCGCGGGAACGGGAACTGGGGACGCTGGAGCAACTGATCGTCACCCCCCTCAGCCGATTGGAACTGGTGCTGGGGAAAGCGATCCCCGCCTTCATCATCGGCGTGGTCAACTTCATCTTCCTGCTGGGGGTGACGGTTCACGTCTTCGGCGTGCCGATGCGCGGCTCGGTGTTGTTGCTCCTCTTCCTCACCCTCCCCTTCATCGTCGCCGAGATCGGATGGGGGGTACTGATCTCGGCAGGGGCCCGGACGCAGCAGCAGGCGATCCTCCTCGTCTTTATCCTAGCGATGGTGGACATCAGTTTCTCCGGGTTCCTGGTTCCCGTGAAGAACCTGCCGGGGGTCCTGCAGTGGGTCGCCCAGGCGGTGCCGATGTACCACTACCTAGTGATCATCCGATCGGTGATGCTCAAAGGGGCGACACTCTCCATCCTCTGGCCCCACGCCGTGGCGCTGTTCGGGCTGGCGGGAGCGATCCTATCCATCTCCGTCCGCGGCGTCAGCCGACGGCTCGACTGAACCCACCGGAACCCAGCCCTCGGGATACCGCCGCGCCAGGTCCACGTAGAGCCGCTTGAAGCGGGTCCACTGCTCCTTGTACGCCTCGCCCACCGTCCGATCCAGCACGCGAGCGGGCACGCCCACGGCGATGCGCTCGGGAGGGATCTCCTGCCCCTGCCGGACCACGGCCCCCTCGCCGATCACCGCCCACCGACCCACGACCGCCCAGTCGGAGACGACCGCGCCCATTCCGACGACGGCGTAATCGTCGATCCGCCCCACGTTGTGGATGACCGCGCCGTGGCCGATGGTCACCCAATCACCGATGGTCGCTTGCTCCCCCGGCCGGGCGTGGATGACGCAGTTGTCCTCGATGCTACAGTAGTCGCCGATGACGACGCGGCCGTAGTCGCCGCGGATCCGCACCCCTGGACCGATCCAGCACCCTCGCCCGACGACCACGTCACCAAAGACCTCGGCCGAGGGATGAACGTAGGTCCCTTCCCCGATACGAGGCGTCTTCCCCTCAAAAGAGGCCACCGTCATTGGATCGTCTCCTCCCTCGCTCGCGCCCGCTCCAGTTCCTCCTCCAACTCCTCCAGTTCCAGAATCATCGCCGGGGGAATGGAGTGTTTGGGCAACCTGGCCTTCAGGTCGGCGATCCGCCGCTCCAGTTCCTCGATTCGGGTCGCCTGGCGTTTCATCGCTCCACCCCTCTCCATAAGCAGGAGGCCAAGGACACGGACTCCCCGCCCCCTGCCTCCTCCGGCCCTACTCCTCCTCCACGATCCGATAGGAGGTCGTGACCTCCGCCGTCTTGCTCAGCATCGCCGAGGCGGAACAGTAGGTCGTCTGCGAGAGATTGATCGCCCGCTCTACCGCGCTTTCCTTGAGTCCCTTCCCCTTGACCACGTACTCCAGGTGGATCCGGGTGTAGACCTTCGGATGGTCCGACGCCCGCTCGGCGCTGGCGTGGACCTCCAGGCCGTCCACCGGCTGGCGCATCCGCTGGAGGATGGAGACGACGTCCATCGCCGTGCAGCCGGCCAGCCCAATGAGCAGAAGTTCCATCGGCCGCGGCCCCGTCTCCCGCCGCTCCTCCCCCGGCAGGACGTGGTCGATCACGATGGCCGGGCCGCTGGACGCCTCTCCCACCAACCGCAGCCCAGGCCCAACCCAGGTAACCTTCGCCTCCGTCGCCATACTTCCCCCTCCTGTCACGAGATGTTTGACGCTTGACGTATGACGTTTGACGCTTGACGCTTGATCCCGACCCAGCACACGTCACGCATCACACGTCACGCGCCACTCGTCACTCCGGGTGCGGGATGACACAGATGAACCGCAGCACCCCCTCGCCGGTGTTCCGGTAGCCGTGGGGCTCGTCCGGGGGGATGTAGAGGACCACGCCGGGGCGCATCTCCACCTCCCCATCCGGCCCCATCGCGATCCCCTCGCCCTCCAAGACGAAGATCTCGTGCTCGAAAGGATGCTGATGCTGTTCGAAGACCGCCCCCGGTGCGAACTCGATGACCCGCATCGCGAAGTTAGGGGCTCCCTCTGGTTTGCTGATCACCCAGCGAATGGAGATTCCCTCCTCCGCGGGCTCGGGTGGAACGTCACGGTAGTTTCGGCTGAGCATAGGTACCTCCTGTTCAAAGGTTCAGGGTCCATTCAGGTCTCGAGGTTGGACAGCAGGGCGCCGTCGAGGCAGGCCCAGCAGGATATCGAACGGGGCACACAGGGCCATCCTCCGGTACGTCGTCTGACCCGCGAACAGGCGGAGGAAAAGGGTCAGGAACCGAGGGTTACGCACCCCCAACTCGAAACTCGCCTCCGGGTGATAGTAGAAAACCCTCGCTAACCGCAGCCCCCAACGGAGGTTCGTCCCCAACGTCCGTTGCACGCGGGCGGTGTACCCGGCGGGGTCCTCCCGCAACACCGCCTCCGCCGCCATCCGGCCGCTGTCGATCGCGTGGCGGATCCCCTCCCCCAGCAGCGGGTCCACCAACCCCCCGGCGTCCCCTGCCAGGAGCACCCGTCCCTGATGCAACCGCTCACGCCGCAGGTAGATCGGCAGGGGATGACCGTGCTCCGGATGCCCCTCCACGTCGACGCCCAGACGGGCCATTTCCCGCCGGAGGATCTCCCGCATCGCCGAGTTCTTCCCCAAGAACGTACCGATCCCCACCGACAGGTGCTCCGCCTTGGGGAAGATCCAGAGATACCCCAGCGGCGGCACGCCCAAGAGGAAGAGGACGGTCTGTTGGTATTCCTCCACCAGTGCGTCGTCCGCCGGGACCTCCACCTCCAGGGCGGCTCCCATCCGCCTCCCCCGCCGCAGCCCCACCCACCGCGCCACGCGGGAGTTGGCCCCGTCGGCAGCGATGAGATAACGGCCCCGGAAGGTCTCCCCCGAGGCCGTCTCCACCTCCACGCCGTCCCCGTCCTGCCGCAGCGCGACCACCGGCGATCCGTCCCGCACCTCCGCGCGGGCGTGCCGCAGGATGTGATAGTCGAACCGGTCCCGCATCACCATCGCCACGGGCTTGCCCGGCAGGTCGGCCGCCACCTCCCGCCCGTCCCGGAAGCGGAACCGGACCCGACCGATCTCCCGCTCCACCACGGGGGAGAAATCGAACGGGAACCGCTCGAAGACGGCCTTAGGGATCCCGCCGCCGCAGGGCTTGTAGCGAGGGAGACGTTCTTTCTCCAGGACCAGGACCCGCTTCCCGGCCTCGCCCAGCCAGTAGGCGGCGGATGCCCCCGCCGGTCCGGCCCCTACGATGATACCGTCGTACTCCCTCATCGGATCGCCTTCCCCGCCACGTTGGCTGCCACCAGGATGGGGTCCCACACCGGGGCGAAGGGGGGCGCGTAACTCAGGTCCAGCCGCTGCAGGTCCCGGACCCCCCACCCGGCCTGGAGGGCAGCGGCGACGACGTCGATCCGCTTCGCCGCCCCCTTGCCCACTATCTGCGCGCCCAGCAGACGCCCGTCCTTCTGAAAAACCAACCGGACGTGGAGCGGGCCGCCGCCGGGGTAGTAGTGGGCCTGGGAGGATGCCTTGACCGTCGTGCTCAGCGGCTCCAGCCCTTCCTCGCGGGCCTGTCGCTCCGTCAGGCCGGTGCGGGCTACCTCCAGACCGAACACCTTCGCCACGGCGGTGCCCGCCACGCCGTGGAAGACCGCGTCCCCACCGGCAGCGTTCTCCCCGGCCACCCGCCCCTGCTTGTTGGCCGTGGTCCCCAGGGGGACGTAGACCGGCTTGCCGGTGACGATGTGGCGGGCTTCGGCCACGTCGCCCGCGGCAAAGACGCCCTCAAGGTTCGTCCGCTGGCGGTCGTCCACCGCCACCGCCCCCGTCGGCCCCAGGTCGATCCCCGCCCGACGGGCCAGATCGACGTTGGGCCGCACCCCCACAGCCACCAGCACCAGGTCGGCCGGGACCTCCTCGCCGGAGGCGATCACCGCTTCGACCCTCTCCCCTCCGCCGATCTCCTCCACCCGGTGCTCTAGGAGGACCCGCACCCCGTTCCGCTCTAGTTCCTCCCGCACCAGCGAGGCCATCTCGGCGTCGAGGTTGGGGACCAATTGGGGGAGCATCTCCACCACCGTGACCTCCAGGCCACGCGCTGTAAACGCCTCCGCCATCTCCAGGCCGATGTACCCGCCGCCGACGATCACCGCTCGCTTCGGCGACCTCCCTTCGACGAAACGGCGCAGCGCGATACCGTCCTCCACCCGGCGCAGGGTGAAGACCCCCTCCCGGTCGATGCCGGGGATCGGGGGGCGGGCAGCGTTGCCGCCGGTGGTCAGCACCAGTCGGTCGTACTCTATCTCGAACTCCCGCCCCGCGTCCAGGTCCCGCACCCGCACCCGTCGGCTCTCCGGGTCGATCTCCGTCACCTCGTGGTGGAGGTGTACCTGGATTCCCTGCCGGGCGAACTGCTTCGGCGTGCGGGCGATGAGGGTGTGGTGGTCTTCAATGATGCCCTGGACGTAGTAGGGGAGGCCACAGGCCCCGTAGGAGACGAAACCCGACTTCTCGTAGACGAGGATTTCCATCTCGGGATCGGTGCGGCGGGCCTTCGACGCCGCGCTCATCCCGGCCGCCACCCCTCCGATCACCACCAGACGCTTCGACGCGCCCATTCCACTCCTTTCTCCGGGGGGTTACCTCAACCCCTCCTGAGCAGTTCGGATCGCCTCCCACAGCCGGGCGATCCATTCGCCCAGCACCGGCACCACTTCCAGTTGGCTCAACAGCCATGCCAGGATCCCCACCAACAACACGGCCCCTACCGTCTGCCCCAGCCCGAAGGCCACGCCCCGCAGAAAGTTGCGCCAGAGGATGTGGCGGATGTCACCGGCGAGGGGATGCCACCGCTGGAGACGCTCCACCTCCCGGGCCAGGGCACGGGTTGCTGTGGTCAACTCCTCCAATCGCTCAACCAGCCGACGGTCCTCAGTGCTCATCTCGCATCTTGCGTCAAACGTCACACGTCAAACGTCATGCGTCAGACGACGATGGCGTCATACGGACAGGCGGGCACACAGGCCAGGCAGCCATAGCATCGATTGCCGTCCACAAAGGGAGGTTCCCCTGGGTCCAGCGCGACGAGGGCCTTCGAGCGGCAGACCTTGCGCGCCACGCATCGCCGACAGGCCTGACAGCGGACATCGTCCACACGGGGAATTTTGGCTGGGGAAGGATGATCAGGCATACGCAGGGACCTCTCTCTCGGCGATTGCGTCATACGGGCAGGCCGGCCCGCAGAAGCCACAGCCGGAACACCGGTCCGGATCGAGGACGGGGAGCGAGCCCGGTCCATCCTGCACCAGCGCGCCGTTCAGGCAGGCGACCGCCGCCAGACAACGCAGGCAGGGCGGACAACGCTCCCCGTCGATCCAGACCACCACCATCGCTACTCCCGGATACGAGCCAGCACGTCCGTTTCGTCCATAATCAGGTAATCCACCCCATCCAGCCGGATCTCCGTGCCGGTGTACTTGGGGAAGATCACCCTGTCCCCCACGGAGAGGTCGGTGACCATCTCCTCCTCATCACCAACCGCTTCGACGACGCCCCGCTGGGGCTTCTCCTTCGCCGTGTCCGGCAACACCAACTGGCCACCGGCAAAGGTCTGTTCATCCTCCAGAGGTCGGATCAGGACACGCGCGCCCAATGGTTCGATCTTCATCATACCTCCTTATTCTGTTTTCACCACAGAGACACAGAGGACACAGAGTTCTCTCAGTATGATTCCTCTGTGCTCTCTGTGCCTCTGTGGTTCATAAACCCAGCAGTCGGTCGATCTTCGGTCGATCGAAACCGACGACGATCTTGTTGCCGATCTGGATGACCGGCACTCCCTGCTGTCCGCTGCGTCGGACCATGTCCCGCAGCGCTGCTTGATCCCGAGAGACGTCCACCTCGCGGAAGCGGATCCCCCGCTGTCGCAGGTACATCTTCGCCGCGCGGCAGAAACTACAGGTGGGCGTCGTAAAGATGATCACTCTGGGTTGCTTCTTCCGCTTTCGGTCCTGTGCCACGCTCTCCTCCGTCAAGCGGCTACGACCAATCGGGCCGCAGTTTCCCCCGTCCGCTAAGGTAGCGGTCGATCGCCATTGCGGCACGGACGCCGTCGGCCGCGGCCACCACCGCCTGCTTCAGATGCCGGCAGAGCACGTCCCCAATGGCGAAGACCCCAGGGATCGGCGTCTGGAAGTTCTCGTCCACCACCAGACAGCCGCCCTCCTCGACGGGCAACTGGTCCCCCAGAAAGTCGGTCACCGGGACGTTTCCCTGGAGGTAAACGAAGACGCCAGCGACGGGAAGGATCCGCTCCTCACCTCGAGAAGCGATCCGCACCCCCTCGACCCGCTCCTCCCCCAGGATCTCCCGCACGCGGGTGGCGAGGTGGAGACTCACCTGGGGATGGGCGGTCACTTCCTCTGTCAACTCCGGTGAGGACTGAAGTTCCGCGGTGGGACTGAGGAGGTGGACGCGGGTGGCGAAGCGGGTCAGGGTGAGCGCCTCCTCAACCGCCTCGTCGTTGTTGCCGACGACCGCCACCTCTTTGCCGCTGAAAAAGGGCCCGTCGCAGGTGGCGCAGTAACTGACACCCCGCCCCAGTAACCGCTCCTCACCGGGGATACGACGGGTTCGGCCCATCGCACCGGTGGCGATGACCACCACCCGCCCCCGGTACACCCCTCGCCCGCCCCACACCTGCTTAGGCTCGTCCCTCAGACTCACACGGAGCACCTTATCGGTGACGAACTCAGCCCCGAAGGAGGCGGCCTGGTCGCGGATGCGCCGGACCAGATCCGAGCCGCTGATGGGCTCTTGGATCCCCGGGTAGTTGACGATCTTTGAGGCCATTCCCAGCGCACCAGCGGTCAGCCCCTTGTCCACCACCAGGGTCCGGAAACCGGCCCGTGCGGTGTAGAGGGCGGCCGTAGCTCCGGCCGGACCGCCGCCGATGATGATCACATCGTAAGGCTCAGACGTCTGGGGAAGCAGACCGATCTCCATTCCGCGAACCTCGCCTACGAGGGCCCCGCTTCTTCGTGGGGGGTCTGCCAGTACTCGTCGAGGAACCGCTCCGCCTCCATTGCCGCTACCGCGCCGGTCCCAGCAGCGATGACGATCTGGCGGTAGTTGGGATCCTGCACATCCCCGGCGACGAAGACCCCCGGCACGTTGGTCCGCTGATGCCGGTCGGCGACGACGTACCCCTGCTTGTCCAGTTCCAGTTGGCCGACGAAGAGTTCCGTCTTGGGCACCATCCCGATGTAGACGAAGACCCCGTCCGTCTCAATGACGGAGGTCTCTCCGGTCTTCACGTTCCGCACCCGCACGCCGGTCACCGTCTCGTCCCCCAGGATCTCCTCGACCACCGAATCCCACACGAACCGCATCTTCGGGTTGGCGAAGGCCCGTTCCTGAAGGATTTTGGTCGCCCGCAGCTGGTTCCGACGATGGACGACGATGACCTCGCTGGCGAACTTGGTGAGGAAAAGCCCCTCGGCGATAGCGCTATCGCCGCCGCCGACCACGACCACCCGCTTGTCCTTGTAGAAGAAACCGTCGCAGGTGGCACAGGTGGAGACCCCCCGGCCGAAGAACTTATCCTCGCCCGGGACCCCCAGCCGACGCGGCTCCGCGCCGGTAGCGATGATGACCGTCCGTCCCTTGTAGGTGGTCGAGTAGGTCTGGACGGTGAAGGGCTGCTGGGAGAAGTCAACCGCCGTCGCCTCGTCGAACACGACCTCGGCGCCGAACCGCTCGGCCTGGCTCTGGAACCGCTGGGCCAGGTCCATTCCAGCGATCCCCTCGGGGAAGCCGGGGTAGTTTTCGACCAGGTCGGTGTTGGACGGCTCCCCACCGGGGAGAGGACCGGCGATGACCAGCGTCTTCAGCCGGGCGCGGCCGGTGTAGATGGCGGCGGTCAGCCCCGCCGGGCCCGCGCCGAGGACGATCACGTCGTAGACGGCGGGCTTTTCTCCCTCACCCCCCTCGGGCCTCTCCTGAGGCTCGAAACCGGCGATCAGGGGTTTGATCTCCATAGAGTTACCCCTCCGTGCCCTGCAGGGCCTCCCGGACCTTGTCCAGCACCATCGGCTCGGGCGCTGCACCCTCCAGATGGACCGTCTCGTTGATCACCGTGCGGGGCACGCCCATCACCTGGTACTTCACGGCCAGGTGGGGGAACTCCATCGCCTCGACCATATCCGCCCGGACGTGGGGGCTGGCGATGGCCATCTGATGGGCCAGCGTCACCGCGTGCGGGCAGTACGGGCAGGTCGGCGTCACGAAGACCTGGATGTGGACCGGTCGGTCGATCTCGGAGAGGAACTTCTTCCCCTCTTCGCTCAACTCCGGCTCCCCTGCCGCCACCGTGCGGATGGCATGCAGGAGGGAGGTGAACTCGTAGCCGGAGGGGATGCCGTAGAAACGGACCCCGTAGTCTTCCTTGCCGATCACGGCGATGGCCGGGATCTTGTCGATCCCCAACTCCTCCGCCTTCTCTTTGTCGGCCTGGAAGTCGTACACCTCGACGGAGACCAGGTCGGATAGTTCGCCAAGTTCCTCGACCAACTGCCGGGTCTCGGCGCAATACTCACATTCGAACTCCTGGGTAAACATCACCAGGCGGACCGGCCCAGCCAGGTCCTTCAGGAATTCCACTACTTGTTGACGAACATCGTTGTCCAGCAAAGCCATCGGAAAAACCTCCTTTTACGAATCACGATCACGCGTCACGAAATACGGGAGAGCGCTTTGATCAGCGCCTCCACCGCCTCCTCGGGCGAATCCTCGGAGGCCTGGATACATTCGATGGCGAACGAGCGCATCAGCCGGAGGCTGGCCTGATAGACCGCGGAGCGGATGGCGGCTAGTTGCTGGAGGATCTCCTGACAATCGCGCCCTTCCTCGATCATACGGGCCACGCCCCGCGTCTGGCCCTCGATGCGCCGCAGCCGCCTCAGCAGTTCTGCCTTCACCGCCGGATCTTGAATGCCCATTCCCTCCATCCTTGAGGCCCCCGGCCTCTTCTAGGGGAGCCCTCAGACAGAGCCCGTGGTGCAGGAGGAAGAGGCGGTGGAGCGGGAACGACCGCCCACCCCGAAGAGGGAAACCGCCTTCTCCACCTCCTCGCTTCCGCATCGCGGGCACTGAACCACGTTTTGAGCCGAGAGCGAGCGAACGAACTTCTCGAATCGAGCGTTGCACTTCTTACATCGGTACTCATACACCGGCATTCGTTCCCTCCTCACTGCCCAACGATTTGATATATACCCTACTGGAGTATAGTATACACCAAAAACGAAAAACCGTCAAGGCCTTACGATTGGGGTTTAGACAGGAGTTCAGGCACACCCGAGCGGTAAAAAATCACAGCCCTATGAGGGGAACAGCGCTCAGAGGTGGGGACCCGGTACCGTCGGGCGGGGCGGGTCGCTCCCCACCCCGCCCGACGGTTGAGAGCTACGGCCTGGGCTTGCGGGAGCGGCGAATCAGCCAGCGGACCAGGAGGACCAGGCCGACAATCGGGGCGGCGACGACCAGAAGGGTCGGCAGGCCGACGATGACCAGGTAGATGAGGGCCTTGATGGTGAACTCCAGTACGTTCAGCAGAAGTTCGAGCGCGTTGCGGATCGTGCCGGGCAGGTTCCACCCACCGACCTCCAACGGCTGAGCCAGTTCGTCCGGCGTCAGACTGACGGTGATGGTCGCCAGCGCGGCCTGGTTCTCCAGGTACTGCATTCGCCCGCGCACCAGTTCGATCTCCTCCTGGGTGCGGCTCAGTTCGGCGTATACCTGCATCACCGCCTCGGTGTCCTCCGCCTGATCGAGGAATTCCAGGAGTTGCTCCTCCTTGGCCTGCAGGTGTCGTAAGCGGGACTGCAGGTCCACATACTCCTCGGTGACATCCTGACCGGAGATGGACTCCCGCCGGACAATGGTGGCGAGGTCCCGCAGCCGGTCGAGCGCGATGCCGAAGGACTCGGCCGGGACCCGGAAGGTGACGGAGGCCTGGACCCCCTCCTGATACTGGTAAGTGTTGAGGGAGACCACGTACCCGCCCAGTTCCTCCGCCAGGGCCTGGATCTGATCTAGCGCCTCTTCGGTATCCGGGACGATTAGGTCGAGGTCGGCGGTGCGGATCACCAGCCGTTCCACGTTAGCGGCGACGCTGGCCGCCTGCGCGTCCGCCCCTGCCTCGTACATCCCGGGGACGGGCGCTCCTTCCTCGGCTAGGACGGCGACCTCTCGCGGGGGCTCTACCATCAGCGGTTCGGGCGGTGCAGCAGCGCGGCGGGCGGCGCACCCAGCGGCGGCGAACAGCAAAACCCCTGCCAGAAACAGAACCAACGTTCCAGCCCTTCTCATCACTCTTCCTCCTTTTCGGTCGGTCGGGATTCCACCTTTAAGACGCCCGCCAAGCCCCGGTGGTTCCCGCTACCGCCCGACCGCTAACCGCTGGATGAGCCGCAGCGGGAGGTCGTAAGCACGCATCCGCTCCTGCGTGACCTCCACAGGATAGTCGACGCGATGCACCTCCCACGTCCTGGCCTCCGTGTCCAGGATCGCATAACTGGCCCGCGGGTCCCCGTCCCGCGGCTGACCGACGCTCCCCGGGTTGAGGATCATCCGCATCGTGGGATTGGCCAGCCGGATCGGCTCGGGGTACGGAGGAACCAGACGGTAGTAATCCTCGTGTTCCCGGTCCAGAACGAAACCGATGGGGACGTGCGTGTGGCCCACGAGGCATACGGGGGCCTCGAAGTGGCTAAAGTTGACCGCCGCCTGCTCTATATCCAATATGTACTCCCAGATCGGCTCCCGTGGGCTGCCGTGGACCAGCAGGAATCCGTCCTCTTCGAGTCGAGTAGGCCGGGCCTCCAAATACGCCCTGGCGATCGGTGTGAGTTGCCTCTGCGTCCAGGCGTTGGCGACCCGCGCATCGTGGTTGAACTGGTTCAGGTCCAACTTGCCCAATGCTGCCCAGTCGTGGTTCCCAGCGATGCAGATATGCTCGAATTCCTGGATCCGAGCCACACACTCGTTGGGGTCCGGCCCGTACCCCACCAGATCGCCCAGGCACCAGATCATATCGAAGGAACCAGCAGCGTCGAGGACAGCGTCGAAGGCGGCCAAGTTGGCGTGGATGTCCGATATAACGAGATAGCGCACGTTGCACCTCGCTGGCGCTGATGTCTGAGCCCCATTATATCGGTTTTGAGGCAGCGCGCCAGTTTGCCCTTCAAGGGTGTGCCAGGCAAGCCGTCTCGCTCAAAGTTCTTGCACCTACCTCAGGGTATGATAGAATGAAAGGGGCGCTCTTCGCGCAGCCGTGGAGAGAGGTCCGCAGTCGAGAGCATCGGAAAGAGGGACACATATGAAAAAACAGCCAGAATCCCGAGTGCACGAGCAATACCTTCGCCATAGCAAGAAGTTCCCCAACATCTGGTGCGCTGGTTGTGGCATCGGTATCGTGCTGGGGACGATCATCCGCGCGGTAGACAGTCTGAACCTGGACAAGAACGACGTGGCGATGATCTCTGGCATCGGTTGTACCGGTCGGATGCCGGTGTACGTCGACTTCAACACGATGCACACCACCCACGGGCGTGCACTGGCCTTCGCCACGGGCCTCAAACTGGTCCGCCCGGAGATGAAAATCATCGTCGTGATGGGAGACGGCGACGCACTGGCCATCGGCGGCAACCACTTCATCCACGCTGCACGCCGCAACATCGACCTGACCGCCATCGTGGTCAACAACGCCACCTACGGGATGACGGGCGGTCAGTATTCGCCGACGACGCCGCCGGGAGCCCGGGCTGCGACCGCGCCTTACGGCCACATCGAGCCTAACTTCCGGATCGCCGAACTGGCGGTCGCCGCGGGGGCCACGTTCGTCGCCCGCAGCACCGTCTACCACGTGCAGGAACTCCAACGGTACATCGCCCGGGCTATTGAAAAGGAAGGTTTCTCCTTAATCGAAGCCGTAAGTTACTGCCACACCACCATCGGTCGGCTCAACCGGTGGGGGAAGGCTCCGGACATGATGCGCCGCTTGAAGGAGAACAGCGTGACCCGGCGACAGGCGGAGAAACTGCCGGAAGAGGAATTGGCTGGGAAAATCATCCGAGGCATCTTCGTCGACCGGGACGACCTGGAGGAGTACACCCACCTTTACCGGCAGATCATCGACCGTGCGAGAGCGGAGGTGGCGGAATGACGGATCGGTTCGAAATTCGTCTCGCTGGCACCGGCGGGCAGGGAATGGTCCTCGCCGGCATCCTCCTCGCCGACGCTGCGGTACGCGACGGCAAGCGGGTCGCCCAGACCCAGTCGTACAGCCCCCAGGCCCGCGG
>DUEL01000029.1 GCA_011192125.1 Thermoflexia bacterium
GGGCCGCGCTGGGGGTCCGCTGCCTGATCGTGACCCTCATCCTCCTGAGCCTGGCGGGCGTGCGGACCATCCACGGCGGCGACGAGTTGGCCGTCGTCTTCCTGGTGGACGTCTCCGATAGCGTCCCCCAGGCCCGGCAGGCGCAGGCGTGGGCTTTTGTGGAAGACGCGCTGGCCTCAATGGGCCCCGACGACCGGGCCGGGGTCGTCGTCTTCGGGGCGGACGCGCTGGTGGAGCGGCCGATGTCCGCCGACCGGAGCCTGGGCGAGGTGGCCTCCGTCCCCCGCACCCACCAGACCGACCTGGCGGCGGCGGTCCGGTTGGGACTGGCCCTCTTCCCCCAGGGGGCCGCCCGCCGGATGGTCGTCCTCACCGACGGCCGGTCCACCGTCGGCGATGCCGAAACCGCTATCCGCCTGGCCCGCGCCCAGGGGGTCGAGGTGGACTTCGTGGACCTCTCCGGCGCGGTCCCGGCCGAGGCCTGGCTGACCGACCTCGACCTCCCCTCCCGCCTCTACCCCGGCGAGACCTTCACCCTCCGGGTTGTGGCCCAGGCCACCGAACCCACCGAAGCGACCCTCTCCATCCTCTCCGGCGACCGGGTGGTGGCCCGCCAGTCGGTCCGCCTCAGCCCCGGCACCAACCGGTTCGCCGTCCCCCTGACCGCTGGGGAGCCGGGCTTCCTCGCCTACCGGGTCCTCCTGACCCCCGTGGACGACACCTTCCCCCAGAACAACGTCCTCTCCGGCTTCACCCGCGTCGAGGGACCGCCCCGCGTCCTCCTGGTCGCCGGGGAGGAGACGGACACCCGCCCCCTGCGGGAGGCTCTCCGCGTCGCCGGGATGGAGGTTCAGGAGGTATCTGCCGCCGCGATGCCCTCCGACCCCGCCGCGCTGGCCAATTACGGCGCGGTCGTCCTGGTGGACACCCCGGCCCAGACCCTCTCCCCCCGCGCGATGGCTGGTCTGCAGGCCTACGTGCGCGACCTGGGCGGGGGGCTGGTGGCGGTCGGCGGACCCCACGCCTACGGCGTCGGCGGCTGGTTCGACACCCCGCTGGAGGAGACGTTGCCGGTGGAGATGACCGTCCGCGACCCCGACCGGTTCCCGCCGATGTCCATCGTCGTCGTCATCGACAAATCCGGCAGTATGGCGGTGGAGGAAGACGGTGTCCAGAAGATCCGGTTGGCGGGGGAGGCGGCGGCCCGCGTCGCCGAACTGATCAACGATGCCGACGAGATCACCGTCATCGCCTTCGACGACCGGCCGGCTGACGTCATCGGTCCCCTCCCGGGCAGCGAGCGGGAAGCGGTGATCGACCGGGTGACCCGGCTCCAGGCCGGCGGTGGCGGCATCTACGTCTACGAGTCCCTCCGGACTGCCTTGGATGTCCTGAAGGAGTCCGACCGGACCGTCCGCCACATCCTCCTCCTCGCCGACGGCTCCGACGCCGAGCGACAGGGGGGAGTACGGGAACTGGTCGAGGAGGAGATCGCCGCAGAGGGCATCACCCTCAGCACCGTCGCCATCGGTGCGGGACCGGACCTGGATTTCCTGGAGGAGATCGCTCAACTGGGCGGGGGGCGGTTCTACTTCACCGGTCGGGCCGCCGACCTGCCGACCATCTTCGCCCAGGAGACCCAACTGGCGATGCGGTCCTACATCGTCGAGGAGCCCTTCTACCCCCGGCAGACCGCGTCCAACCCGATGCTGGAGGGGATCGAAGCGGTGCCCCGGCTGCTGGGGTACGTGGCGACCACGCCCAAAGCGGCTGCCCAGGTGATCCTGACCACCCACCAGGACGACCCGCTCCTGGCCGCCTGGCAGTACGGGCTGGGCAGGGCGGTTGCCTGGACCTCCGACGCGACGGGTCGGTGGGCCGCCCCGTGGGTCGGCTGGGAGGGGTTCGGCCGCTTCTGGGCCCAGGTGGTCCGGTGGGCCCTGGCGCAGCGGGCCGACCTGCCGGTGGAGGTGCAGGTGAGCCTGGAGGGGGAGACGGTCCGCGTCGTGGTCGACGCGCTGGATGAGGCGGGCGGCTTCGTCAACGGGATGGAAGGGACGGTGCGGGTCGTCGGTCCGGGAGGGGAGACGGCGGAGGTGGACCTGGCCCAGGTGGCGCCGGGCCGGTACGAAGGGACCTTCGAGCCGTGGGCGGAGGGGGTCTATCTGTTGCGGTTGGACGGGCGGCTGCCGGACGGCGGCGCGGTGGGGACGACGACCGGCTGGGCGCTGGGGTATTCGCCGGAGTACGCCACGCTGGAGAGGGACCCCGAAGCGGTGGTCCGCCTGGCGGAGGCGGGGGGCGGGCGGGTGCTGGCAGAGCCCGCCGAGGCCTTCACCCACGACCTGCGGGGGGAGGGCGTCCCCCGCGACCTGTGGCCGCTCCTCCTGACGCTGGCGACGATCCTGTGGCCGGTGGACGTCGCCCTGCGGCGGCTGGCGCTGGGTCAGCGGGACCTGGAGCGGATGTGGAACTGGCTGGCGCACCGGCTCCCTCGGCGACGGCCCCGCCCGGCTGCCGAGGTCCCCTCCCCCGTGGCGCGCCTCCTGCAGGTCAAAGAGCGGACCGAGCGGCGGACTCCTTCGGCCACGGCCGCCCCTCCCGCCGAGGAGGTCCCTCCTCCCTCTCCTCCGTCGCCGAAGCCGAAACCGTCCCCGCCCGCGCCGGAGCGTCCTGCCCCGGCCCCTCCGTCGCCGGAGCCGGAAACCCTCGCCGAGCGGTTGTTGCGGAGGAAGCGGGAGCGAGGTGGGAAGAACGCGCGTTGACATAGGGAAAACGGGGACTATAATCGCGAAAAACCACAGAGACACAGAGCACACAGAGAGCCCTTCGAACCTCTGTGTCCTCTGTGTCTCTGTGGTGAACACCTGAGGAGGGGAGAGATGAAGATCATCGACCTGCGCAGCGACACCGTCACTCACCCGACCCCCGAGATGCGGGAGGCGATGTACCGTGCCGAGGTGGGGGACGACGTGTTCGGGGAGGACCCCACGGTCAACCAGCTGGAGGCGATGGCGGCGGAGCGGATGGGGAAAGAGGCGGCGCTCTTCGTCGCCAGCGGCACGATGGGGAACCTGGTCGCGCTGCTGACCCACTGCGGGCGAGGGGATGAGGCCATCGTCGGCGATCAGAGCCACACCTTCCTGTTCGAGCAGGGGGGGATGGCTGCGCTGGGAGGGATCACCCCCCGGCCGATCCCCAACCAGCCGGACGGCACGCTGCGGCTGGAGGACATCGAAACGGCCATCCGCCCCGACAACGTCCACTTCCCCCGGACCCGGCTGATCTGCCTGGAGAACACCCACAACATGTGCAACGGCACCCCGCTCACCCCGGAGTACACCGCGGAGGTGGCCCGCCTGGCCCGCCGGCACGGCCTGAAGGTCCACCTGGACGGGGCCCGCGTCTTCAACGCGGCGGCCGCGCTGGGGGTGGACGTGAAGGAGTTGGTGCGGGAGGTCGATTCGGTGATGTTCTGCCTCTCCAAGGGACTGTGCGCGCCGGTGGGGTCGCTTCTCTGCGGTGACGCCGACTTCATCGCCGAGGCACGGCGGGCAAGGAAGGTGGTCGGCGGGGGGATGCGGCAGGCCGGCGTGTTGGCTGCGGCGGGGATCGTCGCCCTGGAGAAGATGACCCAGCGGCTGGCGGAGGACCACGAGCGAGCCCGGAGGCTGGCCAAGGGGCTGGCCCAGATCCCCGGGATTGAGGTCGGCCCGGTCCACACCAACATCCTCTACTTCCGGCTGACCGAGGAAGCCACCCGGACCCCCGAGGAAGTGGTCGACGGGCTGGCCGAGCGGGGTGTTCGGATCCTGGGACGGGAGAACGGCCGCTTCCGCGCCGTCACCCACTACTGGATCACCGACGAGGACATCGACCGAACCCTGCAGGCGATGCGGGAGGTGATGGAAGTGTAACCACAGAGGCACAGAGGGCACAGAGTAACCTAAAGATTTCTCAAAAACTTATGATCCTCTGTGCTCTCTGTGCCTCCGTGGTGCCTTATCTCAAGAAGATTCATCGCCCGGCCGGGGAGGCCCGTCCCGACGCCGGAAGGGGACCCCCCACCGCTTCAACTCCTCAAAGACCCGCTCCACCAGCGTCTCCACCTGGGCCGCCACCGCGGGGGAGAGGTCCAGCCCCACCTCCGTCGTCGCTGGCTGCACGCCCAGGATCACCACCTCCTCCGGGTAGATGTCCCGCAGTTGGGCGGCGAACAACATATCCGGCAGGCCGATCTCGTGGGGGGACATCTTGATGGAGAGGTAGGCCGGCACCTGGTCGCCGGTCAGCCGGGTGAGGGTGCCCGGCGGCCCGCCCGTCTCCACCGCGTCGATGATGATCAGGCGGGAGACCCCCTCCAAAAAGTGAAGGAGGTCCATCCCCTTGGTCCCGCCGTCGATGACCTCCACCTCCGGTGGGAACTCCGCCACCTCCTCCAGCCGACGGACCACGTGGACCCCCACGCCGTCGTCGGAGAGGAGGATGTTGCCAACGCCGAGGATCAACGTTTTGCCCATTGTCGTTTCCAAACAGATAGGGGCGCAATAGGGGCGCACGGCTGTGCGCCCCTATGTGCGCCCCTACCCCCGGATGTCACACCATCCTAATGGTCGGACGTATGGTCGAATTTGACGCCGCTGACGATGCCGGTGATGGCCGCGTTCCGCTCCTCGACGTCCGCCAGGATGGCCATGTAGAGGTGGACGACGAAGAAGGCGGCGAAGAGCCACATCAGGGCGTGGTGAACCAGGCGCAGGGTCTGGTTGCCGAAGAGGGTGAGCAGCCAACCGAAAGCGGCTCGCCAGAACCCACCGGCATACGGCTCGGCGTAGAGGGCGAAGCCGGTGAGTCCCTGGACCAGGACCATCACGCCGAAGACGGCGTAACTGAGCCCGGCCACCGGGTTGTGTCCCATATAGTGGGGCCGCTCCTTCTCCAAGAAGATGTAGTACTTCAGTTGCTTCCAGAAGAAGGCCCATCGCTCTCGGCTCACCGGGATCCAGTCCTGCCAGCGGGCGTACCGGTTCCCGACGAACATCCAGTAGACCCGCACCAGGAAGCCCAGGCCGAAGACGAAGGCGGCGACGAAGTGGATGGCGCGCATCCAGCCCATCAGATAGGTCTGGGCCGTCTCATCAGGGACGGTGACGAAGGGATCGCCGATGTAGTAGCCGGTGAATGCCAGCACGGCGATGCTGGCCACGTGCGCCCAGTGGAAGATGCGCACCGGCGCTTCCCATACGTAGACCCGCCTGAGCATCTTCCACCTCCTTTAAACGATCCTGATGCGGACCACCTCGCGCCCGTTGGGATCGAGGATGTGGACCGCGCAGGCCATGCACGGGTCGAAGGAGTGGATCGTGCGCAGCACCTCCAGCGGCTTCTCCGGGTCGACCACGGGCGTGCCGATGAGCGACGCCTCGTACGCTCCCGGCTGACCGTTGGCATCCCGCGGCGAGCCGTTCCAGGTCGAGGGGACGATCGCCTGGTAGTTCTCGATCTTCCCGTCCTTGATGTGGATCCAGTGGCCCAGCGCCCCGCGCGGTGCCTCCATCCAGCCCCACCCCATTGCCTCCTTAGGCCAGGTGGACGGATCCCAGTGATCCACCTCGTGGATGCGCAGGTCGCCGCTGGCGATGTTGGCCGCCAGTTCGTCGGTCCAGTTGATCAACTGCTCGGCCATCACCACCGTCTCGATGCAGCGGGCGGCGATGCGGCCCAGGGTGGAGAAGAGGACCTCCGGCCCGACGCCGAGCGTCTCCAGGGCCGTGTCCACCCAGTACCTCACCCGCTCGTGTCCGGAGGCGTAGGCGACCAGCATTCGCGCCAGCGGACCCACCTCCATCGCCTTGCCGTCGTACCGCGGGGCCTTGATCCAGGAGTATTTGTCGTCGGTGTTGAGGAACTCGTACGGCGGCTCCGGACCGGTGTAGTTGGGCTCCGTCACCCCCTCCCAGGGGTGCTTGGGCTGGTTCTCGTCGTCGTAGGCGAACCAGGAATGGGTGACGTACTCGGCGATCTTCCGRTGGTCGACGGGGTGGACCTTGCTCAGGTCGCGGTTGAGGATGATGCCACGCGGCAGGAACAGGTCGCCCGGCTCGTCGCTGCTCACGSTGTCGGTGAGCGGGAACTCGCCGTAGGCCAGGAAGTTACCCAGCCCTTCGCCCAGGCTGGCCCACTCCAGGTAGAAGGGAGCCACCGCCAGCACGTCCGGCAGATAGACCTTCTCCACGAACGCCCGCGCCTTGGTGAAGAGGCTCTTGAGGTGGGCGATGGCGTCGGCGTTCAGCGCGGCCTGGCTGTTGGGATCGACCGGGCATGCCATCCCGCCCACCAGGTAGGTCTGGAGGTGCGGGTTCTTACCGCCCAGGATCGCGTGGGCCTTGATGACCTCCCGCTGCCAGTCCAGCGCCTCCAGGTAGTGGGCCACCGCCATCAGGTTGGCCTCGGGGGGCAGTTTGTAGGCCGGATGGCCCCAGTAGCCGTTGGCGAAGGGGCCCAGTTGGCCGCTGGCGACGAACGCCTTCAGACGGTCCTGCACCCCCTTGAAGTAAGTGGCGCTGGAGTTGGGCCAGTCGGAGATCGATTGGGCCAGTTGGGCGGTCGCTGCGGGGTCGGCATCCAGCGCGCTGACGATGTCCACCCAGTCCAGAGCGTGGAGATGGTAGAAGTGGATGACGTGGTCCTGAACGTACTGAATAGCCTGAATAATGTTGCGGATCAACCGAGCGTTGGGAGGGATCTGAATCCCGAGGGCATCTTCTACTGCTCGCACGGAGCAGACGGCATGCACCGTCGTTCAGACCCCTCATATACGTTGACAGAAGGCCCAGGCGTCGCGGGGATCGCGGCCCTTGAGGATGGTCTCGATACCCCGCCACATCGTGCTGCTGCTCCAGGCGTTGGTCACCTGGCCGTCCTGGACCTCCACCTCGATGCGCAGGTGGCCCTCGATTCGGGTTACGGGATCGATCGCGATCTTGGCCATCTCTGCCTCCTTACTCCTCCTGCTCCTGCGATGCGCCTGCGGCCTTCTTGCGCACGGCGCTGCCGATCGCGTGGGCGGCGACACCAGCGGCAGCCACCGCCGTCAGGCCGAGGCCAATCTTGTCGATCGTGGCCTCCACTCCGAAGCCCGGCACCTCCGGTAGTCGCTCATAGAAGGGGGTCATCGTGTCCCAGAAGTTGGGCTCGGAGCAACCCAGGCAGCCGTGCCCGGCCATCACAGGCCAACTGGTGCCGTCGTTCCAGCGGACGGTGGGGCAGTTGTGGTACGTCTCGGGCCCCTTGCAGCCCATCTTGTAGAGGCACCAGCCCAGTCGGTGGCCCTCGTCGCCCCATTCCTCCACGAACTGCCCGGCGTCGAAGTGTGGGCGCCGCTCGCAGTTGTCGTGGATCCGCTTCCCGTAGGCGAACAGCGGCCGCTTCAAGTGGTCCACAGCCGGCAGGGAGCCGAAGGTGAGGAAGTGGACCACCGTGGCGGTGAGGTTGACGACGTTGAGGGGGCAGCCGGGGAGGTTGACCACCGGCACGTCCTTCACCAGATCGGCCACGCCGACGGCATCGGTGGGGTTGGGACTCGCGGCGGGGATGCCGCCGAAGGCGGCGCAGTTACCTACAGCGAGCACGGCGATCGCACCCCGTACCGTCTCGAACAGGATGTCCTTCGCCGTCTTGCCGCCGATGCAGCAGTAGAGGCCGTTGTCCTTGAGGGGGATCGACCCCTCCACGACGACGATATGGCCTCCCTTCTCAACGGTAGCCGCCTTGGCCTCTTCAGCCTGCTTGCCCGCCGCGGCCATGATCGTCTCGTGGTAATCCAGCGAGATGATGTCCAGCACGAGTTCGCCTACGGTGGGACGGGAGGCCCGCAGGAGGGATTCCGTACACCCGGCGCAATCCTGGAGTTCCAGCCAGATCAGCGGAACGCGCGGAGCACTCTCAAGGGCGCGGGCGATCCGAGAGGCCTTGTCCACCGGCAGGGCTAACACGCCGGCCATGATGGTGCAGAACTTGAGAAACTCCCTGCGCGAGACCCCCCGACGGGCTAAAGCCTCCACTAGATTGAAGGTCTCTCCGCCTGTGAGGCTGAGTTCCAGGGGGTCGATATGCTCTTTCGCCATCAGCATTCCTCCTTCCTTCCGGACGAAAATCTGTGTGGGAAGGCACAAGTAATTGGAAACCCCATTCGTTGGAGCGCTCTCTCCTATACTCCCATACGCCCTCCTTTCTTTTGGCGTGGAAGACAGGAACGCTGATCGATCAGACCTCTGTCAAGGGGCCTATGTAATGTAAATGAAGCGAGCCCATTATACTCAAACTCCCATAGAAGGCAAATTTGACCACCGGGCTTCGGGCACGAGATCGGACACCCATCGTTCTCCACCACAGAGGCACAGAGGACACAGAGCTTTCCTCCAAACTTAAACGCTCCTCTGTGCCCTCTGTGCCTCTGTGGTTTCTCCCCGGGGAGCGACGTCCGAACTCGCGTCCAAGCCTCAGTGACCAGCGAGGAAGTGTGCTCCGGCTTTGGTGGAAGTCTTAACGGGGCCCGGACGCAGGTTCGGACATCCTCAGCCCACGAAAGGTGCCCACAGCCACGACGCCCAGGGGGAAACCAAGGCGGCGGGCCAGCGCCTCGTCGGCCCAGCGGAGCCGCCAGCGGCCCACCCGACCCAACTCCCGCGCGCTCAGGGCGACGTGGGCCATCACGATCCCGGCGTCGATGGGGGCCAGGATGGTCAGGGCCAGGTGGATCGCCCCTCCCTCCACCACGAACCGCCACGGCTGGCGGTTGCGGGCCGACGGGGCCAGACGGGCGCACTCCAGCACCTCCACCAGCGCGGGGTCGGCCTCCTCCGGCGACCAGGCCACCCCCCATCGACCACCGAACACGATCTCCGTCAGGGACAGCCGTCGGTGGGCGGCCACCACGCGCCGGACGACGGTGTCGTGCAGGCGGGCCAACGGGTCAACGCGGGCATATCCCAGGGCGACGACGGCCGCCACCTGCTCACCGGGGCGAAGCGGGATCGCCCGCGCTGCTCGATCTGGGTGGTACGAGCCGGTCATCCAGCATGTCGCAAGGCCCAACCGGGTCGCCTCCAGCACCACCTGCTCCAGCACGTACCCCAGGTCGATCCGGTTCTCAGGGACGTCCTCGGGGATGAGGCCGACCAGGAGGTGAGGCGCGCCCTGGACCAGCCCGTACACTCCTGCGTAGCGGGCCAGCACGCCCGCCACCCGCTCCCGACCGTCCACCCGTTCCACTCGGACGCCGGGCCGGACCAGGTGGTCGGCCTCCTGGGCGACCGCCGCCAGCCGGTCAAGAAGATCCTGGGGCACCGGCTGGGCGACGTAGCGGCGGACGCTCCTCCGAAGCCGGATCGCGGTGCGCAGGTCCACTCTACTCCTCAAGGATGACGATCCGACCCGCGGTGGCCTGGACCGGATAGGATTCGGCGACCGGCCCGACGAACGTCGCCTCCACCCGCTGACCCACTTGGACGTCGTCGAAGGTCGCCTTCTCCTCCCCCCCAGGCCCCCTTCTCACAACCTCGGTCTCCTCGGTCACAGCGACCACCGCTTTGTCGTACTCGGTGCCCTCCGTGATCGATCCCTCGATCCGGACGGTGCCGAGGACGTCCCCCTGCCCAGCGGAGATGTCCGTGACAACCCCCCGGATGTCCGGCTGCTCCCGTTTGGCCCTCCCCTGATCGCACCACTGAGCGACGATCCCCACCGCCTCGGAGAGGGGGGACTCCCACTCGAAGACGCGCAGCGTGTGGACGGCGTCTCCTTCCCAAACGGTGAAGTCGTAGACCGCTGTGTCGGGAATCGGGGTTCCCACTTCTCTATCGGAGAGATACGCACCGACCATGTCCAACACCTGCGCCACCTCCCCCGGGTCCACAGAGAAGCGGCTCCTGTAGGAGGCCTTCCGGTCCAGGAAGTAGACGGTTCCGTCCTCCCACACCAGCAGTTCCTCGCTGAGGCCGAGAAGGGTGCCCTGCCGATGCACGCGGAGAACGACGCCCATCGGGAGACCTTCGACCTTCTCCCCCTCCATCACCTCAATATAGGGCTGACCCGAAGGGGTGACGCGCACCACACCCCGGATCCGAAGGAGGGTCTCGGTCACCGAGGGCCGATCAGGAGGTAACGAGGGCGCGCCGCGGAACCCCTCGAACCCCTCGCCCGAGACGATGTAGATCCCGCCCGTGCCGTCCGCCACCGCCACGTCGCTGCGGGTGAGGGGCGGACCGGTGCCGGCCTCGCCGAAGAGGTCCCATCCCCGATAGTAGGCCACTACCACAACCTCCCGCCCCTCGTACCCTTCGGGGTCGGACAGGATCTCGCTGATGGAGGTGACGCCCTCCCATAACGAAGGAGTCGGAGGCAAGGGTGTAGGTATGACCGCGGGGGCACAGGCCACCAGACCGAGGAGCAACATCCACGAAGGGAACCACCGTTTCATTCGTCCAACCTCCCGTGAGTTGATTCCAACCACAGAGACGCAGAGGGCACAGAGTCCTCTCACCACAGGAACGCAGAGGTGTTAAGAATCCTCCGCGTCCTCTGCGCCTCTGCGGTGCTTCACAGATAAAGACGTTGGTAGAGTGTCGGTGGTTCCGTCCGATCGGATCCGGTGCTCCCCAGCGTAGACCCGGAAGCCCCGTCCGCGGGCGTAGCCGATGAGGGTGATGTTCCACGCGCGGGCCAGGTCGACCGCCAGGGAGGTAGGAGAGGTGCGGGAGATGACCACAGGCGTCCCCATCCGCGCCGCCTTCGCCAGCATCTCCGAACTGACGCGGCCGGAGGTCAGGAGGATCCGATCCCGCGTCGGCAGCCCCCGCCGCAGGCAGTACCCCGCCAGTTTATCGACCGTGTTGTGTCGCCCCACGTCCTCCACTATGTGGACCAACCGGTCGCCCTCCGCCAAAGCGGAGGTGTGGACCCCGCCCACCGCACGGTGGAGATCGGCCGCCCGGTGCAGCCTTTGCATCCACCAGACAACCCGCTCGGGGGTGATGTTCACCCGTGACGTCAGCGGCTCTCGTTCCTCCTTCACCGTCTCAAAGGTCGTCCCGCCGGAGCAGCCGGACGTGACGGTCGGCAGCCCAGGGAGGTCGACGTCCTTCTCCAGCCACACGTCCACGCACCGCCCTGAGCCGCAGACCCGGACGTGGGCCACCTCCTCCATCCCGTCGATGAATCCCTCGTTGAACAGGAAGCCGACGGCCAGTTCCTCCAGCCACGTCGGGGTACACATCCAACCGACCCACTCCCGTCCGTTGACGTAGAGGACGACCCGCTCCTCGCGGGGCACCGGAACCTCGAGGGGGCTGCCTGTGCCGTCCTCATACCGGACGATCGGGAACCGGATCGCCGAGTCGCCCATCACACATCACGTTTCACGCATCATGCTTCAGCAACCGCAACGCCTGTTCGACGACCGCCTCCGGCGTGAAGCCGAACTTCTCCATCAACACCTTGTAGGGAGCGGAGGCCCCGAACCGGTCCAAGCCCATCACCGCCCCATGCGGACCCACGTACCGCTCCCAGCCCATCGGCACGGCCGCCTCGATCGCCAGCCGGGCCGGGACGTCGGGGGGAAGGACCCGGGCCCGGTACTCGGGCGGCTGCGCGTCGAACAACTCCCAACTGGGCATACTGACCACGCGGGCGCGGACCCCCCGCTCGGCCAGGGCCTCCTGGGCGGCCAGGGCCAGATGGACCTCGGAGCCGGTGCCGATGAGGATGAGGTCGGGCCGTCCCTCTGGCGCGTCCCGCAGCACGTAGGCCCCCCGCTGCAGGTTTTCCGGCCCGGCCATCCCGCTCCGGTCCAGGATGGGGAGTGACTGACGGGTGAGGATCAACGCCGTCGGCCCGTCCCGCCGCTTCAGGGCCATCTTCCAGGCGACGGCCGTCTCGTTGGCGTCGCAGGGCCGGATGAGGACCAGGTTGGGGATCGCCCGGAGGGAAGGCAGGTGCTCCACCGGCTGGTGGGTCGGTCCATCCTCGCCGATCCAGACCGAATCGTGGGTCCAGACGTAGACCACGCCGACCCCCATCATCGCCGCCAGCCGGACCGCCGGCCGCATATAGTCGGAGAAGACGAGGAAGGTCCCTCCGTAGGGGATCACCCCGCCGTGGAGGGCCATCCCGTTGAGGATCGCCCCCATCGCGTGCTCCCGCACGCCGAAGCGGAGGTTCCGCCCGGTGGGAGTCTCCTGCTGGAAGTCGTCATATCCCTTGAGAAGGGTAACGTTGGAGGGGGCCAGGTCGGCCGAGCCGCCGATGAGGGTGGGGAGCGCGTCGGCGAGCGCGTTCAGCACAACGCCGGAGGCCTTCCGCGTGGCCAGCGGGCCGTCGGCGGGGGAGAAGGTCGGGATCGCCTCCTCCCAGCCTTCGGGCAGTTCGCCCGCCCACAGTTGCCGCAGGAGGGCCGCCTCCCTGGGGTACTCCTGGGCGTACCGCTCGAACATCGCCTCCCAGCGGGCCTGAGCCTCCCGCCCCTCCTCGACAGCGCGGCGGAAGACGGTCAACGCCTCCGGCGGCACCAGGAACTGGGCGTCCGGCGGCCAGCCGAGGGCCTCCTTGGTGAGCCGGACCTCCTCCTCGCCCAGCGGCGCGCCGTGGACGGAGGGGTCGTCCTGTTTGTGGGGGCTGCCGTAGCCGATATGAGTACGGCAGATGATGAGCGATGGGCGAGCCGTCTCCGCCCGGGCGGCGCGGATCGCCGCCTCGATCGCCGCCAGGTCGTACCCATCCACCGTCTGCACGTGCCAGCCGTAGGCGCGAAAGCGGGCCGCCACGTCCTCGGTGAAGGTGATGTCGGTGGACCCTTCGATGGAGATGTCGTTATCGTCGTAGAGGTAGATCAACTTCCCCAATCCCAGGTGGCCGGCCAGCGAGGCCGCCTCGTGGCTGATCCCCTCCATCAGGTCGCCGTCGGAGACGATGGCGTAGGTGTAATGGTCGAAGATGGGGAAGCCAGGGCGGTTGAAGGTGGCGGCCAGGAACCGCTCAGCGATCGCCATCCCTACTCCGTTGGCGAACCCCTGTCCCAGCGGACCGGTGGTCGTCTCCACGCCCGGCGTGTGGCCGTACTCGGGGTGGCCCGGCGTGCGGCTCCCCCATTGGCGAAAATTCTTCAACTCCTCCAGGGGCAGATCGTAACCGGTCAGGTGGAGGAGCGTGTAGAGCAGCATCGACCCGTGCCCGGCGGAGAGGACGAACCGGTCCCGATCCGGCCACTTCGGGTCGGCAGGGTTGTGCTTGAGAAAGCGGGTCCAGAGCACGTAGGCCGCGTCCGCCATCCCCATCGGCATCCCCGGATGACCGGAGTTGGCCCTCTGCACCGCGTCCATCGCCAGCGTGCGGATCGTGTTGATGCAAAGCCCGTCCAGGTTCTTCGCCATGCAACCTCCTCACGGGAAACGACCCCCGGCGCGCGGCCGGGATTTCAGTGTCCTCAGTGCCCTCAGCGTTTTCAGTGCTCTCAGTGCTCAAGATTGTACCCGCGAATCCGTTTGACGACAAGGCACAAAAAAGGTAAACTACCTACCCACCCCCCTCAGGAGAGCCAGGATGGCAAGTTGCAGCGACACATACGGGCGTCCCATCCAGTACCTTCGGGTATCGGTCACGGACCGGTGCAACCTGCGGTGCGTCTATTGCATGCCGGAGAAGGGGATCCCCCTCATCCCGCGCGAGGATGTGCTCCGATATGAAGAGATCGTGCGCGTGGTGCGGATTGCGGTGGAGATGGGGTTCGTCCACGTCCGGCTGACCGGAGGGGAGCCGTTGGCGCGAAGGGGGATCGTCGATCTGGTCGCAGCGCTGGCGAACATCCCGGGCCTGGACGACCTTTCGATGACGACCAACGGGGTGATGCTGGCCCGGTACGCGGAGGACCTGGCGCGGGCGGGGTTGCGGCGGGTGAACATCAGCCTGGACACGTTGCGACCGAACCGGTTCCGCCGGATCACCCGCTGGGGGCGGCTGGAGGACGTGCTGGAGGGGCGGGAGGCGGCGCTGGCGGCAGGGCTGCGGCCGGTGAAGATCAACACCGTGGTGGTGCGCGGCCTGAACGACGATGAGGTGGTGGACCTGGCCCGACTGACGCTGGAGCCGGATTGGCATGTCCGCTTCATCGAGGTGATGCCTCTCGGGGAGGGGGTCCACTGGGCGGGCGACGGCGTTGTCTCGGCGGCGGAGATCCGCCAGCGGATCGAGGCCGCGCTGGGACCGCTGACGGCGGTGCGGGGGGAGGCCGGCGCGGGTCCGGCCCGCTACTACCGGCTGCCTGGCGCGAAGGGAACGCTGGGCTTCATCAGCCCGGTCACCGAGCACTTCTGCCAGGCCTGCAACCGACTGCGCCTCACATCCGACGGACGTCTCCTGCCCTGCCTGCTATCCGATGTAGCCATCGACCTGCGGACGCCGTTGCGGGCCGGCGCCGACGACGACACGCTGCGGGAGATCTTCCGGCGGGCGGTGGTCGCCAAACCGCGGGGACACCACCTGACGGAGGAGCCAGTGCCCGCCGCCCGACCGATGTCGCAGATCGGAGGTTGACGATGGAACTGACCCACCTGGACGAGAACGGTGCGGCGCGGATGGTCGACGTTACGGAAAAGAAGCCCACGGTGCGGGAGGCCGTGGCCGCCGGGGAGGTATGGATGCGGCCGGAGACGCTCGCGCTGATCCAGAGCGGCGGCGTACCGAAGGGGGACGTGCTGGCGGTGGCCCGCGTCGCCGGGATCCAGGCGGCGAAGCGGACCCCTGAACTGATCCCCCTCTGCCACCCACTGCCCATCACGGCTGTCGAGGTAGACTTCTCCTTCGACGAGCAACGGCCCGCCGTCCGCATCGTGGCCCGGGTTCGGTGCACCGGGGTCACGGGGGTGGAGATGGAGGCGCTGACGGCGGTGAGCGTCGCCGCGCTGACCATCTACGATATGTGCAAGGCGGTCGACCGCGGGATGCGCATCCAGAACGTCCGTCTGATCCGCAAGACCGGTGGGAAAAGCGGAGAGATCGTGCTGGAGGAGTTGGAATGAGGGGAGAGGTGATCGCCGTCTGCACCAGCGAGCGGAAGGGGACGGTGAAGAAGAACGTGGGCCGGGCCCGGCTACGGGTCGACTGGGGGATCGAGGGAGACGCCCACGCCGGCAACTGGCACCGACAGGTCTCCCTCCTCGCCTGGGAGTCCATCGAGAAGATGCGGGCGCAGGGGCTGAACGTCCGCGAGGGGAGTTTCGCGGAGAACATCACCACCCGAGGGCTGGAACTGCACACCCTGCCGGTGGGCACCCGGCTCCGCCTGGGGTCCGCCCTGGTGGAGGTGACGCAGATCGGTAAACTCTGCCACACCAAGTGCGCCATCTTCAAGATGGTCGGCGATTGCGTGATGCCCCGGGAGGGGATCTTCGTCCGCGTGCTGGAAGAGGGGGAGGTAGCGGTGGGGGATGTTATCGAGGTGGTCTCCCTCCCGGAGACGGAGAGCAAACCGATGTAATTTCCACTTGCTCCCTAGAGAAGGCATAACCCTATCTGCAGTTGACACCTGCATCGGGCTGTGCTATAGTAGCCGCGACAATTGCATACGACATCGGCAGGGGTGCCCCAAGCCCGGATGCGAGGGGCTTAAAGGGGGAAGACCGGTCAAAGTCCGGCGCTGTCCCGCAACTGTAGCAACGGCGGCCGAGGGCCGTCCGTTGGAGCCAGGATACCCGCCTCTGCTGGCGTCACACAACCTCTTCGCGGAAAGGGGGTGGCGCGATGAACGATCGAACGATCTGACAGGCCCTTCCCCGGCAAATTTGCGAGGGGAAGGGCCTTAACGGTACAGGGTACAGAACGCAGGATTCGAAGATTCGAGAAGGTGAGAAATCCAAGCAAGGAGGTTAAGATGACACGCTTTTTCGTGGCGAGCGGGCTCGCCCTGGTTTTGATCGTCTCTTTCGCCCTGCCCACCTGGGCGGGGGATCCAGTGGAGACCGGACTGACCTACCTCGCCGAGCAGCAGCAGCCGGACGGCGGTTTCACCAACGGGTTCAGCGAGGGGTCCGACCTGGGCACCACCTGCGACGTGATCCTCGCCATCGCCGCGGCGGGAGAGGACCCCAGCACGTGGAAGTCGCCCGACGGCAAGTCGCCGCTGGACTATCTGGCGGCGCAGGTGGCGGCCGACGCGGTGGGGTCGGTGGGGCTGAAGGCCAAGGTGGTGCTGGCCTTGCTGGCAGCGGGGCTGGACCCCGCGGACTTCGTCGGGCACAACCTGGTGGGTGAACTGGAGGCCGCCTACGACGCATCGACCGGCAGTTACGGCTCCAGTCTCTTCGACCAGGCCCTGGTGATCCTGGCCCTCTCCAACGCCGGTCGCACGGTGCCCGACGGCGCGGTGCAGTACTTGCTGGACAACCGGACCGAGCGTGGAGGGTGGTCCTTCACCGGAGACACCACCCCGGAGTCGACGGACACCAACACCACCGCGCTGGCGATCCAGGCGCTGGTCGCCACTGGCCGCGAGGCGGAGGTCGCCGACGCGCTCGCCTACCTCCACGAGGTGCAGAACGAAGACGGTGGCTTCCCCTATCAGAAGCCGTCCGACTACGGCACCGACACCGACGCCAACTCCACCGCCTACGTCCTCCAGGCCTTGCTGGCCGCGGGGGAGTCGCTGGAGGACTGGGCACCGGCCGGGACGGACCCGCTGGAGGCGTTGCAGGGTCTATATGATGCCGAGAGCGGGGCGTTCCTCTGGCAGGCCGCCGTCCCCGGCCCCAACGTGCTGGCCACCGCGCAGGCCATCCCCGCGCTGAAGGGGTACACCTTCGTCTCGTTGCCCCAGGTGGAGGTGGCCGAGCCACCTGAGGTCCCGTCCGCCGAGACCTTGCTCCCCGAATCGGGGGGAACGACGCCCCTCCCGCTGGCGGTGGGCCTGGTCGGCCTGTTGATGGTGGCGGCGGGCGTCGCCCTCCATCGCTCCGCTCGACGGTAGGGGGAGATGGTACTGGTACCCAGGCTGAGGAAAGATGTAGGGCGGGACGGGGTCCCGCCCTACATCTGCCGGAAGCGGAGGGGCCCGCTGACGTGCGTGGCGGCCCTGTTGATGGCCCTCCTGGTCGCGGTGCCGGTTCGGGCCCAGTCGATCCCTCCCTACCGAGCCGGGTTGGTCGTCGTCCACGGGGACGGCCGGGTGGTGACCCGGTGCGTCGGCTTTGAAGAGGAGAGCATCTCCGGGGCCGACCTCCTGCGCCGCTCCGGCCTCCCTGTGACCCTCTCCGCCTTCGGAGGGCTGGGCGAGGCGGTCTGCGCCATCGACGGGGAAGGGTGTCCGGCGGGGGACTGCTTCTGCCAGTGCGAGGGAAACACCTGCGCCTACTGGGTCTATTCCCACCTGCAGCCCGACGGAACCTGGGCCATCTCTCCGGTCGGAGCCGGTGCCTGGCGGCTGAAGGACGGCGACGTCGACGGCTGGGTCTGGGGCGACGGGACCACCGTCCCACCGTCGATCTCCTTCGATGCCATCTGCAGCCCCTCCGCTGCCCCCACTCCCCCCGCCCCTCCGTCTCCTACTCCCCTCACTTCCCTAACTCCCACCCCCTTCGTTTCTCCCACCCCCTCCTCCTCCGTTTCCCCGCTTCCTTCCTCCTCCAACTACGTCCTCTTCGTCCTGCTCTTCCTCCTGCTGGCGGGCGGGTTAGCCTGGACCGCGATGCGGAGGCAGAGGTGAACCGATCCTTCCATCCCCACGCCTGGCTGGTCTGGGGCGGGGCGGGGCTGGCCGTAGCCCTGCTGACCCGCAATCCCTTCTACCTCTTACTGGCCTGGCTGGCGGTGTGGTGGGTCGGGCTGGCGCGGGGCCTCCTGCCCGGCTTTTCGGACCTCCTGCGGCTGACCCTCCCATTGCTGGGGCTGACTACCTTTTGGAACCTCCTCACCGTCCATGCCGGAGAGACGGTGCTGATAACCCTGCCGCCCTGGCTGCCATTGGTCGGCGGGCCGCTGACGCTGGAGGCCGGGCTGTGGGGGCTGGTCAACGGAGTGGTATTGGCCCTCCTTTTCTCCCTCTTCCTGGTGCTGAACCGAGCCATCTCCCCCCACGAACTGACCCGACTGACGCCCCCGTTCCTGCGGGAGGCGGCCTTGGTGGCCTCCGTCGCGTTGACCTTCGTGCCACAGACGGCGCGAGCCCTGCGGGAGATCCGCGAGGCGCAGGCCGTGCGAGGACATCGGATGCGGGGAATCCGCGACCTGCCGCCGCTACTGCTCCCCCTGCTCATCACCGGTCTGGAGCGGGCCGTCCAACTGGCGGAAGCGCTGGAGGCGCGAGGGTACAGCGGAGGGTCCAGGCCCTCATCGGGGGAACGGGCCCTGGTGGCTGTGGGACTGGCCAGCATGCTGGGGGGCTGGTTGACCGCCCTCTTCTGGTGGCAACAACCCTGGATCGGCTATCTCATCGCCGCGGGCGGCGCGGCGTTGGTGGGGTGGACCCTCTGGCGCGCGGGGCGGCGCGACCGCCGGACCCGGTATCGGCCGCTTCAATGGACCTCCGTGGATCGCGGGATGGCCGCTACAGCGGCGGTTCCCCTGGCGATGTTCCTCGTCCTCGCCGTGGTCCAGCCAGCCACGCTGGCCTACACCCCCTACCCCCGGATCGCCCCTCCCCCCTTCGA
>DUEL01000003.1 GCA_011192125.1 Thermoflexia bacterium
CGGGCGAACTCCCGCTTGGCCCCGCCGCCCCAGCCGTAACTGCCGAAGTAGGCCACCTTCCGATTGAAGATCCGCTTGCGGGTCGCGATGTCCAGCACGTGGACCATCGGCGGGAAGAGGCCGCCTTCGTAGGTGGGCGCGCCGACGATGACGCCTCGACGGAGCCACAGCGACGGGAGGATGTAACTGACGTGCGTGCGGGCCACGTCGAAGATCTCCACCGGCACCCCGGCCGCGGAGATCCCCTTGGCGACAGCGTTCATCACCTGCTCGGTGTTGCCGTACATCGACCCGTACAGGAGCGTCACCCCCAGGTCCGCCTCACCGGTCGCGTACCCGGCCCACTTCCGGTACAGTTCCACGATCCGGCCCGGGTCCTTCCGCCAGACCAACCCGTGGGACGGGGCGATGACCTCCACCGGCAGGTCCTTCAGACGGTCGATGGCCTTCAGCACCGGTCGGCTGAACACGGCGACGATGTTGACGAAGTAGCGGAGGGACTCCTGTTCGTAGAACCGGGGATCGTTGCATTGATCGTCGAAGATCGCGCCGTGGAGCGCGCCGTATCCACCGAACCCGTCGCAGGAGAAGAGCACCCGCTGGGTCGTCTCGTAGGTCATCATCGTCTCCGGCCAGTGGACGAAGGGGGTGTAGAAGAACTGCAAAGTGTGGGTGCCCAGGGAGAGCGTCTCTCCGTCCTCGACGATGCGAATCCCCTCTTCGACCTGATAGAAGGCCGTTAGCATCTCCTGGGTCTTCTTTGTGCCGAGGATGGTTGCCTTGGGAGCGATCCGGCGGATCGTCCGCAGGATGCCGGTGTGGTCCGGCTCCATGTGGTTGATGACGATGTAATCCAGTTTCGCCGGGTCCACCACCTCGGCGATCTGGTCCAGGAACTCGTCCGTCTTGAGCCCCTTCGCCAGATCGATGACCGCTTTCTTCTCCCCATCGACCAGGTAGGCGTTGTAGGAGACCCCTTCCTGAGTAATAGGCCAGAGTCCTTCGAAGAGGTCGGTCGTGCGGTCGTTGACGCCGATCCAGTAGATGCCAGGGCGAACCTCAACCGTAGGCATTGTCCTCACCTCCCCCGTTGATCTGAAACGTCCTGTTCGGCCATGGGTGGCGGAGAGAGTGCTTCCAACGTCCTTGGCGCTGAGTGTTCATTCTATCACAGAACGGCAGCGAGGGACAGCGACGCAGAATCTGTGGTGGTTAGCCACATCTCACCCCACAAGCGCAGAAGACGCAGAGAGCGGAGAGAGTAGTCGCTTCCACTCTCGCGACACTTGACGCAGTAGCCCTCGAACTCCATGTCGGACCTCCTGTCCTTCGTGACACCCTAAGCGGCATCGGATAGCCGGACATTGCCCACGCTACGGAATGTACCCTCTCAGCACTAATGGTAGATATACCCAATGGTTCGGTAGACGCATCGCCAAGCGGTACACGCCGCTGCCCAACACGCTATCACGACCGGGGATGGTATTCAGTGAGAGAGCCGACTGCTGCTCGATTGAGGTAACCAACCCACCGGGGCTGCCCAGGTAGATGACCGTGCGTTCGCCGTCAGAGGCTGCGGCCAGAATTTCCGGCCGCGGCGCTCCCCCAACTGGCTCCCAGGTCTGCCCATCGTCGGTGCTACGGCACAACCCGGTTTCACAGCCGGTGTACAAGGTGTACGGGGGATATCCTGGCACTGGCGGAGAGATCAGTAGGTCGACACCTAGGAAAACATAGGTCAGTTGCTGCCAGGTATCGCCAGCGTCCTCTGAAACCCACAGTTCCGGCTCGGGATTGGGGGATTCGGCATAGCTATACGTACGCACATACACTTTACCAGGCACATCAAGATGAGTAACGACGGCTTCGACCACCACGGGGGAGAGCGTATTGGAAATAGGGACGCGCATCCAGTTCGCCCCCCCGTCTGTGCTCCGCCACAAGCCACCCCCGTTGGTTGCGGCGTAGATCAAATCCGGATCGACGGCGTCGAAGGCGATATCGAGCACCTCGCTGATGGGCGCAGTCGGCCCCAGGAACTGCCAGGTTGCACCGTGGTCATCGCTGCGGTAAATTCCGCACGGTTCGATGCCCTCATCGAAATCTGAGCGTTCCTGATAGAATCCCGCGCCCGCAAGAAGCGTACCGCTGACCAGGGGATGGGCGGCGATGGCGGTCAATTCACCGGTCCAGCCGGTGTAGGTAGCAGGGATCGTCATGGTCACCTCGTGCCAGGAACTCCCCTCGTCCGTGCTGTACCAGATACAGGGACCGTCTCCAGAGCAACCAACGGGGTAGTACACCCGTGTGGGGATGAAGGGATCTGTTGCGACGATCTTGCCTTTGGGCGGGCCGCCCTTGCGCACCCCGAGTTCTTGCCAGGCGTACCCTCCACTCGCACTCCTGAGCAGGCCGTACTCGTAGGTTTCGACATATACCTGGTCCGGCTGACCCGGGGCAGCGGCTACGTCGCGCGTGGTCAGGGCAGCGAGCCCCTCATTGATCTCCCTCCAGGTGGTGCCGCCGTCGCTGCTTTTCAACACGCCCCGGTCCGAATCGGCGGCATAGATCACGTTGGAGTCGCTGGGGTCAATGGCGAAAGAGCGCACCCCGCCCACCTGCTGGGAGATGGTGATCACCCCTGACCAACTCGCGCCGCCATCATCGCTGAAATAGCCCCAGCCACCGGCAGCCCAAATCTCTCCGGGGGCAAAAGTTAGGCTCCAGATCCCACCAGAGGGGAGAAGGTCATCGGTCAGCGTGATAACCTCCCAGGTGATCAGGTCCGCGCTCTTGTACAGGTATGGCCTGACGGGGGGCTGGTAACCGATCTCGGGGAGCGCCCAGGCCTCGTTGGCCCCATAGGGGTTGATATAGATGCGGCGCAGGTCGTCCGGGATAGTGGACTGCAGGTCCCAATTCAGGCCACCGTCCGTGGTTAGGAAGATGCTTCCACCACGGGTCGCCACCACCATTGTCAGCGGGTTGGTGGGGTGGAAGATGATGTCCACGAGGTCGGTATCGGTGAGGCCTTGAGTACGGGTTACCCAATTGGCGCCATAATCTTGCGAATAGAAGACACCCCCTTCCCCGGGGAGAACCGGTATGCCGGCACAACTTCCTGTGCCAGCGTAGATCACCCCGGCATCCGTGGGATGCGCGGCAGCGTAGACTGTGAAGCACCCATCTTGAGCGTGAAAGAGTTCGGGGAGCAGCCCCCAGGTTTGGCCACCGTCGTCTGTGCGGTGGAAACTGGCGCTATCACCACTGTAGTACATCACATTTGAACTCTCGGCATCAAAGACCAGACGGGTCGGCCAATCGTCGGCCAGGATAGGCTGCCAGTTTCCCCCGGCATCCTCACTGACGAACAGCCCTGCCCACTGGCTGGCGGCGTAAACTGTAGCGGAGTCTTCTGGGTGGAGTATCACGAACTGCGCCCGTCCGCCGTACGGCCCACCGGTGGTCCACACCCCGATGCCCTGGGTGACGGTGAAGGCATCCGCTAGGGATCCCGTACCCCCATCGGGGTTGACCACCGTCAGCGTGTACACGCCAGGGTCCAGGCCCCATTGCACGGTGGCGCTCAGGGTGGTGCTACTGACCCAGACCACATCCTCTAGCGCCGTGTCCCCCAGGTAGGCTGTAGGTGCAGTGATGACCAATGTGCCGGACAGTTCGGCAGTAAAGTTCGTGCCAGCGATAATGATGGAAGTGTCTATGTCATTGGGACCAGAGTCCGGATCAACACCGGTCACGGTAGGGGTCACTACCTCCGGTGGGGCGGCCAAGACGGGGTAGGTGATGGTCATAGCGAGGCCCTCCACCAACCCCATCAAGGCAAGGAGCGCCGCCATTGAAAGCAGAACGACGCCCATCGTCACAAACCATCGCTTTTCCATCTCAGATCCTCCTCCGGCGCAGATGCGCCCAACTGGACACCCGGCGGAACGTTCCGCCTACCTCAGGGCGGTTCTATTCCTGCGGACTCTGGTCCGGTCAGGATCCTATAGAAGGCCTGGTATATGCAAAGAGAAGAGAGGTGGGCCGGTGCGCGGCCTTGAGGAGCGATAGGAAGGCGGGTCTGAGGTCCCGCCGACCTGGGGATTGGGCTGAGGCAAAACAAAAAGGTACACACGCGGCCCCAGGCTCGGACTGATGGGCCCTATCTTTGGGGAGGAACAGGACACCTCGCACCCTCCTGCAATCTCTACACGCCTTCTGTAACGACAGTCTGCCTTCTGATGACTGGGCGGACTTCGCAGGGGAGTGCGCTTCATCCCGGGGCGTACGCCCACCCTTGTCACCGCCTCACGCTATGGACAGCCGCGAGGTACCTGTCGGTATTATATGCCACGTCCTACCGTTGTCAATGGCATCCAGTGCGGTGATTACCTATTAAGTATGTGGGAGTATGCAGGGCATCTTCCCACTTTGGGTGAGGGCTCAGAAGCCCGTCCAAACCTGCCCCCAGAGTGAGGGACACCCTCTCCCTAGCGAGTATCCATATCTCGCTGGAGAGGTGCAAAGGACGCTGAGGGCGAAAAAACAGCCAGGCGGGGGCGAACCTACCCGCGCAGGCAGTCCAGTAACTCTGCCACCGCCTCTCGGTAGAGACGGGGCGCTTCCCGGCGGATGCGTTGGAAGTCGGAGGCCACGCGACCGCCGGAGGTGAGGTACGCCAGTGCACCCAAGTAACTGATCCCCCAGGCCGAACTTCCCTTCAACACGCCCTCAGGATCGAAGAGCAGGAGGAGGTAGTCCGGGTCGGCGATGACGAAGCCGCCGGGGAGGTCGAAATGGGTGGCGGCGAAGTAGACGTTCATCAGGACCTCGTCCGACGTCTCCGGGCCGAGAAGACCGACCGGGTCGAAGCCGGCCTGCTCCAGCAGCGAGGGGCGGACGCCGAGCCCCCACCTCCGCACGCGGAGGACGCAGCCCGGCTCGCCCGGCCAGACCTTTGGGCAGACAGCGGCAAACCCGGCCGGCAACTGCAGCGTGACGGCGTACTCCCTCAAGGACCCATCATCCTGAACCGCCCAGTAACAGACCCGCCAGTCCTCCACCGGGTAGAGGCCGGGTAGGTTGTTGATCACCGCCGCGTCGGGCGGCGCGGTGCTGGGCCGGTAGGCGCTCCCGCCTCTCCGTACCATTCCTCTATTGCCCTCCCGACCGGGCCACCTCCATCACCCGGTCGAACTCCTCGATGTACGCCGCGGCGATTCCCGTGTCGTGGAGGATGAGGACGTTCTCGTCGTTCCGCTCCTCCGCGCTCAACGTGAAGTTGAACGATCCCGTTACCACCGTTTGATCGTCCACGATAAAGACCTTGTGGTGCATAATGTAGGGGTTCCCGTCGGGCAGGACCTCCACGCCGCTTGCCCGTAACCGGTCGAACTGGCTGTAGGCGTCCTGCGCGGTCCGCGCCTCGATCACTCCCTCCACCCGGATACCCCGCCGTGCCAGGTCGATCAGCGCATCGGCCAGATGCTCGTTGGTGAAGTGGTAGGCCAGGAAACGGACGTGGGAGCGGGCCTGGGAGAGCACGTTGAGGATGCCCTCCGTCGCCCCGTCCTCGGGGGCGAAGTAGACCTCGATGCGGGCAACCTCCGATCCGGCCTCCACCTCGATCACCGGATAGGGGGTGTCGGCGGGCGAGGAGGGGCCGAAGAGCCCGGAGAACAACTCGTCGAACTCGGTGGCGTAATCGCGGGCCAGCAGTTCGGAGGCGATGAGGAGGGCGTTGTTGTCGTTCCGGTAGGTGCCGTTCTCTGTGAGGTTCCAGGAGCCGGTCCAGACCCAGGTCCCGTCCACGACGACGAACTTGTCGTGCATCAACCCCCGGTCCTCTTCCGGCCGGGCGACGACAGGGATGCCGGCCTGGCGCAGTCGGGTCACCGGTTCCTCATCGACGTTGCCGCCGTCGGTGACCAGTCGAACCTGCACGCCTCGCTCCTGGGCCCGGATCAGCGCATCGGTCACCCTCTCCAGGTCCAGGTCGTAGGCCGCCACGTCCACCCGCTCCTGGGCGGCGTCGATCAGCGCGACCAGGTCTTCGTCGATCCCACCGGTATAGGTCGAGGGGTCGTCGCCCGGGGACCGGGGATCGGTGAAATAGACGGTGACCCAGCCGGCGGCGACGGTCTCTCGGGCGGCACGCTGCCCCAGCCAGCCCCCACCGACGCACTGCTGCAATACCAGGGCGAGGACGACGAGAGAGAGGAAGAGGAGCCCGCCCGGGCGTAACAGGGATCGGCGATCTGAGTCCTCTGCTCGCTCCTCCACCTGTGCCGCCAGCGTCCCCAGTTCTAGGAGAGCCTGCACCCGCCCCAGTTGGTCGGCAGGGGAGGACCCCTTCGCCTCTTTGGCGATCCGGCGGACGCTTTGCCGCAGCGCGCGCAGGCGGACCTGCCGCTCCCGAGGTGAGCCCTCCGTCTCCCGCACGATCCGCTCCGCCTCCTCGGTCGCCCACTCCAGAAGCCGCCGGGCTGCTGCGTCGGCCAGGTCGGCGGTGAGGCTCTCGTCCTCCAGGATCCGTTCGACGGCCTCCCGCACGTCCTTCAGACCTTTCATCGCTTCTTAAGTATAGCCTACTCCAGAGGGGACACAAGATGGGCCGCTGGGCAGTGGTTTTCCGACCGGGGCATATCGTCCGAACCCGCGTCCAATTCTCAGGGATCGCCGACCCCGTCCGCGTAACGGAACCGTAACCCGAATGGGATCATTCTCATCCCTGTTGGCGGTACAATGGGATCGATGGGTAAGCACCGGTATCTGAGATTCGGCCTCCTGTTGCTGGCTCTGCTGTTGGCGGGGGGGCTATCCTGGCGGGGGGTCGGGGCGGGAGCGTCTCCATCTGGCCTTTCTCCCGTCGATCCTCAGGGAGAAGGGGTCTCTTCCCTCGTCTCGTTCCACGTGGAGACGATCACCATCCCCACCTACCCCTACAAGGGCTGCCTGGAAACCCGGACCAACGGCCCTTACACCTACCGCTGGCTCGACTGGTCGTGTTATTACGCCCTTTCCCCCCATCCCTCCCCAAAGGAGTACACGCTCCTGGTGATGGAAAACGACTACCTGCGGGTGACGGTGCTGCCGGAACTGGGGGGACGGGTCTACCAGATGATCTTCAAGCCCACCGGGCACAACGAACTGTACCAGAATCCGGTGATCAAACCGACCCACTGGGGACCGCCGGAGCAGGGGTGGTGGCTGGCAGTGGGCGGCATCGAGTGGTGTTTGCCGGTCGACGAGCACGGCTACGAGTGGGGAAAGTCGTGGTCATGGTCCGTCGTCACTTCGACACAGGGGGTCACGCTCACCGTCCGGGATACCGACGCCACGGATCGGCTCCGTGCCCGGATCGACCTCTTCCTGCCGGCCGATCGGGCCGTGCTGGCGGTCACCCCCCATCTGGAGAATCCGACGGACAGCGCCATCTCCTACAAGTACTGGACCAACGGGATGCTCGCCCCTGGTGGCGCCAACACCGTCGGGGCCGACCTGCGCTTCGTCTTCGGAGCCGACCAGGTGACCGTCCACTCCAGCGGGGACTTCGCCGCCGGAAAGGTGCTGGACTGGCCGGTCCACAATGGGCGGGATTACTCCCGCCTGGGCAACTGGAACCGCTGGTTGGGCTTCTTCGAGCGTCCGCAGGCCGCGGCCGACTTCGCCGGTGTGTACGATGAGGCGGCGGACGAGGGGATCGCGCGGGTCTTCCCCTCCGACGTGGTCCGGGGGAGCAAGGGGTTCGGCATGGGCTGGGCAGACCCCATCGACTGGCGTGAATGGACCGATGACGGCTCGACTTATGTGGAGGTCCACGGGGGCGTCGCGCCGACGTTCTGGGACGTCGCCCAACTGCCAGCCGGGGCGACCCTCTCCTGGACCGAGTACTGGTTTCCGGTGACGGCCATCGGCACGCTCTCGACCGCCACCTCTGAGGCTGCTCTGGGGGTCCGACTGAAGGGTGACTTGCTCCATGTCGGCGTTCACTCCACGAGGGCACGGCCGGCGGGGGAATCTACCCTTTACGTATGGGATCGGACCACCTGCACCACGCTGGGCCGCTGGAGCCTGCCCGCGGTGGACCCGGCGACCCCGTTCCGAGCGACAGCGACCGTCGGAGGACGGTCGATAGACGGGCTGGCGATCGTTTATCTGGACGGCGCAGGGAACCGGCTGGCGGCGATCAACCTCACCGACTGTCTGCCGCCCCGGGCGCGGGTAGACCCTCTCCCACCGTGGGTCGGAACGGCCGGGTTCACCGTCACGTGGTCGGGGGAGGACATCTGGACCGGGGTGGCGGCCTACGACGTGCAGGTGCGGGACGGATACGAGGGGGCCTGGGCCGGCTGGCTCACCGAGACCGTCGCCACCTCGGCCGTCTTCACCGGGGTCCACGGCCACACCTATTTCTTCCGCGCCCGCGCCCGGGACGGGGCGGGGAACCAGGGGGCCTTCACCGATGAGGAGTGGGGCCAGGCGTTCACGACGGTCCTCACCGAGACGGCCCCGGTGCTGGTCACCTCCCGCAAGGTCGCTGCGCCGCGCCGGTTCGCCCCCGATCAGGCCGTTGCCCATACCGTGCTGGTCAGCAACACCGGGAACCTGACGGCGGCGGCGCGGCTGACCGACACCCTGCCCACTGAATTGCTCCTTCTTACGGAGACACTGACCGCCACGGCAGGTACCCCGCCTGTGTATGACGGGACCGCCATCCAGTGGACGGGTGCGGTCCCGCCGGGCGCGGAGGTGCGGGTCACTTACCTTCTCTCCCCCACAACCTCCACGCCGATGTGGGTCCCGCTGACCAACACTGTTGAGATCGAGGGCGGCCTCCCTGGAGCCATCGTGCGTCAGGCGATCGTCCTCCAGGCGTACCTCACCTGGCTACCCGTGGTCATACGGGGTTGGTAGAGGACCCCCTTCGTGGGCAGGTCACACACCGTCCGAGGCAGGACGGAGGTCTCCTGGCCTTCGTACAGGAGTACGGAGTCCCCCATTATGTTCGAGCTCCTGTCCAAACCCCAGGCATCCTCTACTTGTCCCTTCTCCCCCTTTGCCCTATAATCGGGCAAAATCGTCAGGTCCCTGGGTTGGGAAGAAGGAGGCATGATGGAGAAGGCGGATCTCATCCTGAGCGGTGGCGTCGTGGTCACGATGGACGAAGCGTTCCACGTGTTCGAGCCAGGGGCCGTGGCGATTCGGGATGGCGCGATCGTCGCCGTCGGGCCGGAGGAAGAGGTCTCCGCCGCCTGGCAGGCGAAGGAGACGGTGGATTGCCGTGGGCACGCGGTGATCCCGGGCCTGGTCGACGCCCACACCCACGTCCCGATGACCCTGGTGCGGGGTCTGGCGGACGACCTGCGGCTGGACGTATGGCTGATGGGCTATATGATGCCGGTGGAGCGGGAGTTCGTCCGCCCCGACTTCTGCTGGCTGGGGACCCAACTGGGCTGCGCGGAGATGATCCGCTCCGGCGTCACCTGTTTCGGCGATATGTACTACTTCGAAGAGGCCGTCGCCGACGCGACGGCGCAGGTGGGGATGCGGGCCGTCTGCGCCCAGTCGATCCTCAAGTTCCCCACACCGGACGCCAGCAGTTACGACGAGGGGCTGCGGCTGGCGCAGGACTTCGTCACCCGTTGGAAGGGGCACCATCTGGTTGTCCCCGCTCTGGGCCCGCACGCGGCCTATACCGCCACGCCGGACCTGCTTCATGAGTGCGCGCGCCTCGCGCGGGAGTACGACGTGCCCATCCACATCCACATCGCCGAGACAAGGCAAGAGGTGGAGGACCATCGGGCGCAGTTCGGGATGCCGGTGGTGCCGTGGGTGAAGAAGCAAGGGGTTTTCGAGGCGAAAGTGACGGCGATGCACTGTGTCCACATCGACGAGGGAGAGATGCGGACGCTGTTGCACCACGGCGTGGGCGTGGCCCACAATCCCTCCAGCAACCTGAAGTTGGCCAGCGGTATCGCGCCGGTGGCCAAGATGCTGGATTTGGGGCTGGCGGTGGGGATCGGGACCGACGGCCCAGCCAGCAACAACGACCTGGATATGTTCGAGGAGATGCGGCTGGCCGCTCTGCTGGCGAAGGGGGCCACCGGTGATCCGACCGTCCTCCCCGCCCGGCAGGCGTTGGCGATGGCGACGATCCTTGCTGCACAAGCCCTCCACATCGATCACCTGACCGGCTCGCTCGAGGTCGGCAAGCGGGCCGACATCGCCGTGGTCGATTTGGAGAGGGTCCATCTCACTCCCCGCTTCTACCGGGATTCGGACAGCATCTACTCCCTCCTAGTGTACGCTGCCAAGAGTAGCGACGTTCGTCACCTTCTCTGTGACGGTCGGTGGCTGATGCGGGACCGGGAGCTGCTCTCGGTGGATGTGGAGGCACTGCGGGCGGAGGCTGCCAAGGTCGCCCGGAAGATCGACTCCTTCCTGATCGAGCGGGAAGAGAGCGTGCTGAGGAAGCTCCTCGCCATCGGCGAGGTCGCCCGCGAGAAGACCTTCGAGGTCCAGGTCAAGGTCCATCTTATGGACATCTCCCCGATCGAGGAGGCCCTGGAGAGCGGGGAGATCCCCGTCGTCAAGTCCTCCCACCGACGGCAGTATGACACGTATTTCCTCTTCGACGACCCGGACCACAGCCGGCTACGTTATCGGGAGGACGAGATTCTGGATGAAGAGGGAGAGGTGGCGGACGTGCTCTATCGGCTCACTCTGACGGGGGAGACCAAGGAGCGGGAGTTCGCCCGGTCGGTCCTCCTCTCCCGCTCCCGCTTCGACGCTCCAGCCACCCGCAGCCTCCGTTTCTACCGGGAGTACTTCAAGCCCAAGGAGGTGTGGGAGGTCCATAAGGAACGTCACCGCTACCACATCCGTTACGGCGGCACCGACTTCGCGCTCAACCTGGACCGGGTTACCCGTCCGGACCTACCGGGGTTCTTCCTGGAGGTGAAGAGCCGGACCTGGTCGGCGCAGGATGCCGAGCGGAAGGCGGAACTGATCGGAGAGTTGCTGACCCTCTTTGGGGTGGAGGATCGGCAGTTGGTGCGGCGGGAGTACCTGGAACTGGCGAAGGAGGCGGCGAGGCTGGGGCGTGGGTGAGGATTGCGAGCTGGAGTTTGGGGATAGCGCGATGGTCAGGCGCGGGTGGTTGCTCTGGATGCTCCTGGTGGCGATGGGGATCGGTTGGTGGTGGGCCGGGTGTGCCCCCGCACCGCCGCCGGACGTCCAGACGGGGGAGTCCGGGGCGACCTACACCATCGAGAACAAGGGATCGGACACGCTGGTCAATCTGGCGTTGGCCTGGGCCGAGGAGTATATGCGGCTCCGCCCGGAGGTGCGCATCTCCGTCACCGGTGGAGGGTCGGGCACGGGGATCGCGGCGATGATCAACGGCACGGTCGACATCGCCAACGCCTCGCGGAAGATGAAGCCCGAGGAGATCGCCGCCGCCGAGGCCAACGGAATCTACCCGGTGGAGTTCGTCGTCGCTCTGGACGCTATCGCTGTCGTCGTTCATCCCTCCAATCCGGTGGACCGCCTGACGCTGCAGCAGATTTCCGACATCTACGCGGGGAGGATCACCAACTGGAGCCAGGTGGGTGGGGAAGATCGTCCCATCGTCCTTCTCTCCCGCGAATCCAACTCCGGCACCTATATGTACTTTCTAGAGCACGTAGTCCGGTTGGGGGATAAAGAGAGCGACCTGCTCTTCTCACCCGATGCGCTGCTGATGCCTTCGTCGGAGGGGATCAGCACGGAAGTGCGGCAGAATCCGAACGCTATTGGCTATGACGGCCTGGGTTACGTCACGCCCGATCAGAAGGTCATCGCTGTGGCGCGGGAGCCGGGCGGGCCATTTGTGCTGCCCTCGGTGGATACGGTCAACGATGGTTCCTACCCCATCTCGCGGCCGCTGTATATGTACACCGCGGGTGAGCCATCAGGGGTGGTCAAAGAGTACATTGAATGGGTCCTCACCGACGGGCAGGCGCTGGTGCCGGAGTTGGGGTTTGTGCCGATAGAGGGAGAGGGGGGAACACCTTGAGGAGTTTGGATCTGCTCGATCCGCTTCATCTGCTCAATCTGTGGATGTCCCATGCACCCTAGACGTTGGACCGAGTTCGCCATCGAATCGCTCATCCGGGTGCTGGGCCTCTCCAGCATCGGTTTTGTCCTCCTTATCTTCCTGTTCCTGCTGAAAGAGGGCCTTCCTGCCTTCCTCCAGGTCCCGCCAGAGAACCTCCTGGGGACCCGCTGGTATCCCACCTTCGATCTATTTGGCACGTTGCCGCTGATCCTCGGCTCGCTGCTGGTCACCGCCACGGCCATCTCCATCGCCTTGCCCCTGGGCGTGGCGACCGCCGTCTTCGTGCGGGAGGTGGCCCCGGGATGGGCGCGGGAGGTCCTCAAGCCGATGATCGAGGTCCTGGCCGGGATCCCCTCGGTGGTGCTGGGGTTCTTCGGGATGACGGTGTTGGCCCCTCTGGTGCGGGAGACCCTGGACGCGCCGACCGGACTGACCGCCTTCACCGGCGGGCTGGTCCTGGCCTATATGGCCCTGCCGACCATCATCAGCGTCGCCGAGGATGCGTTGGACGCGGTGCCGAAGAGTTACCGGGACGCGGGGTTGGCGATGGGTGCTACCCAGTGGCAGACCATCTGGCGGGTGGTGGTGCCCGCCGCCCGCTCCGGTATCCTGACCGCGGTGATGCTGGGGATGGGGCGGGCCATCGGTGAGACGATGGCGGTGATGATGGTGACCGGCAACGCGGCCCGGATGCCCACCACCATCGACTCCCTCTTCCGCCCCGTGCGCACGATGACCGCCACCATCGCTGCCGAGATGGGGGAGGTGGCCCGCGGCAGCACTCACTACCATGTCCTCTTCGGCATCGGGATCATTCTGTTCGTCATCACCTTCGTCCTCAATCTGGTCGCCGCCGGTGCGATCTTCAAGAAGCGGCGGCGGGGAGGGCTGCGATGAACCGGCGGTACCTGGTTCAGCGGGTGGGGTTCGCCCTGCTAGGGCTGGCCGCGCTGCTGGTGGTGGTTCCCATCCTCCTGGTGGTCGGCACGATCATCGCTCGCGGCGCGGCAGCCGTCAACTGGGAGTTCCTCACCGCGATGCCCAGGGATGGGATGAAGGCCGGGGGGATCCTGCCCGCGATTGTCGGTACGTTGCTTCTGACCCTGGGCACGGCGCTGGCGGCGATCCCGGTGGGCGTAGGAGGCGCGATCTACCTGGCCGAATACGCCCGCGACACCTGGCTCACCCGCCTCATCCGGCTGGCGATCATCAACCTGGCCGGGATCCCATCGGTGGTGTACGGGCTGTTCGGGCTGGGGCTCTTCGTGCTCTTCCTCCAGTTCGGCACCTCCATCCTGGCCGGGTCACTCACGCTGGCGATTATGACCCTTCCGGTGATCATCAGCACCGCCGAGGAGGCGCTGCGGGCCGTGCCGACGGAGTTCCGCACGGTGATCCTCAGCCTGGGAGGCACCCGCTGGCAGGCGGTCCGGTACGTGGTCCTCCCTCAGGCGATGCCGGGGATCATCACCGGCGTCATCCTCGGCCTGCTGCGGGCGGCGGGTGAGACGGCCCCCATCCTGTTCACCGTCGCCGCCTTCTACCTGCCCCGTCTGCCTCGCTCCCCCTTCGACCCGACGATGGCCCTCCCCTACCACCTCTACGTCATCAGCACCCAGGTGCCGGGGATGCCGGAGGAGATCAAGTACGGGACCGCCCTCGTGCTCCTGGCTTTGGTGCTCTCTATGAACGTCGTCGCTACCCTCATCCGAAGTTACTACCGGCGGAGGAGGGAGTGGTAGGGGGCAAGAGGCGGGGAGCAGGGAAGAGGGGAAGCAAGGGCTTGACGCCTGACGCTTGACGTTTGATGCTTGACGTTTGACGCTTGACGCCTGACGAATGAACGACATAAAGATCCGCATCGAGAACCTCACATACTCCTACGGCGACAAGGTGGCGCTGCGGGACGTGACGATGGACATCCCGGCGAACGCCATCACGGTGGTCTTCGGCCCGGCAGGGGGCGGGAAGACGACCCTCCTGCGGCTCATCAACCGGCTCAACGACCTGATCGAAGGGACCCGGATGTCGGGGCGGGTCCTGCTGGACGGGAAGGACATCTACGCGCCGGGGACCGACGTCATCGACCTGCGGCGGCGGGTCGGGATGGTCTTCGCCCTGCCGCTCCCGCTCCCGGGGACCATCCGAGAGAACGTCGAGTACGGCCCCCGGTTGGCCGGGATCAGGGATCCGGCCCGGCTGGAGGAGATCGTGGTCCGCAGTCTCACCCAGGCCGCCCTCTGGGACGAGGTCAAGGACCGCCTGGACACGCCCGCCAGCGCCCTCTCCGGAGGGCAGCAGCAGCGGCTCTGCCTGGCCCGCAGCCTGGCGCTGGAGCCGGAGGTCCTCCTGCTCGACGAGCCGACCTCCGGCCTCGACCCCATCTCCACCGGCCGGATCGAGGAGACCCTCTTCGAACTGAAACAGCGGTACACCATCGTCCTGGTGCCCCACAGCATCCAGCAGGCCGCCCGCGTGGCCGACTACGCTGCCTTCTTTCTGATGGGAGAGTTGGTCGAATGGCAGCCCGGCGATCTGCTCTTCACCAACCCCCGCGACCGGAGGACGGAGGACTATATCACGGGTAGGTTTGGATGAAGACGGTGGGCTATGAGACCGAAGATCCGGGTTGACCACCTTTCGTTCTATTACGGCGACAAGCAGGCCTTGTTCGACATCTCGATGGAGATCCGGGAGCGGCAGATCACCGCCCTCATCGGCCCGTCGGGGTGCGGGAAATCGACTTTCCTCCGCTGCCTCAACCGGATGAACGATACCATCCCGGGCACCCGACTGGAGGGACGCGTGCTGCTGGATGGGCAGGACGTCTATGCCCCCGGCACCGACGTGGTGGACCTGCGGCGGCGGGTCGGAATGGTTTTCCAGCGGCCCAACCCGTTTCCCCAGTCCATCTTCGACAACGTGGCCTTCGGCCCCCGCGTGCTGGGGCTGTGCCGGGGACGGGATGAGTTGGAAGAGGTGGTGGAGCGAAGCCTCCGCGACGTGCGGTTGTGGGATGAGGTCAAGGACAATCTGAAGCAGGATGCCCTCAGCCTTTCTCTGGGCCAGCAACAGCGCCTCTGCATCGCCCGCGTCATCGCTGTGCAGCCTGAGGTCATCCTGATGGACGAGCCCTGCTCCGCCCTTGACCCCATCGTCACCCTTGGGATCGAAGAACTGATGAAGCGGCTGCGGGAGCAGTACACCATCGTCATCGTCACCCACAATATGCAGCAGGCGGCGCGCGTATCGGACTGGACCGGGTTCTTCTGGCTGGGACGGCTGGTGGAGATGGGACCGACTGGCGACGTCTTCACCCGTCCTCAGCAGAAACTGACCGAGGACTACATCACGGGCAGGGCGGGGTAGCAAGACGCAGGACGTGAAACGCAGGATGCGGGAAGCAAGGAAGCAGGGAAGTAAGGGGGAGGAAAATGCCACGGGAGGCGTTTGAGAGGGAGTTGCAGCGATTGCAGGATGAATTACTGACGCTGGGGAATATGGTCGAGGAGGCGATCACCGCCGCGGTGGAGAGCCTGCGCCATCAGGACCTGGAGGCTGCGCAGCGGGTGATTGATAAGGACCGGGAGATCAACGAGCAGCGTTTCGCCATCGAGCGGGACACGCTGATCCTGATCGCTACTCAACAACCGATGGCCAGCGATCTCCGGATCCTCGCCGCCATCCTGGAGATCACTACGGAACTGGAACGGATGGGGGATTACGCCAAGGGGATCGCCAAGATCTGCCTGATGATCGGCGAGGAGCCGCTGATCAAACCGCTGATCGACATCCCCCGGATGGCGGACAAGGCGCGGGATATGCTCCATCGGGCGCTGGAGGCCTTCCTGCGGCAGGATGTGGACCAGGCCCGCGCGATCCCGACTGAGGACGACGAGGTGGACGCGCTCTACCAGCAGGTCTACCGGGAACTGATGACCTATATTATGAGCGACCCGCACAACATCGAGCAGGCGAACTACCTGCTTTGGGCAGCCCACAATCTGGAACGGACCGCCGACCGGGTGACCAACATCTGTGAGCGGGTCATCTTCACCGTGACCGGTGAGATGACAGAACTGAACGAGGATGAGGGGCGGTCCACTTCAGTTGAAGGACTACCAGCGTAAAGTGCGGCGCGCCTTCAAGGTGCGCCGCACTTTGGCCTCCCTCAGTCCGTTCCCTTCCCCACCGCCGCTTCCAGCATCCCCTGTCCGACTTCCGCTGCCCGTTGGGGCTCCTCGGCGTGCTCCAGCAGGACCACCACCGCGTACCGGGGCGCGTCCGTCGGCGCGACCCCCAGGAACCACGCGTGCGGCGGCCGATCTTCCCCCGCCACCGCGGCCCCCAGATGTCCGGCTACCTCGGGGCTGTAAGGGACCCAGGTGTCCAGCAGAGCCTGTGCCACCTCCGGGGAGAGCACCTGCCGTGCCTCCCCCGTGGGATCGAGGAGACGCCATCCACCTCGCGGATCGGCCACCTGGAGTGCGAGACGCGGCGCGGGCATCATCCCCTCAGCAGCCAGTGCCGCAGCCACCCGCGCCATCTGCAGTGGGGAGACGGTCAGTCCGCCCTGCCCGATCGCCTCCAGCGCCGGGTCCTGTGGCGACCAGGTGCCGGCCTCGGTGGGCACCTCCAGCGGAGGCGGCTCCAACAGCCTCCAGCGCTCCACCAGGAGCCGCAGGCCCTCCACCCCCAACTGCTCCCCCAGCACCGCGAAGGGGCCGGGACACGCAGCCCGGTACGCGACGGACATCGTCCCAACCGAAGGGGACTCCCAGAGGCACCCCACCCTCAGATCGTCCACCTGCACCGTGGCCGTGATCGCCGGGGCAAAGTCGTCGAGGGAGATCGTCCCCTGCTCCATCAGCCCGCCCAGCACCACCGTCTCCAGGGCCGCCCCCGGCTGGTACAACCCCTGAGTCGCCCGGTTGACCAGCGGCGCGGCCGGGTCCTCCCGCAGCCGGTCCCACTCCTCCTCCAGCCGGGTCGGATCGAAGGTGGGAGCGGATGCCATCGCCAGAACCTCGCCGGTCCGCGCGTCGAGGAGGACGACCGCTCCCATTCCGTCGGCCAGGGCGGCCATCGCCCGACGCTGCAGGTCGGCATCCAGCGTCAGTTGCACATCCTGCCCCACGGGCGGACGGTGGAGCAGGTTCGCCCAGGCGACCTCCCACGCCGACCGGCCTGCCTCCCCTCGCAGAAGATCGTCAAATGCCGCCTCGATCCCCCCGGTCCCGTGCCGCAGGCTGGCGTAGCCCACCACCGGCGCGGCCTCCGGCACCGGGTAGGTCCGGGCGACGATCCCCTGCTCCCCCACCTCCGTCCCCGCCAGCACCCGACCCTCCCGATCCAGGATCCGGCCGCGGACGATCCGTTGCTCGTACTCCACCCGCCGCGGGTTGTCCTCCCGGGCCACCAGCCACCCCGCCCGCGCGACCGACCAGTAGCCGCAGGTGAGGGCCAGCGCCAGCAGGCCGACCCCCAGCGCAGCCGCGACGCGGAAGAGCGGGGCGAAGGACGGGGAGGAGCGGGGGGACTCCGCAGCATCGGAGATGCGGAGCAGGAGGCCCAGGGCGATGAAAGAGGAGAGGAGCGAAGAGCCGCCGTAGGAGAGGAAGGGGAGGGGCACGCCGGCGATGGGGGCCAGTTTGGCGTTGCCGGCCATGATGATCCACGCCTGTACGCCGAGGCCGACGGTGAGGCCCGCGGCCAGAAGCCGTTCGAAGGGACGGGGGGCGCGGGCCGCGATGCGGAACCCGCGGGCCAGGAGGACGGCGAAGAGGAGGATGACGCCGAGGGAGCCCACCAGCCCGAACTCCTCGGCGACGGCGGCCAGGACGAAGTCGGTGTGGACGGCGGGGATGTAGGTCGGCCGCCCCAGGCCCAGCCCCTGCCCGAAGAGCCCACCTGCCCCGAAGGCCAGCAGGCTCTGGACGATCTGGAAGGTCCGGTCGGCAGCGCCTGGCCAGGGATCGAGCCACCCGTCTACCCGTAGCGCCACCCGGTCCGAGCCCATGTAGCCGACCGTTCCCGCCACCAGGAAGAGGGCCAGGCCGACGAGGACGTATTTCCACTGCGCTGTGGCGAGGTAGAGCATCGCCAGGAAGGTGAAGAAGAACAACATCGCTGTGCCCAGATCCTGCTGCCAGGCCAGCATCAGGAGGGTCAGGCCGAACATCACCAGGAGGGGGCCCGTGTAGGCGATGCGGAGCCGCCAGGCCGGGCCGGGTGCCGGATCGACCGCCAGCAGCAGGTCACGGCGCTCCGCCAGGTAGGAGGCCAGGAAGACGACCATCAGCAGCTTGAGCGGCTCGGACGGCTGGAAGTAGGCCCCGCCGATCCCCAGCCAGAGGCGGGGGCCGAAGCCGGAGGGGTTGACCCCCAACAGGAGGGTGGCGGCGAGGAGGGCCAGGCCCGCCGTGAGCCAGGTGTACCGGTACCGTCGGAGCCAGCGCAGGTCCTCCCCCGCCCGGACCACCCCCAGCATCGCCAGGGTGGAGAGCAGCAGCCACGTCGTCTGGCGGGGCAGGAAGTTGGGGGCCAACCGGCCGATGAGGATCAACCCCCAGCCGCTCAGGAGCGCTGCCACCGGCAGGAGCAGGGGGTCCCGCCGGGGAAGGGCCCGGGCCAGGGTCCGATGGGCCGTGGCGAAGGAGAGCACCCAGGCGAGGAAGGCGAGGACCACGGATCGGGGCCCCACGCCGACGTTGCAGGCCGCCGGACAGGTTGGGCAGAGCAGGAGGAGCAGGCTCCCCACGCCGACGAAGAGCCCGGCCGCCAGAAGTAGCCATCCCTCGCGTCGGGTGACCTCCGCCACAGATCGGTCCATCGTTTCCCTCGTCTTATCCACTGCAGAGACGCAGAGGACACCAATTTTACCACAGAGGCACAGAGTGCACAGAGAGATCTGTGGAAAACTCGGAGAAACTCTGTGTCCTCTGCGCCTCTGTGGTTTTCAACCCACCCGGCGCACGCCCAGCCGGAGGGCGTAGCCGTCCACCCGGAACTCGCCCACGTGCATCTCGGGCTCCGGCTCCCCCTCGCGCAGTTCGACGCTGAGGGTCTCGGCGGCGACGTAGTCGTGCCACGCGGCCACCGCCTCGGCCAGTTCCCCCTCTGCCTGGTAGGCTGCGACGATCCGGTCGTCCGGCTCGAAGCCCGCCTCCTTGCGCAGGTTCTGGATGCGGCGGACCACCTCGCGGGCCAGCCCCTCCGCCCGCAGTTCGGGGGTGATCACCGTGTCGACGCCGACGGTGAGCCCCCGCTCCGAGGCAACGGCCAGCCCCTCCCGGGGTTGCTCCTGCACCAGGACCTCCTCCGGGGCCAGTTCGACCTCCTCTCCTTCGACCTCCAGGTGCAGCGGGAGGCCCGCCCGCAGCCGTCGGACCGCCTCCAGCGGCTCCAGCGCGGCCAGCGCCGCCCGCACCGCCGGGAACCGTTTTCCGAAGCGGGGTCCCAGCACCTTGTTATCGGGCAGCAGCCGGTAGGTCACCAGTTCATCCGGGGTCTCCACGAAGACGACCTGTTTGACGTTCAACTCGGCCTGGATCAGGCCCACCATCTCCTCGTCCAGCGATTCCGCCCCCTCCTCCAGGTGGAGCAGCGCCCGGCCCAGCGGCTGGCGGAGTTTGATGTTGGCGCTGTTGCGGGCCGCGTGGCCCAGCGCCACGATCTGCCGGACCAGCGCCATTCGCTCCAGCAGCCCCTCGTCGACCAGCGACAGGTCGGCCTGGGGCCAGTCGGCGTGATGGACGCTCTCCGGCGCGTCCGGATCGACCGAGCGGACCAGGTTCTGGTACATCGTCTCGGTGACGAAGGGGATGAAGGGAGCGAGGAGTCGGCAGAGGGTGGTGAGGACGTGGTAGAGGGTGGCGTAGGCCGCGTTCTTGTCCTCGTCCTGCTCGCTCTTCCAGAACCGGCGGCGGCTGCGGCGGAGGTACCAGTTGGTCAGGTCGTCGATGAAGGGCTCCACCGCCAGCGTCGCGCCGTAGGCGTCGTAATCGTCCAGCCGCTCCGTCACCTTGGCGACCACCTGGTTGAGGCGGGAGAGGATCCACCGATCCAGGGCGGTTTCGGGTTGGGGGTTGGGAGTTTCCGGTTCCCAGCCGTCGATGTTGGCGTAGGTGACGAAGAAGACGTAGGCGTTCCAGAGGGGGAGGAGGAACTGGCGGCGGACCTCGTCGGCCTTGCCGTAGCCGAAGAGGAGGTCCTTCTCCGGCTTCTGGCGGCAGTAGAGCCACCGCATCACGTCCACCCCCATCCGATCGGCCGCCTCGTTGAACTCGATGGCGTTCCCCCACGACTTGTGCATCTCCCGCCCGTCCTCCGCCAGGAGCGTGGCGTAGCCGAAGCAGGTCTTGAAGGGCGGGGAGTTGTCCATCACGGTCGCCATCGCCAGCAGGGAATAGAACCAGTTGCGGAACTGGCCGGGGAAGGACTCGGTGATGAAGTCGGCCGGGTACCACTGCCGCCAGTAGTCGGGGTTGGTCCGGTACTGGAGGGTGCTGAAACTGACGATCCCCGCGTCCAGCCACGGGTTCCCCACGTCCGGGATGCGCTCCACCTCCGCGCCGCACTGGGGGCAGCGGATGCGGATCGCGTCCACCCAGGGCCGGTGAGGGGTGTGGCCTTCGAAGGTCTCCCACCCGGCGACGGCCCGCTCCCTCAGTTCGTGCTCGTCGCCGATCACCTCGAAGTGGCCGCATTTCTTGCACTCCCAGATGGGGAGGGCCAGCCCCCAGTACCGTTTCTTGCTGATCATCCAGTCGTGCATGTTCCGCAGCCAGTCCATCTCCCGGGCGTGGCCGAACTCGGGGATCCAGCGGATCTGATCGACCACGTCCATGATCTGGTAGCGGAGGCTGCGGGCCTTCTCCTCCTCGGTCAACTCCTCGCGCGGCTTATCGTAGACCGGTCCCATGCTGATGAACCACTCATCCACCAGTCGGAAGACCAGGTCGGTGCCGCACCGCCAGCAGACCGGGTAGCGGTGGGTGTAATCTTCCACTTTGTAGAGAAGCCCCTTCTCCCGCAGGCTCTCGAACACCCGCTCTGCGCTCTCGGCGACGGGGGTGCCGGTGAGGGGGCCGAACCCTTCGATGAAGTACCCTTCCTCATCCAGCGGAGCGATGGCGGGCAGGCCGTACTCCTTGCTCAGTTGGAAGTCCTCCGCACCGCACCCCGGCGCGATGTGGACGATGCCGGTGCCCTCGGCCTCGCCCACCTCGTCCCAGAGGATCACCCGATGCGCCTCAGGCCCCCCGGCAGCCTGCTGGGCCGGGAGTTCGTCGAAGGGGCCGTCGTAGGTCCATCCCTCCAACGCAGTCCCCTTCATCTCTTCAAGCACCTCATAGGGGCCCTTCAACTGGTGGAGGGTGCCCTTGGAGAGGTAGAACACCTCGTCCCCCTGGCGGACCTTCACGTAGGTCAGTTCCGGCCCTACTGCGGCCGCCACGTTGCTGGTCAGGGTCCACGGCGTCGTGGTCCAGACCAGCAGGCTTTCCTTCTCCCGCCCCCGCAGCGGGAAGCGGAGGACGACGGAGGGATGGGTACGCTCCTGGTATCCCTCGGTGACGATCTCGTGCTGGCTGATGCCGGTGGCGCAGCGGGGGCACCAGGGCATCACGTCGGTCCCTTTGTAGAGCCACCCCCGCTCCCAGCACCGCTTGAGGAAGGTCCAGATCATGTAGTTGTTCTCGTTGGAGAAGGTGAAGTAGGAGCCGCCCAGTTCTGGCAGCCCCAATCGGCCCACGATCTGCTCCACCGTGTCGGTCACCGGGCCGTGGGGGCCCTGGACGGTGATGACCTCCTTCGGGTTCTCCACCAACCGTCGCGCCAGATCGCGCAGGAAGTCGGGGTCGTTCCAGTCCATCCAGTACCCGAGGCGGATGGATTGCTCAGTTTGGATGGCGGCGAAGCGGAGCACCCGCTCCTTGCACTTGCGCACGAACTGGTCGATGCCGTAGTTCTCGATGTCCCGCTTGGATTGGAAGCCCAGTTCCTTCTCGACCTCGACCTCGACCCAGAGGCCCTGGCAGTCGAACCCGTTCTGGTAGCGGGTGCGGAAGCCGCGCATCGCCTTGTAGCGGTGGAAGAGGTCCTTGTAGGTGCGGCCCCAGCCGTGGTGGACCCCCATCGGGTTGTTGGCCGTGATCGGCCCGTCGATGAAGGACCAGCGGGGGCCGTCCGCCCGCAGCGCGACCAGTTTCTGGAAGGCGTCGGTCCGCTTCCAGAAGTCGAGGACCTCGTGTTCCTGGGCGACGAAATCGACTTGGGTTGGCACCGGTTTAAATGGCATATCCCTCCTCCTTCTCGATTTACCACGGAGGCACAGAGGACACGAAGTTTATCTCTTCAGACCGGTAAACCTCTGTGTTCTCTGTGTCTCTGTGGTTTTCCCTCATTCTACAGGTACCGTTGCGATCACGAGGCGGCGTGCCTTTATGTCAGCACCGTCCCCGGCGACGGGCAGCCGTTCCCCCGTCTCCGGGCGATACATCCCGATCTCCAGCAGGTACTCCCCCGGCGGGGCGTCCGGCGACAGAGCGAGTTCGTACTCGTCCCGCAGCCGGAGGCCGGGGCGGAGTCGACGCGCCTGCGCTAGCCCTGCCAGTGACCAAGCCAGCAACACGTAGAAGAGAGGAGCGAAGGAGAGGAAGTAGCGGGCCTCCACGCGGGGGGTGTAGAAGATCGCGCGGGGTTGAGTGACCAGCCAGACCATCGTCGGCGGCACCAGCACCCCCGTCAGCAGGAGGGCCACGCCGTCGGGGAGGGGCAGGGGGCCCACGGGCGTCCGGCGACGGATCAGGCTGACCACCCCCCAGAGGAGGACGAACCCCAGGGCCAGCGCCACGCTCAGGTAACGCTCGACGTAGGTGGAGATGCCCAGGCCCAGGGGCACTCCGTTCAGTTGAAAGGCGAACCCCAGGGAGGCTGGCTGTTCCACCACCGACCCCGAACGGTTGCGGGGGATGGCGAAGGCCAGCCAGGGGGCCCAGAGGGCGAGGGTGGTTCCCTGGGCCAGGAGCCACCGCCGCCAGAGCGCCCAGCGGTCGGATCGGCGCAGGCCGGCGATCAGCGCGAAGAGGTTCTGGCACAGAAGCGGCAGGGCCGAGAAGTAGAGGGTGTACAGGGCGGCTGTCGTCGCCCCGACCCAGCCGAACCACGGTCGGCGGGAGCGGGTGGAGAGGGCGCGAGCCAGGAAGTAGAACGAGAGCGTGGCCCAGAGGGCCGCGAGGCTGTACATCCGCATCTCCTGCGACCACCAGATGTGGAAGCGGGAGAGGGCCAGCAGCCAGAGGGCGGCGATGCCCACCCATTTCCCCCCGATCCGGTGGCCCAGGGGGGCCATCAACGCGACGGTCGGCACGGCCGCCATCACGCTGAGTGCGCGCCCGGCAAACTCGCCATCCCCTGCTGGCCGCACCCACGGCCAGAGGAGCCAGAGATAGAGGGGAGGATGGACGTCCCTGGCCGTGATGAGCGTCGCCCAGGCGAGACTCCCTCGGACGGCCCAGACGGAGAACCCCTCGTCCCACCAGATGTTCTGGTCGCCCAGGCGGTACATCCGGAGGGCGACGGCTGCCATCAGGCCCACAAGGAGCAGGACTTGTTGCGATCGCCTCGTCATCCTACTTGGCTCGCTCCGGTTCAAGACCAGCGGTCGACTTCACGGCTGTCTCTCTTCTACACATCCACTTGCTTTCTGGCGTCGAAAGGGATACAATGTCGCTTGTCTAAGACGACTTTTCCGATCGATGAACATCCACCCCATTTTAAGGAGGCTACGATGTTAGTGCCTTTCCGTCCCGAGTCCCCCCGTCTTCCCCAGCAGCCGGGTTGGGATGAGGAACTTGGCTTTCACTACCGCGAACTGGATGCGTTCTGGCTCTCCCGCTGGACCGCGGAGTCTGGCTGGGAGCCGGGTCAATTGTATGAGCACCCGGGGGCCACGTTGGAACTCTCCCTGGGCGCGAACGTCCTCTACTACGGGCAGGCGGTCTTTGAAGGGCTGAAAGCCTACCGCACGCGGGAGGGGAAGATCGTCCTCTTCCGTCCCGCGGACAACGCGCGCCGCCTGCAGAACTCCGCTGCCCGTCTGGTGATGCCCGCGCCTCCCGTCGAGATGTTCCTCGAGGCGGTCCGGGCCGTTGTACAGGCTAACGCCCGCTGGGTCCCCGGCTACGGCAAGGGCAGCCTCTACATCCGGCCTGTCCTCATCGGTTCGGGGCCGGTGCTGGGCGTCGCGCCGGCGAAAGAGTATCTCTTCTACGTCTTCGCCTCCCCCGTCGGTCAGTATATGGGTGGGGACCGGGTGATCGTCCTCTCCTCTGTCCACCGCGCCGCGCCCTACGGCACCGGTTCAGCCAAGGTCGCGGGTAACTACGCCGCCTCCCTCCGCGCTCACGAGGTGGCCCGCGAGCAGGGGTACGTCGAAGCTCTCTACCTGGACGCCCGTGAGGATCGGTACGTCGAGGAGTTGGGGGCGGCCAACTTCTTCGCCGTGATGAGCGATGGCACCCTCGTCACTCCCCCGCTGGGCTCCATCCTCCCCGGCATCACCCGCGATTCTATTCTCACCATTGCCCGCGAGGTCTTCGGCTGGATCGCCGTCGAGCGGCCGTTGCCGATAGAAGAGGTACTGACCGATGCCGTCGAGGCTTTTTACACCGGCACCGCCGCTGTCCTGGCCCCCATCACCGTGATCAACTACCGGGGGGTGGACCATCCCATCGGCGACGGGAAGCCAGGCCCTCGGGCGAGGAAGCTCCGTCAGACCCTGGAGGCGATCCAGCGGCAGGAGCATCCCGACCCCTGGGGGTGGGTGGTAGAAGTAGAGTTGTAAATGTGCAGCCTTTGACGCTTGATGTTTGACGTCTGACGCTTGATTTCATATCCTGCTCTCGTCAAACGTCATGCGTCATATATTGGAAGAGGCCCTCGCCCCCGAAGGGACGAGAGCCTCACGCTCCCGCGGTACCACCCTTCTTGCCCTGCGCAGACAGGGCCGCTCTGTCGGCGACGCACGATCGCCGCGCCCGGATAACGGTGGGCGAGACCGGCCGAGTCTACTGGGCGGAGGGGCTTTCCCCACATCCGCCGTTCGGTCGGCGGCTCCGGAGGGATTTTCGACGCGGCTCCCGCACCCGGCTCTCACCTCTTCCGGGCTCTCTGTGCCGGTACCCCGCGCCTACTCGTCTCCATCATCGCCTTTGGAAAAGTTGCTCACATTATGCCATAGGAGCAGGGTGCTGTCAAGCCGAATCTGTTGGGGTTTGGACAGGAGTTTGGACATGCCCAATCCGCCCCGCCGTAAACAGGCGGGGCTGGTGGGAAAGGCGAACTGTCGGGTAGCCTGGCCTCCAGCGAGGGGGCATGATATACTTCATACATACGAGGAGGAAGCGGACAATGAATGCCCGGCCAGAGACACAGCCCGGGCCGATCGCTCTGTTCGGTTCTGGGGAGACCGCCCCGGCTGGACGGCGGGTCCATGAGATGCTGTTCCGTCGACTCGGACAGCCGATCCGCGTGGCGATCCTGGAGACGCCGGCTGGTTTTCAGCCCAACTCCGCCTGGGTCGCCGGGCGGCTGGCCTCGTTCATCAAGGAGCGGCTGCAGAACTTCCACCCGCGGGTGACCGTCGTGCCGGCCCGGCGACGGGAGGATGCGGACGACCCCGAACTGACTGCCCCGCTTCTGGAGGCGAACTACTTTTTCATGGGCCCGGGCAGCCCGACCTACACCGTCCGCCATCTGGCCGACACGCGGGCCTGGCAGGTCATCCTGGCCCGACAACGGCGGGGAGCGGTGTTGGCCCTCGCCAGCGCGGCCGCCATCGCCGTCGGTTCCTACGCCCTCCCCGTCTACGAGATCTACAAGGCGGGGGCCGAACTCCACTGGATCCGGGGGCTCGACCTCTTTCGCCCCTACGGGCTCGACCTCACCATCGTCACCCACTGGGACAACCAGGAGGGCGGGGCCCACTTGGATACCCGTTGCGCCTTTATGGGTGTGGAACGGATGGAGCGGCTTATATCGCTGCTCCCGCCGACGACGACCCTCCTGGGGATCGACGAGCATACGGCTGTCGTGTTCGACTTTACCGAGGGGACTGTCCAGGTGATGGGGCGCGGCGGAGTGACGATCCGGCGTGGCGGGGAGGAGACCGTGTATTCTGATGGCGCGACGTTCCCCCTGGAGGTCCTGGGGAGGGCGCGACGTCCGACGCTGGAAGAAGGGCTCCGGCCGGAGATCGTCGATGCCGTGCTAGGGGCGGAGCGCGCGGAGGTCACCCTGCCGCCGGAGGTGGCAGCGCTGATCGAGGAGCGGGAGGCCGCCCGGCGCGCCCGCGACTGGGCTCGCGCCGACGCCCTCCGCGAGCAGATCCGCCGTATGGGCTACGTCATTGAGGATACCCCCACAGGCCCCCGCTGGCGCCGCATCTGACGGAGTTTACCGCGGAGGCGCGGAGGACGCGGAGGATCTTTAGCAAGAACGCTGCGTCCTTTGTGTCTCTGCAGCCAATGACCCGGGTCCTCTCTCAACCTTTTCGGCAGCCTCGACCTGTGGTACAATGGGGTTGCAGGAGAGAGGGTATGGCGAAGAAGAAGAACAACCGCGCGATCGACTACGGAGCGGCAGACGTTCAGGTTCTCGAAGGCCTGGAGGCCGTCCGTCGACGCCCCGGGATGTACGTGGGCGGCACGGACGCCCGGGCGCTTCACCATTTGGTGTACGAGGTCGTCGACAACTCCATCGACGAGGCGTTGGCCGGGGCCTGCGACCACATCGAGGTGATCATCCACAAGGACGAAAGCGTCACCGTACGCGATAACGGCCGCGGCATCCCGACAGCGCCGCACCCCGAGAGGGGGATCTCCACCCTGGAGTTGGTGATGACCACCCTCCACGCCGGGGCCAAATTCGGCGGAGGCGGGTACAAGGTCTCCGGCGGCCTGCACGGTGTCGGTGTCTCGGCCGTCAACGCCCTCTCGGAGTGGATGGAGGTCGTGGTGGATAACCCGCGGGACGGCAAGCGGTACCGCCAACGGTATCGCCGGGGCGTCCCCGAAGGACCCGTGGAGGTCATCGGCAAGACGAAGCGGTCCGGCACCACCACCACCTTCCGGTACGACCCCACCATCTTCAAGGACGTCACCTACCGGTTCGAGACGCTGGCCCAGCGAATGCGGGAGATGGCCTTCGTCACCGGTGGCGTCACCATCCGGTTGGTGGACGAACGGCCCGATAACTTCCCGCGGGAGATGACCTTCTACTTCGAGGGGGGCATCCTCTCCTTCGTGCGCTACCTGAACCGAAATCGGACCCCTCTCCACCCGCCCATCTACGTCCAGCGAGAGGTGGACGGGGTGGGGATCGAGGTCGCTATCCAGTACACCGACTCCTACGCCGAATCGGTCTACGCCTTCGCCAACACTATCCACACCGTCGACGGGGGCACCCACCTGACCGGTCTGCGGTCGGCCCTGACCCGGACGATCAACGAGTACGCCCGAAAGGCGGGCCTGCTGAAGGACAAAGACCCCAACTTCTCCGGAGAGGACGTCCGGGAAGGCCTCACCGCCATCGTCAGCATCAAACACCCCGATCCCCAGTTCGAGTCCCAGACCAAGGTCAAGTTGATGAACGCCGAGGTCAAGGGGATGGTGGAGTCGGTGGTCTCCGAGGCCCTGGAGGAGTTCCTGCAGCGGGATTCCTCCTCGGCGCGGCGGATCGTGGAGAAGTGTCTCACCTCGTCCCGTGCCCGCGCCGCCGCCCGCAAAGCGCGCGACATGGTGATCCGCAAGAGCGTGCTGGAAAGCCTCACCCTTCCGGGGAAGCTGGCCGACTGCTCGGAGCGGGACCCGGCGCGGACAGAGTTGTTCATCGTCGAGGGGGACAGCGCGGGCGGTAGCGCCAAGCAGGGGCGGGACCGGCACTTCCAGGCGATCCTTCCCCTCCGGGGGAAGATCCTCAACACCGAACGGGCCAGCCTGAACAAGGTGCTCAGCAACAGGGAGGTGGAGGCCCTTATCTCCGCCCTGGGCACTGGCATCGGCGACCAGTTTGATCTGAGCAACCTGCGGTACGGGCGGGTTATTCTTCTCACTGATGCCGACGTGGACGGGGCGCACATCCGTACCCTGCTGCTCACTTTCTTCTACCGCTATATGCAGCCTCTGATCGAAGAAGGCCACCTGTTCATCGCCCAGCCCCCCCTCTACCGTATCGCCGCCGGCAAGAAGGTCTTCTACGCCTACAACGAGGCGGAGAAAGAGCGGATACTGGAGCGGTTGAAGGGGGAGAAGGTTACCATTCAGCGGTACAAGGGGTTGGGCGAGATGAACCCCGAGCAGTTGTGGGAGACGACCCTCGATCCGACGCGGCGGACGCTCCTGCAGGTGACGATCGAGGACGCGGCGGCGGCCGATCGGACCTTCTCGATGTTGATGGGGGACGCTGTGCCGCCTCGCCGTCGCTTCATCCAGACCCACGCCAAAGAGGTGCGCAATCTGGACGTGTAGCGGGAGGATGGGGTGACCGGTAGCCGTTGGGCCCCGGTAGGCCAAGGGGCAAAGGGTGACGCTAGAAGTACGTTTATTTGGCAAAATGGAGCTGCGGTACGCCGGGGCCCCGCTGCGCCTGCCCGCCACCGCTCGCTCTCGCTCCCTCCTCGCGTACCTGATCGTCCATCGTGAGCGCTCCCATCCGCGTGAACGGTTGGCCGATCTTTTCTGGCCCGACCGTCCGCGCGCCAGGTCGCTGCGCAGCCTGAGTACTGCCCTCTGGCGTGTCCGCCGCACTCTCCCCCCAGGCGGCGACTACATCCTGGCCGACCCCCACACAGTGCAGTTCAACCCCCGAAGCGATTACTGGCTCGACGTGGAAGCGTTCGAGCAGGGGGTGCAGGATGCAAAGAGCAGGGCGCAGGACGCAGAGGGTATGGAATCCTGTCTCCTGTGTCTTGCTACTTGCATCGAACTGTACCGGGGCGATTTTCTGGAGGGCTTCTACGATGACTGGTGCCTGGAGGAGCGGTACCGCCTGGAGGGGATGTACCTGGGGGCGCTGGAGCGGCTGATGGTCCTCCACGAAGCGCTGGACCAGCCGCGGGAGGCGCTCCGGTACGGAGATCGGCTCCTGGCCTGCGATCCGTTGCGGGAGGACGTCCACCGCGCGGTGATCCGGTTGCAGGTCCGCCTGGGGAACCGGGCCGAGGCGGTGCGCCAGGCTCGCTGGTGCCGCGCCGTGTTGTGGTCCGAACTGGGAGCGGAACCTGCGCCGGAGACGGTCGCCCTGTGCGATCGTCTGCTGGGGCCGGTGTGGCGGCGGGAGTCGAGCGAGCCGGACCTTCCCCGACGAAAACGTGCCCCGACGGACCTTCTCTCCGGTATCCTGGACCATCCCCCGTTCGTCGGGCGGCAGGACGTCTGGAAGTCGCTTCTGGCCTGTTGGGAGCGGGCCGCGGGGGGAGAGGGATGCCTGGCGTTCATCGGTGGGGAGGCAGGCATCGGGAAATCCCGCCTGGTCGGAGAACTCAGCGAGTGGGTCCGGCAACGAGGAGGATGGACCGCACAGGCCGGTTGTTACGAGTACGAGCGCGCGCTCCCCCACGGCCCGCTGGCCGACCTGCTGCGTGCCCTCCTCGCCTCCACAGGCCTGGAACCGCTGGAAGCACTCCCTCCGTGGCAGGTGGGAGAATTGGCCCGCCTGGCCCCTGGACGGATCCCTCACCCCGCACCAGTGACCGATGCCTCCCTCCCCGTAGGCCATCGCCAGGCACACCTCTTCGACGCTTTGGTTCTTTTCCTCGTCGATCTGGCAGAGCGGAATCCCCTCTTGCTGGTCCTTGAGGACCTTCATTGGGCTCACGATTCGACGCTGGCTTGGCTGCACTACCTGGCCCGCCGTTTACCCCACACTCCCATTTTGGTCCTTGCCACCTATCGCCGTGAGGAGATCGACGTTCATCATCCGCTGCGCGGACTGATCCTCCGGCTGGAGCAGGAGGGGGTGGCGGCGCGGCTGGAGTTGCCGCGCCTCTCTCGGGAGGCCCTTTCGGTCTGGATGGCGGGGGCCGAGGATGGGCTCGTGGAACGGGTCTACCTGCAGACGGAGGGGAACCCCTTCTTCACCCTGGAGACCCTCCGTGCCCTTTTCGAGACGGGCCGGATAGGGCTGGTCAATGGGAGATGGGTTGAGACCGGTATGCCGGGCGCGTTCCCGATCCCAACGTCGGTGTGCCAAGTGGTGCGGGAACGGTTGGACCGCCTCTCTCCTCCGGCTCGACGGGTGGCCGAGGTCGCCGCCGTTGTCGGGCGGGCGTTCGACCTTGAGGTGCTGGAGCAGGCGTGGGGACGGGGGAAGGAGGTCGCGCTGGAGGCGTTGGACGAACTCCTGCGCCGCCGTCTTATTCGGGAGGAAGGCGATCCCGCCGGGCGGGATTACGCCTTCGACCATCATCTGGTGCGAGAGGTGATCTACCGGGAGTTGCACCATCGCCGCCGTCAGCGGCTCCACCGACGGGTGGGCGAGGCGATGGAGCGTTTGTGCGCTGAGCAACCGGAGGTGGCCGCCGAACTGGCCTATCACTTCGAGCACGCCCAGGAGGCCGAGAAGGCCCTCTTCTGGCTGGTGAGGGCGGGGGAGCAGGCCCGGCGGGGGTATGCGTACCGGGCGGCGCTCCGTTACTTCCGCCGGGCGATCGCGCTGATGGATCGGGAGCGGGCCGACGAACTCGCCGCACGGGCCCTCTCCGGCTTGGCCATCGCCCACTGGGATGCGATCGGCGAAGAGGGTATGCAGTGGGAGTGGCTGGAGCGAGCGTTGGAGATCTGGAAAACGATCGGCGACCGACGGGGGATCGCCGAGACTTGTTATGCACTGGCTTACCGGCACGCCGATTTCGAGCGGGCGCGGAAGTTGGTGCGTCAGGGCCTCGATGCCGTCGAGGGGGTGGATGGCCTGGGCCGGCTCGTCTCGTACGGCTACGGGATGCTGGCCCGCTTCTACGAGCATGAAGGGGATTTCCACCACGCCCGCCTCTGGGCGGAGCGACAACTGGAACTGAGCCAGCGCCTGGGCGATGAGAGCGGGTTGGCCTACGCCCACCACCGACTGGGCTCGCTCCTCCTGCGCGCGGGTGGGCCGATGGAGGAGGCAGCGACCCATGAGCGGGAGGCTGTCCACAGGGTCAAGGTGATGGGGTGGACGGACCTCGCCGCGGGCGCCCACAGCATCCTCGGTAACTGTCTGCTCGCCCTGGGTCGGACCGGTCTGGCGGAAGCGGAGGGCCGGGCCAGTCTGCGGATCAGCACTGCGTCGGACATCCCCTGGCGACGGTGCTGGGCCCTCCACCTCCTGGCGGAGGTCGCTATCCTGCGCGGGCGGTGGGAGGAGGGCCTCCGGATCATCCGACAGGCGGAAGAGGCGGAGAGTCGACGGCCCGCCTATTATCAGGAGGTCGTTCTGCTTCGCACTCGGGGGTGGTTGGCCGCCCGAAGAGGGGATCTGGACGAAGCCCGCGCTCTGATGGAGCGGGCATTGGAGATCAGTCGGCGGTTCTATCCCCGTTTCGTGGCCGATCTGGAGATGAGGCTGGTCGCCATCGACCTGGACCGGGGGGAGGTGGAGGCCGCCTATCGGCGGCTGACGCGGGTGCGAGGGCAGATCGAAGAGATGGGCACCTCTTACCTGCTGGCGTTCGCCGACCGGCTGGAGGGGCGGTTGGCCGCTTGCCGGGGGGACCTCGCGGCGGCCGATCGCTCGTTCGCTGCCAGCCTCCACCGCTTCCAGGCGTTGGATCAGGCACTGGAGGCTGCCCGCACCCGACTGGTCTGGGGGCGAGTGCTGCTCCCCCGCCAAGAGGACCGCGCCCGCCGATTGCTCCAGGCTGCTCTGAAGACCTTTGAGGCGGCCGAGGCCGATCCCGAAGCGGAAGAGGTCCGCCGCTTACTCTCCCTTCCCCGCCCGTGATCCTCACAGGCTGTTGTCCACCGAGCGTACCATTATTCCCCTCTTGTACGATATAACTGTTGGATGACGAGGGATTTCGCTAAGCAGTTCTTGATGAGGAGGTGCGGAGATGGTTAGGAGAGGCATAGGCGTGGTTCTCATCATCGCTGTCCTCCTGGCTTCGGTGGGAACGGTCCTTGCTCAGGAAGGGGACCTGCCGCCGTGTGAGGGGGAAGGCGTCTCTGGCACGGTGGTGGGCGTGGACGAAGCGACAGGTGTGGTGACGGTCCAGACCGAGGATGGGCTCTGCACGGTGACGCTGACGGAGGGTGAGACCGACCATCCGATCGCTACCCTGCTGGGAACTTTCTTCGGCGATGTGAGCGTCGACGACCTGATCGAGGCCCTGGAGGTGGTACAGGGGTGCGCTGTCGAGCAGGAAGGGGTTTGGCAGTGGAGTGCGTGCGACGTGGAAGGGGCGGTGCCGGTGCGGGTGATCGGTGAGGAAGAGGGGGCGTTCATCGCCCTGACGGAGGATGGGATGGAGATCACCCTGGTGGTTGAGGAGCCCGAGGCCGCTGAGGCGTTGACCGATGCCCTGGAGACGCTCGCTGTGGAGTGGCGATTGGACGAGGAGGGCAACGTGGTGTTGGTGGGCGATGAGATAGCGGCCTACCACGAGGAGGGGATCGGCTTCGGTGTGCTGGTCAAACTCTATGCAATGGCCTCCGCCCTCCCCGACGTCACCGTCGACGATCTGATCGCGGCGTTTCAATCCGGGATGGAGATCGGTGAGATGTTCCAGGAGTACGGCCGCCCCTCTATACTGGGGGTGGGGCATGCTCTAGGGAGAGGGCGTTCAGGTGCTGACCGGCCCGGTCCGCCGGAGCATGCCGGCCCACCGGACGATGAGGACCACCCGGGAGAGGGCCACGGATACGGATGGGGGCGGACCGATCATCCAGGCCAGGGCCACGGGTGGGGGCGGACGGACCACCCGGGTCAGGGACGGGGTCGAGGTAATAAGTAAAGAGCGCACAAGGGACAAAGCAAGAACCCCGGCGGGACTGCCGGGGTTCTTTGTTTGAGGATCCCGCGTTAGCGGCTATTCTTCCAGTAAGATCATCACGCCGGTGCCTTCATCCCCAGCGGAGATCATCAGATTCAGCGTGCGCCCGTCTTTGGTCCAGGTCTGTGTGATCATCCCGCCGAGGTCGCTCTCCTCCGTCAAGGTCCATCCCTCCGCGGGCATCTGGTTCTTGTAGAATTCGGCCACGGTCGGAACCTCATCCGGGGTGGAGAAGGTGATCATCCCGGCCATAATGGCCATGTCCTGGGCGTTGGGGTAGGCTGGTACGTCTTCCGGGAGACCGGTCGGTGCGCCTTCCGGCGGCTCGATGGTGATCGGCTGGTTGACGTCGTAGACCTCGTAGATGTACTTCCCCTCGCCCGGTTGCCCGTTCTGGACGCCCTTCCACTCGATGACGAAGCGGACGAGGAAGGTGGGCAAGCCGGGTTCGTCGGCGACCCAGGCCTCGGACTTCAGTTCGGTGATCTCCCCCTCGGAGAAAGCCCTCGCCGTCATCGGGGAGAGGTGCAGGACGTAGTGGCGGGTGTTGATGCCGTTGATCGTTTCTTTGCCCACGTACTCTTTCTCTTCTTCAAAGTACATGGCGGGATCGACGTCCAGACCCTGTCCGAACTCGGAGGCGAGTTTTTCTGGATCCTCCTGGGTCTGAATGCACGTTCCGCCAAAGCACGCCCAGGCCGTATCACCGATCTGGACCCACTCCATTGCCTCTTCTCCCTGGGAGATCACATACCGCTTGGCTGGGGGGTCCCGTGTCTCCTCTTGGTCGACGACAAAGACCTCCGCTTCTCCGCCCTCGGGGGTCCACTGCCACGTGATCCGAAGGCGGTAACTGTCGAGGTTGGCCAGGGCATTGGAAGTGATCTCAGGCTCCTCACTGGTTGGCGCTTCCGTGGCGGCTTCGGTGACCTCGGGGGCCTCGGTCGCTTCCTCGGTGGTGCCCTCCGCCGGTGGCTCTGTCGCACCCCCTCCGATGCCCCCCAGCGAGCAAGCGAGGGAGACCAGCAACAGGAGCGCACCGATGATCCATACGTATCGTTTTTTCATTTTTCTCCTACTCCTTCCTTTCCTCCAACAAATAGTTGCCGGGAGTCGACTGCTTTGCCCGGCGTTTTCAGTGTAACACGGAACGGCATGCTTGGCAAGGCACGTTGAAGGGGGCCGACGGCTGGAAGTCGCCGAGCGACGAGGCCTCCAACTGTGTCTGGACCCCTGTCCAAATCCCAGCGATGGTGTGCTTGACAGGGGGACAAAATGAGGTAAAATACATCGCGGATGGGCCCACGTAGCTCAGTCGGTAGAGCACACCCTTGGTAAGGGTGTGGTCATGGGTTCAAGTCCCATCGTGGGCTCCTAGCGAGGAAAACATCGTAGGTGAGATATGGCGAAGAAAGCGGTTAGATTGACGATCACTCTGGCGTGCACGGAGTGCAAGGAGCATAATTATACGACGGAGAAGAATCGGCGTAACGATCCTTCCCGCCTGGAATTGAGGAAGTATTGTCCACGTTGCCGCAGGCACACGTTGCACCGTGAGACGAAGTAAGGCGCGTGGTCGTTTGTCTGTTCGCAGGCCAGTAGCTCAATTGGTAGAGCAACGGTCTCCAAAACCGTAGGTTGCGGGTTCGAGTCCTGCCTGGCCTGCCTACGAAGACACCGCCGGGATCGGGGGGCGGTGTCTTCAAATGTCAGATAGAGTTAGAGGTCGCGATACCGAGGAGGTCCTGTGGCAAGGGCCAAGAAAGAGAACGCCGTCGTTCGTTATCTGCGGGAGACCCGTGCCGAGTTGGCGAAGGTCTACTGGCCTTCCCGGGAAGAGACGATCCGCCTCACCCAGATCGTCCTGGGTGTGACGGTCTCGATGGGGCTGTTTTTGTGGTTGGCGGACCTGCTCTTCTCCCTCTGGCTGGGCGGCATCCTGGAGCAGAAGATGGGGTGGATCATCGGGGCGGTGGTGATTCTTCTCGGCGCCACCGTCGCGGCGGTGATCGTGAGCCGGCGGGAAGCGTAGCCGGGCGAGGAGTCCAATGGCGGACGAGGAAGTCCTGACCCAGGAGGCGGAGGCCGAAGAGCCGGTTGAGATCGGGGAGGAGTCCGTAGAGGAAGCCTCGCCGGTCGAAACGGTGGAGACACCACCGGCGGAACCGGAGGCGCAGGCGGAGTCGGAGGAGGAACTGCCCGCCGAGCCGACGGACGATCGGGCGTGGTACGTCATCCACTGCTACTCCGGCTACGAGCATAAGGTCAAGCACAACCTCGAACAGCGCATCGAGACAATGCAGATGCAGGACAAGATCTTCCAGGTGGTGATCCCCACCGAGGAGGAGATCGAGGTCAAGGACGGCAAGCGGCGGACCGTCGAGCGGCGGGTCTTCCCCGGCTACATTCTGGTCCAGATGATTATGGACGACGATTCCTGGTATGTCGTCCGCAACACGCCGGGCGTCACCGGCTTCGTGGGGATGGGGAACCGGCCTACTCCCCTGCGCCCTGAGGAAGTTCAGGCCATTATGAAGCGGATGGAGGCCGAGGCGCCCCGCATCCGTGTGGCCTTCCGCCGTGGGGAGAAGGTGCGCATCATCGACGGTCCGTTCAACGAGTTCATCGGTGTGGTGGATGAGATCGACATGGAACGGGCCAAGGTCCGGGTTCTGGTCTCCTTTTTCGGCCGGGATACACCGGTGGAGTTGGACTTCCTGCAGGTGGAGAAGATTTAGGAGTTAGGAAGCAAGAGGCAAGAGGCAGATGAAGAAGGTCAAAGCGGTTGTCAAGTTGCAGATCGAGGCGGGCAAGGCCAACCCGGCCCCTCCAGTGGGTCCGGCGTTGGCCCAGCACGGCATTAACCTGATGCAGTTCTGCAAGGAATACAACGCCCGCACGGCCTCGATGGTCGGGAACATCGTCCCTGTCGAAGTGACCATCTACCACGACGGGTCCTTCAAGTTCATTCTCAAGACCCCTCCCACCCCCGACCTTCTGCGGAAGGCCGCTGGGATCGAGCGGGGCTCCGGTGAACCGAACCGGCAGATCGTCGGCCGGGTGACCCGGGAGCAGATCCGGGAGATCGCCCAGATCAAGATGAAAGACCTCAACGCCGTCGACCTGGAGGGCGCGATGCGCCAGATCGAGGGGACGGCGCGGAGTATGGGGATCGAGATCGTCGACTAAGATCCTGGTGGGAGGGCACAGCCCGCCGGAACCACAAGGAGGAACGATGCCAAAACGAGGGAAGAAGTACAGGGAAGCGCTGAAGAAAGTCGACCGGATGCGGCTGTACTCGCCGGAGGAGGCACTCAAACTGGCGAAGGAGACCTCCTACGCCAACTTCGACGCATCGGTGGACCTGCACATCCGGTTGGGGGTGGACCCCCGCCACGCAGATCAGCAGGTCCGGGGGACGGTCCGCCTCCCCCACGGGCTGGGCAAGGAGGTCCGGGTGCTGGTCTTCGCCGCTGGTGAGGCGGCTAAGATCGCCGAGGAGGCGGGGGCGGACTACGTGATCTCCGACGACGAGGGGATCAAGAAGATCCAGGAGGGATGGACCGATTTCGACGTCGCCATCGCCGTGCCGGAGATGATGAGCAAGGTGGGGCGGCTGGGCCGTATCCTGGGTCCCCGTGGCCTGATGCCCAACCCCAAGTCCGGCACCGTCGTCCAGGCAGAGGACCTGCCTCGGGTGATTCAGGAGGCCAAGGCGGGCCGGGTGGAGTTCCGGGTGGATAAGACTGCCAACCTCCACATCCCCATCGGGCGGGTCAGTTTCCCGGTGGAGAAACTGCTGGACAACATGGCGGCGGTGATGGAGGCGGTGAAGAAGGCCCGTCCGCCCGCCGCGAAGGGGACCTACATCCGCAAGGTCACGGTGGCGGCTTCGATGGGGCCAGGCATCAAGATCGACCCCGTCGCCGCCCAGGCGATGGAGACGAGCCTTTAGTCGTAAGATACCACAGAGACGCAGAGAGCACAGAGGAATCCTTCAAGGAATACCCCTCCGTGCCTCTGGGGTGAGAACAAACATCGGAGTCCTGCCGAAGACAGCAGGTGCGCCGTCGGGCGCTTAAAGTGGCCTGCCGAGGCGGGGGAAGAGGTCTCATTACAAGGAGACAGACTCCCTGCGTCGGTAGGCGCGGGGAGTTTCGTTGTATATCTAACCGTCGAAGGAGGTGATGCGGCTTGGCTATCTCAAGGGAGAGAAAACAGGAACTGGTCCGGCAGTACATCGAGCGGTTGGAGCAGAGCCAGGGGCTCATCCTCGCCGACTACCGCGGGCTGCGCGTGGCCGAGATGGAGCAACTCCGACGGACCACCCGGGAGACCGGCAGCACTCTGCAGGTGGTCAAGAACCGGCTGCTGAAGCTGGCCCTGGCGGAGGCAGGGATCTCGCTGCCCGATGAGTGGCTGCAGGGTCCGACGCTGGTCGCCTTCTGCACCGACGAGATGCCGGCGACGGCGAAGGCGATGATCGATTTCGCCAAGGACATGCCGGCCCTCGTCATCAAGGGTGGGCTGTTGGAGGGATCCGTCCTTTCGGACGAGCAGGTCAAGGATCTGGCCAACCTGCCCTCGCGGGAGGTGCTTCTGGCCCAGGTGCTCGGGACGATCAACGCCCCCGCCTCGCAGGTGGCCGGCGTGGTCGCCAGCGGCATTCGGCAGGTGCTCAACCTGCTCCAGGCATATGTGGACAAACTGGAGGGCGGAGCATCCGCCCCACAGGCAGCATAAGACGGACATTTTTTACCCTAAGGGAGGTGAGAAAGAACGATGGCAGATCTGGAGAAACTGGCTGAGGAGATCAGCAAACTGACGCTTCTGGAGGCGTCCGAACTGGTCAAGATGCTGGAGGAGAAACTGGGCGTTTCGGCGGCCGCCCCGGTGGCGATGGCTGCGATGCCGATGGCCGCTGCTGCCGCTGCTGAGCCCGAGGAGGAGAAGACCGAGTTCGACGTCATCCTCAAGGAGATCGGCGACAAGAAGATCGAGGTCATCAAGACCGTCCGCAAGCTGACCAACTTGGGCCTGAAGGAGGCCAAGGAGTTGGTGGAGAGCGCGCCAGCGACCGTCATGGAGGCCGTGCCGAAGGAGATGGCGGAGGATGCCAAGTCGCAGTTGGAGGCCGCGGGCGCGACGGTCGAACTCAAGTAATCGCCCTTCCTCCGGCAGGTTTGTCCCTGCTGCGGTGCGGACGCGGGGAGGCCTCGTTGCGCCTCTCCGCGTCCGTTCCATACACCGTCGGGGTACAGATGCGTTCTCTCCTTGACCTTCCTCCTTGGTCGGCGTACCGGCTCCTGGTGAGTGCAGGCGTTCTGCTGGGCCTGCTCGTCTCCTTCCTACGGGGTCGCCGCTGGGGAGTGCCGCCGTTGACGGTGGCGGACGGCACGCTGGCGGCCGCCGTAGGCGGGGTGGTAGCAGGGCGGGTGGCCTACGTGGCGGCTAACTGGGCCTACTTTCAGGACCATCTCGTACAGGCTTTCCAGGTGTGGCGAGGAGGGCTCTCGGCCCCTGCCGTGCTCCTCGGCGCGCTGGGGGCCGTGGTCCTGCTCTCGCGCTGGCGCGGGGTCGACCCCCGCCTCCTGCTCGACCTCCTGGCACCCGGTGCTGCGCTGGTAGCCGGGTTCGCCTGGCTGGGCTGCCTGTGGGCCGGATGCGCCTGGGGAATCGAGGTTCGGCCCGACCAGGGGCTCCTCTGGCATCTGAGCGCGGAACTGCCCGATCTCTACGGGCTGCGTGCTCCTCGGGTCGCCGTGCAGGCGATGGGCGCGGGATGGAGCGGCCTGGCTTTTCTGGCTGCACTGCTGGCCGGTCGGCGAGGACGGTCTTTTCCTTTGTGGCTTCTTCTCCACGGCGCAGGCGGTTTCGGCCTGGGGTTCCTCCGGGGCGACCTTTCGCCGGCGTGGGGAGGGCTCAGCCTGCCGCAGATGTTCGACCTGGCGACGGCCCTCGCTGGTCTGGCCCTGTTGGTGCTGCCGGGTTGGCGGTTGGAAAGGGGCAAAGGGGATGATTGAGATCGAGATTCCGGGGCGGGGCCGTCTCCGTCTGGCCCACCTGGTGCTGGACGTCAACGGGACGGTCGCCGTGGATGGGGTGCTGGTGGATGGAGTGGCTGAGCGGATCGAGACGTTGCGGGAGCGGATCGCCGTCCACTGGGTCACCGCGGACACCCACGGTCGCCAGAGTGCGCTGGACGACCAACTGGGCATCCGCGCCGTCCGTATCGAGCCCGGTCGGGAGCGGGAACAGAAGGCCAACCTGGTCCGGCAGATGGGCGGGGAGACCGTCTGCTACATCGGCAACGGGGCCAACGACGCGGCGGCGTTGGCTGCAGCCGGCCTGGGGATCGCTGTGCTGGGGACGGAAGGAGTCGCGCTGGAGGCTCTGACGGCGGCCGATCTGCTCGCCCCTTCGATCTGCGACGCGCTCGACCTGCTCCTGCGCCCTGCTCGCTTGGTTGCTACACTGCGAAGGTAATTATACTGCGTCTCCCTGCTGGGGTTTAGACAGGAGTTCGGACGCACCTGATCCGCCCCGCCGTAAACAGGCGGGGCGGGCGGGAAATCGGCCTAGCACCGGCGCTTCAGGCCGGTGCCAGGCCCGCCGAGAAGGAGTCCCACGCCTGATGTCCGAACTCCTGTCCGAAGGTCAGTCCCTGCGGTTGACATGCCTTACCCGCGGCGTTATACTGACCCCCGATGGGATGGATCGACCGCGTACGGGAACGGGCCCTTCGTCTGGGGTTCGACCGGGTGGGGATCGCCCCGGCTCGCCCTCCCCAGCACTACCTCCAGGCCTATCGGGCGTGGCTGGAGCGGGGGGACCACGCCGGCATGGCGTGGATGGCCCGCCCGGACCGGGTCGCCCGGCGGGAGGAGCCCTCGCTCATCCTGCCGGGGGTCCGTTCGGTCCTCTGCGTGGCGGTCAACTACTATCCCGGCCCGCCTCCCACGCCGCCCGACGACGAGCCGCGGGGGCGTGTTTCCAACTATGCCTGGGGAATCGACTACCATGATTGGATGCTCCCTCGGTTGGAAGAACTGGCGGCCTTCGTTCGTGCGCAGGTCGGCGGGGAGGTCCGCTACCGCGCCTACGTGGACACCGGGCCGGTGCTGGAGCGAGCCTTCGCCGCCGAGGCCGGATTGGGCTTCATCGGTAAGAACACCTGCCTGATCCACCCGCGCCTTGGCTCCTGGCTCTTCTTGGGGGAGGTCCTGCTAGAGGTCGACCCGCCAGAGGGAGACTGCCCTCCCGTGCGAGGCGGGTGTGGGACCTGTACTCGGTGCCTCGATGCCTGCCCAACAGGGGCGCTGGCGGCCCCGTACCGACTGGACGCCCGTCGTTGCATCTCCTACCTCACCATTGAGCACAAGGGACCGACCCCCCTGGAGTTGCGGCCGCTGCTCGGGACCTGGATCTACGGGTGCGATGTCTGTCAGCAGGTCTGCCCCTGGCAGCGGTTCGCCCGGCCCACCAAAGTGCTGGCGTTCCGCCCGGCCTCGCCGGAGCGTCCGATGCCCGCGCTCCTCGACCTGCTGGCGCTGGATGAGGAGGGTTTTCGGGATCGATTCCGGGGGACGCCCATCCTGCGGATCGGGCGGGGGCGACTGCTGCGCAACGTGGCGGTGGCGTTGGGAAACATCGGGGGATCCCAGGCCGCGCGAGCGTTGGAGAGGGCATTGGATGATCCGGATCCGCTGGTGCAGGAACACGCGGCCTGGGCGTTGGCGCGGATCGAGGCGGCGGGGTAGCACGAAAGGAGGACAGGCATATGGGTGTGGAGCAGGTGTTCTGCCCACGTTGTGGGGCGACGATGGAGGAGGCGGAGATCGCGGGGCGTGTCCGGCACGTCTGCCCGTCCTGCGGTTTCGTCCTCTACCGGAACCCCGTTCCTGGCGTGGGGGTGCTGGTGGAGATGGGTGACGGCCTGGTGCTCGTCAAGCGGGGGGAGGAGCCGTTTGTGGGGTGGTGGGCCCTCCCGGCCGGCTACATCGAGGCGGACGAGAGCGTGGAAGAGGCGGCGGTGCGGGAGTGCAAAGAGGAGACAGGGCTGGACGTGGAGTTGTTGGAACTGTTCGGCGTCTATTCTTTCCCCGAAGGACCAGGGCCCTCCGGCATCATCATTTTCTACCGCGCCCGTCCGGTGGGCGGGGAACTGCAGGCGGGGGACGACGCGCAGGACGTGGGGGTGTTCCCCCCCGACGGTTTGCCGGAAAAGTTGGCGTTCCGCACCCACCGGGAGGTGATCGACCGCTGGATCCGCGGCCGCTCATCGGTGTTGCGGGCCCGCGTGCCTGGTGTCCTCATCCGGGAGGCCCGCCCGGAGGACGAGGAGACGGTCCTCCGACTGTTGCGGCTCATCCCTGGCAACCAGGATATGACCCCCGAGGAGGAGCATGCCGCCGCCCTGCGGTTCCGTGAAAGCCCGGCGCTGGAGGTCCTGGTGGCGGAGACGGAGACGGGGGAGGTGGTTGGCTTCCTGGCCCTTTCCTACATGCCCGGCCTGACCCGGCTGCGGGCGCTGATCGGTGAGATGGCGGTGGACCCGGCCTACCGGCGGAAAGGGATCGGTGCGTCGCTGGTGGAGGCGGCGATCCAGCGGGCCATCCGCCGAGGAGCGACCCATCTCCTGGTGGACACCTCTCGCGGCGATGAGGCCGCGCGGGAGTTCTATCACGCCTGTGGCTTTGAGGCGGGCGGGGTCGCCCCGCTGCGCATCCGGTAGAGGGGATCGATTCACAGCCCTTCGCTGACGAGGGCCTGGAACCGAAGGGCGTCCTCCCACATCGAGACGTTGTTGAAGAGGACGTAGGCGGTCTCAAAGAGCTCACACCACTCCAGGATTCGGCGTAGATCGGGGTCGGTGTATCGGTACCGGTAGCCGCCGATCCCGTGGAGGCGGAAGTAGGCCACCCCTTTCGTGACCGGCGGGCGGACGAAGGGGTCCACGCAGTGGATGAGGCCCAGATCCTGGCACAGCGCCGCGACGGTCTCCTCGGGCCATTCCCCCCGAGGCTCCCAGGCGAAGGTCAGCCCCCCGCGCTCCACCTGCGCGAAGAAGGCTCGCATGTTGGCGATGTGTTCCGGTGTGGGGTTAAAGCGGGCTGGGCACTGGAAGACGACGATCGGAGCGTCCAAAGCCTCCGCGATCTCCCGCGTCCGCTCCCACGCTGCCAGCACCTCCGGCGTGGGCCGGAACATCCCGTACTGATCCCGGCGATCTGGGGGGATCTCCAACCCAGCCTTCCGGTACGTGGGACTGGTCGGGTGGTGGGTGATCAGTTGCCATGCCTTGAGGGTAAAGGTGAACCCGGGCAGTGCTTCCTCTCGCCAGCGGCGGGCCGTCTCCACCCGTGGGGGCTTGTAGAAAGTCTGTTGGATCTCGACCAGGGGGAAGTTCCGAAAGTAAACGGCTCGCGCCCGACGGAAGCCACAACAACCGACGTAGATCACAGGAACATCTCCATAAAGACCTCGTCGTCGTATTGTCCGTCGATCTTCACCTGCCGCGAGAGCACTCCCTTGGGAACGAAGCCCAGGCTTCGGTAGAAGGTCCGCGCCCGAGCGTTGCTTGCCCGGACGTAGACGACCAGTTTCTCATAGCCGTGGGCGCGGGCGAAGGCGAAGGTGTGTTGCGCCAGGCGGTGACCGATCCCCTTGCCCCTCCAATCGGGAAGGACGAAGGTGCCCACGGCAGCGACGTGGTCGAAGGAGTCGGTGTATCGAGCCCACCGGTCGAGGGATTGAAACCCCACGATCTCATCGCCCGCCTCGGCGACGAACACACCTTCCCGGTCGGAAAGGGAGGTCAGGTACTGGCGGACCTGTTCGGGGGTGAAGGGGTGGCTGACGGCGCTGTGGACCCGTTCGGCGCAGATGACCTCCCAGATGGCGGAGATCGCCTCGGCGTCGTCGGGCGTTGCACGGCGGACGTGGATCTTCATCGTTATTTCTCTTAAAGAAAACGCCCCCGCGTGGGGGGCTTCGGACGGCGTCTTCGACGGGGGCGAGTGCCCCCTGCCTCTGTGAGAAGGCGGAGAGGGTGGGATTCGAACCCACGGGGGTCTCACGACCCCACGCGCTCTCCAGGCGCGCGCGTTAGGCCAGACTACGCTACCTCTCCGCGGCGGCCTATATTATACCATCCCTTCGTCGTTTTGCAACCTCTGCCCGTAGGTCCGGTTCCAATCGGGGATCGACTTGACGGCGACCACCAGGCCGCCCAGCGCGCCTAGGAGGATGACCGGCAGGGGCGCTCCGAACGCCCATAGCAGCGGGCCGACGGTCAGCATCACGAAGATCGTAGACCGGGCTCGGTGGACGTGCAGCAGGCCGACCAGGACGAACCAGAGGGTCGCCGCGGTGACTCCCGCTTTCAGGGCGATCAAAGGATGCAGGCCGAAGAGGGAACCGGCGAGGGTGGAAAGGCCAATCCCCCCGCCGAAGCGGATGAAGATGGACCAGTTATGGCCGACGATGGCCATCACTCCAGCGAGGGCGGCGGCCCAGGGGTTCCCTGTCCACAGCACCGCCACGATCACGGCCCCCATTCCCAAGAAGAGGTCCACCACGCCGGTCAGCACGCCGGCCCACAGACCGGCCGCCCGGGAGACGTTCAACCCGCCGGTGTGGCCGCTGCCCTGTTGTCGCACGTCCACTCCCCGAGCCAGGCGGACCACGATCACGCCTGTCGGGATCGCACCCAAGAGATAACCCAGCACACCCGCGCCGATCCATTCGACCATCGGCCCGCTCCTCCTAGGAAGGTTTGTGTCAGACCGCAGAGGCGCGGAGGGCGCAGAGGTGCTTTAGAACGTCCCTGCGCCCTCCGCGTCTCTACGGTGAATTCCACGATGTGGCAATCTGCCTTGTGCAGGTTGGACGGCTCAGCAGCGGACCCGCAGCCGTTGGGGGAGGATCTCGAATTCCAGCCGGTGCCCGGCGGTGCAGAGCACCTCCCCGTCGGCGTGGGCTACCAGATCCTCCTCCGAGGAGATAGCCACCCGCCGGGCCTGCGTCATCGTCACCGCCCTGTGGTCGGTGTGGCTTCCCTTCAGGAAGTGGGGGACGAGCCGTAGCATCTCCAGCCGTCCCACCTCGCCTGCGATGCACAGATCGAAGAGGCCGTCGTCGGGTTGGGCGTCGGGGGTGACGAGAAAACTGCCGCCCTCCCGTGGCCCGTTGGCGACGCAGACCATCAGCGCTGGGAAGTCCATTCGCTGGCCGTCGAACTCGATGGCCACGTGTGGGGCTTTGTAGTAGATGAAGATCGTCTTGAGGACGACCGGCAGGTAGAGGGCCATCCCACGCAGCCGCTTGACCCTTCGGGCCCGCTCCGTCACGACGCCGTCGAACCCCACCCCCACGGTGTTGTCGAAATACCGGGAGGAGCAGCCGTTCAGAGTGACCCGCCCCACGTCCACCACCCGTACTCCACCGCGGGCCAGCCGACGGCACGCTCCCGGCAGGTCGGGCGGGACCCCCACCGTGTGGGCGAAGTCGCTGCCGGAGCCGATAGGGATGATCCCCAGGGTGCCCGCCACGCCGTCGCCCGCAGCCGTCATCAGGCCGTTGACTACCTCGTGGGTCGTGCCGTCGCCGCCTGCCGCGACGACGGTCTCAAACCCCTCGGCCACGGCCCGCTCCGCCAGTTCCGCCGCGTGCCACGGCCCAGTGGTCCGGACCAGGTCGAACTCGAGCCCTTCCGCCGCTAAGAGCCGCCGCACCTCCGGCTCCACCTTCGCCGCGTATCCCCGGCCTGCCACCGGGTTGAGGATCACTTTGACAGGTCCCAACCTCTCCCCTCCTTGACAATAATAACACCACAGAGACGCAGAGGACACAGAGGAATCTCAAGGAGAGGGAACTCTGTGACCTCCGTGTCTCTGTGGTGAATTACTTCTCCCGCTTCTCCAGCCGCTGGTTGAACTCCCGCAGCCGCGCCAACACGCGGGCGTGGACCGTTCCCTCGGGGAACTTCCCCTCCTCGTCCCGCTCACCGGCCGGTACGCCGGTGAGGATCTCGATCCCCTCGTCCACCGTGGCGACGGGATAGATGTGGAACTTCCCTTCGGCGACCGCCTCTACTACCTCCGACCGCAGCATCAGGTTGCGGACGTTGGCGGCCGGGATGATGACCCCCTGGTCGCCAGTCAGCCCTCGCCGTTTGCAGGTCTCGAAGAACCCTTCGATCTTGTGGGTAACCCCGCCCACCGGCTGGACCCGGCCGTGCTGGTCCACGGAGCCGGTGACGGCGATCCCCTGGCGGATCGGGAGGTCGGCCAGGCTGGAGAGCAGGGCGTACAGTTCTGCCAGCGACGCGCTGTCTCCCCGGATCTCGTCGTAGGTCTGCTCGAAACTGAGGCTGGCGGAGAGGGTAAGGGCCTGCTCCAGCGCGTACTGCCCGCCCAGGTAGGCGGCCAGCGTCAGCACGCCCTTGCCGTGGGTGGGGCCGCTCAGTTTCACCTCCCGTTGGATGTCCACCACGCCACCCCGACCCACGTAGGTGCGGGCCGTGATGCGGATGGGTCGACCGAAGACGTACCCTCCCACTGCGCTGAGGGACAGCCCGTTGACCTGCCCCACCACCTCCCCTTCGGTGGTGATGAGGACCATTCCCTCGACCACCGCCCGTTGGATTTCCTCCTCCAGCCGGTTAGCCCGGTAGGTCCATTCGGCGATCGCTCGCTCCACGTCCTCCCCCGTCACCACCTCCCGCGCTGCTTCTCCGGCCCAGTAATTCGCCTCGCGGAGGAGGTTGGCGATCTCTCCGAACCGGACGGAAAGCCGATTCTGGTCTGCTGCCAACCGGGAGCCGTACTCCACCATCCGCGCCACGCCAGTCCGGTCGAAGGGGCGCAGTCCCTCCTCCTCACACCGCGCGCGGATGAACAGCGCATAGAGGTGTTCGTTCTCCGGAGTGCGTTCCATATCGCCGGAGAAGTCGGCGCGAACCTTGAACAGGTCGCGGAAGTCTTCGTCGACGGCGTAGAGGTAGTAGTAGAGGCTAGGACTCCCTACCAGCACCACCTTCACGTCCAGAGGGATCGGCTCGGGATCGAGGGTGACGGGGGAGATCAATCCCTCCCCCTGTTCCTCCAGGGAGATCTGTCCATCGATCAGAGCCCGCTTGAGGGCTCCCCAGGCCCGAGGGTCGGACAGGACGTCCCGCGCCCGTAGCACCAGGTACCCCCCGTTGGCCCGGTGGAGGGCGCCCGCCTTGAGCATCGTGAAATCGGTCGTCGCCGCGCCCATCCGGATCTCGTGCTCGATCCGGCCGACCAGGTTGGCGTAGGTGGGGTGGGGCTCCACAACGACCGGTGCGCCCTCCTGACCGCTGTTGTCCACCAGCAGGTTGACCAGATACCGTCGGAAGGGGCCGGCCGGCGAGGGCCCCATCTCCTCCGGCGGGGGCTCCCCCTTCTTGAACGTCTCGACCCGTGCTACGATGTCCGCCCGGACCTCCTCCAGGTACTCCTCCACCTCCGGGAAGTCCTTGTACCGCTCTTTCAGTTCGTCCACCGCGTGCCCGACGACGTAACTCGCTACCTCCCGGTCGAGCCGCTGCAGGGCCTCCTGCGCCTCCCGCTCCCGCTCTCGCAACTGATGGACCGTCTTCTCGGCGATGGCGGATAGTTCCCGGTGGATCCCTTTGAGCCGTTCCTGCTCTTTGGGCGGGAGTTCGGCGATGGCCTCTGGGGGGATGGGACGGCCGTCCTTCACCGGCACCAGGGCCAGCCCGGAGGCGGTGCGGAGGACGGCGAACCCGCGGGTTCGTGCCTGTTCGTCCAGTTCCCTCAGCAGCCGATCCTGCATCTCCTGGAAGGTTTGCTCGACCCGCTTTCGGTCCTCCTGGTAGGCGTCTCCCTCGAAGGCCCTGGGGATGGTCTGGCGCAGTTGTCGGACCAGGTCGGCCATGTCCTGCTGGAACCGAGCGCCGACCCCGGACGGCAGTCGGATGGCGCGCGGCTGGCGCGGCTGGCGGAAGTTGTGCACGTAGACCCAATCGTCGGGGGTAGGCTCTTGGACCGCCCGTTGGGTCAGGAACCGTTGGATGATGGTTGTCCGTCCTGTCCCCTCCGGCCCAAGAACGAAGATGTTGTACCCCGGTCCCTTCATCCGCAGGCCGAACTCGATGGCGCGCGTGGCCCGGGGCTGACCGATGATATCGGAGGTCAGTGGGAGATCGGCTGTGGTTTCGAAGGAGAAACTGGCCGGATCGCACACGCGGCGGAGTTGCTCGGGGGTCAGTTCTGTTGGCATCGTTCCTCCTCCCGGGAGGCATCATCCACCACAGAGACACAGAGGACACAAAGGTCCCTCATAAACGACTGGGGTTCTCTCTGTGCCCTCTGTATCTTTGTGGTTTTACTGTCCCAGGTGCATCGGCATCACGACGTAGGTGAAATCCTCATCCCCCGCCGGCCGGATCACGCCGGGGCGGGAGGGAGAGATAGTGTCCAGCACCACCTGCGGACTGTCGATCACAGAGAGGACGTCGATGAGGTAGCGGACGTTGAAGGCGATGTCGATCGGTTCTCCTTCGATCGTCGCCTCCAGTTCGGTCACGTCATCCCCGGTCTCGGCGGAACTGGCCGAGACAACGAGGCGGCCCGACTCCGGGTGGACGTGCAACTGGGTGATGTCGGCTCCCTCGCGGGCGAAGATCTGGGCCGTCCGGCAAGCCTTCAGCAACTCAGTGGTGCCGACGATCGTGCGCGTCGTCCGCTCGCGGGGGATGATCTGCTCGTAGTCGGGGAAGTTGCCGGGGATCAACTGGGAGACCAGCACCACGTCGGTCAACTGGAAGAGAATGCGGTTCTGGTCCGGCGTGACGGTCGCCAGGATGGGGTTTTCCTCCTCCGCGCTGATGCGGGCCAGTTCCACCATCGCCCGTGCCGGGACGATGACGCTGAACGGCTCGGAGACCGGCTCGGCGAGGGTGGCCGTGCGCACCGACAGCCGGTATCCGTCGGCCGCTGCCAGCGTCATTCGRTCCYCCTCCAGGCGGAACAGGACRCCCGTGAGGATCGGYCGGGCRTCGTCGGTGGCGGCRGCGAAGGCYACYTGGTTGAYGGCCGTGCGCATRATCTCYGGCTCCAGCCGYACYCCTCCYTCYCCCTCYGGAACCGGCACGGGRGGRAAYTCCACCGCRTCCATYCCYTTGATRTTGGCCTCGCTGCGGCCGCAGCGGAGGTTGAGGGTCATCGTCCGCACGACCGCTTCCATGTCCACTTTTTCCGGAGGGAAGGCGGAGACCAGGTCGATGAGCGTGCGGGCCGGCACAGCGATGGCCCCGTCCTGCTCCACCTTGGCCCCGATCCAGCAGTTGATGCCGATCTCCAGGTTGGTGGCCGAGAGCCGCAGACGCCCCTCGTCGGTGCTCAGGAGGATGTGGCTGAGAATGGGAAGGGTGGATCGGGGTGAGGTCGCCCGCCCGACGATGCTCAGCCCCTTGGCAAGGTTCTCTTGGAGACAGGAAACCCTCATCGGCGCCCTCCTTAACATTGGCAACGGGGTGATCTGCGAAGAGTATACACCAATCCGAAGGGGGGGACAAGCCAGGCGCTTTCAAGTTTTCCCCGCTTGCCTCCAGCGACGGGGCGGCTATACTAGGACCGAGCAACTTGTGGACGGGAAGTGAAAGATGAAGGTGGTCACCGTAGAACAGATGCGATCGATCGAGGCTGCCGCGGACGCTGCAGGTCATACCTACGCCGCGATGATGGAGCGGGCGGGACGGGCCGTGGCCGAGGCGTTGATGAACCGTATCGAGGTCCGGGGCAAGCGGGTCCTGGTGCTCGTCGGGCCGGGCAACAACGGCGGAGACGGGTTGGTCGCCGCGTACCACCTGGTCCAGGCGGGTGCGGAGGTGGCCTGTTACCTCAGCCGCCCCCGCGACCCCCGGCAGGACGCCAACCTGCGGCGGCTCCAGGAGGCGGGGGTTTTCGTGACCACCGCCGCGGCCGACAAAGACCAACAGGTCCTCCGACGCCTCGCGGCCGGTGTCGACGTGGTGATCGACGGGCTGCTGGGTACAGGCAGCGTCCCCCCGGTCAGGGGTACGGTGGCCGAGATCCTGAGGACGGTGGGGGAGGTGCTCCGGCGGCGGGAACGGGTACCCGCGCCGGGGCTTCAGGCCGTCGGTGGGATCCCTCGTCCCCCTCGTCCAGCCCGTCCCCTGGTCCTCGCTGTCGACGGGCCCAGCGGGATGGACTTCGACACGGGTGCGCTGGACGACAACGCGCTGAAGGCCGACCTGACGGTGACCTTCGCCTATCCCAAGCGGGGCCACTTCCGCTTCCCCGGCGCAGCAGCGGTCGGGGAGCTCCTGGTCGCCGACATCGGCACGGACCCCGCCCTGGCGGCGGAGGTCGACCTGGAGGTGGTGACCCCCCGGATGGTCCGATCCTGGCTTCCTCCCCGTCCCCCTGATGCTCACAAAGGGACCTTCGGGCGCGCGCTGATCGTCGCCGGTTCCTCCAACTACACCGGCGCTGCCCGCCTGGCCGGGGCGGCCGCCGTCCGTGCAGGCGCAGGCCTCGTCACCCTGGCCGTGCCCATCCCGATCCACGAACCGGTGGCGGCGGGCCTCGCCGAGGCGACCTACATCCTGCTTCCCCACGAACTGGGGGTGGTGGCGGAACCGGCGGCGGAGGTTCTGGCGGAGGTGGTGGACCGGTACGACGCGCTCCTGCTGGGTCCGGGGCTGGGCCGCGAACAGGAGACGATAGCCTTCGTCGAGCGGTTGCTGGCCGGGAAGGTGGATCGGCGGTCGGTGGGGTTCCTTCCCACCGAAGAACCGTCCGTCGCGTCTGTTGTCCTTCCCCCGCTGGTGGTGGACGCCGACGGGCTGAACATCCTCGCCGAATGGCCCGCTTGGCACGAACGACTCCCCCCCGGCACGGTGCTGACCCCCCATCCGGGCGAGATGGCTCGGTTGATGGGGTGTTCCACCCGCGAGGTGCAGGAGGACCGGGTGGAGGTGGCCCGTCGGCAGGCGAAAGCGTGGGGCCACGTGGTGGTGCTCAAGGGGGCCTATACGGTGGTCGCCGCGCCGGACGGCCGGACCGTCCTGGAGCCGTTCGCCAACCCCGGGTTGGCCACCGGTGGCACCGGGGATGTGCTGGCGGGGGTCGTCGTCGCGCTGCGGGCCCAGGGACTCCCCCCCTTCGAGGCGGCTGCAGCCGGGGCTTACCTGCACGGCCTGGCTGGCGAACTGGCTCGGGCCGATCTGGGGGAGGCGGGGATGGCGGCAGGCGACCTGTTGCGGTACCTTCCCCAGGCCTGGCGACGGGTGGTTGGCTAAGGAGGTTCACCCAAGAAGCGCAGAGGGCACAGAGGCACCTCTAAGATAGAGGCCTCTGTGCCCTCTGTCTCTGTGTGGCGTATTCCTATCGTCTGTTCAGGCCTAGGCCTCAGCGGCCTCCGGCGCGGCCTCCTCCTTCGTGGCGCCTTTCGCCTGCTCGGCGGCCTTCTTGGTCTCCTCGACCGCCTCGACCAACTGACGGCGCCCTTCCTCCAGCAGCACGCGCCCCTGGGCCTGGAGTTCCTCGGCCCGCCGCCGCAGGTCTGCAGCGACCGCCTCCGCTTTAGCGCGGGCCTCCTCGAGCGTCTGCTCTGCTTTTTCCCGCACCCGGGTGATCTCCTCTTCAGCCTGTCCCTTCAGTTCGACGGCCTTGGTGCGGATCTGGGCCCGCGTCTCCTCTCCCGACTGGGGCGCGAGCAGGAGCGCAGCGGCCGCGCCGACCAGCCCCCCAACCAGAAAACCGATCAAGAAGGCTCCTGCTTCTCCGCCGTTATTCTTCGCCATCTCCTCCCTCCTTCTTCACGCTTTTACCTAAGGCGACGATCTCTCGGATTACCCGTCGTACACCCGCCAGGAGACCGACCGTTTGGATCGCCGGTGAGACCACGTGGTGGCTCACGAAGCGGGTGGTTCCCCGCACCGTCGCCACCGTGTCGTTGAGCGACTCCAGCATCGGTCTGATCTCGTCTCGTAGCAGGCCGATCAGGGCCTGGATTTGAAGGATCAACACGAGGACCAGCAGGCCGATGAGCAGGGTCTCGAAAGCGACCAGGACGATGGCGACATCTCGCAGCAACGAGATGACCGCCGCCCCGGGGCTTTGGGCCGGGATCACGTAGACCTCGGTCGCGGTGGGGGCCTGGGCCGCGGTGCGGTAGGCGTCCACCGACAGGACGATCAGCAGCGCGATCAGGCCGATCATCAGGAGCCCCACCACCACGAGGCCCACGATCAGGCTCCGTCGGGCCCGATCCCCGGCGGTCGTCACACTTTCTGGTCCCTGTGGGCCGGTCTCTGGCGGCATCGATGTTTGTGTGTCCATCCAAACTCGATTTTAACACAAGTCAGCCTAGATTACAAACCCAAACAGCAACTCGGGTGTATTTCGGATTCAGGGCGAGACCATGGGGTCGTGTCGAACCAAGGTGGTGATTGCTCCCCGTTCCCAATTGTGCTAAAATACCGGTGGGCGAACGGCCTGCCCGGTTGTGTTGGTCCCCGTCTCCCTCCTCGCGCGTTCGGGGGAAAGCGGAGCGATGCCCCTGTTGATCGATGGACACAACCTGATCGGACGGATGCCGGACCTCAGTCTGGAGGATCCGGAGGATGAGGCTGTGTTGGTCCGGCGGCTCCGGCGGTACTGTTGGCGGCACCGTCGTCGGGCGACCGTCGTCTTCGATGCTGGCCTCCCCGGCGGTCGCTCTCCCGTTCTCTCCTCCCCCGAAGTGCAGGTGATCTTCGCTCCGCAGGGAAGGACCGCGGACGCGCTGCTCCGCGAGCGGATCCGGCGGACGCGCGACCCGGCCGGGCTGATCGTCGTCTCATCCGACCATTCCGTGCAGGCGGCCGCGCGAGCCCGAGGCGCACGGGTGATCACGGCGGAGGCCTTTGCGGCGGAACTGGTCGCCGACAACGGAGCAGGGGAGGAGGAAGAGAAGCCCTGTTCCGTGGAAGATCTGGAGGAGTGGTTGCGGCTCTTCAATCTGAGGAGGCAGGATTGAGAGGTGCCGTCTCACTCGAGACGGCGTTTTTGTGCGTGTTCCCTTCCAGCCATTTCGAAAGGAGGTGCACCTTGCGCATCCTCGAATCCGGCATCGGTGAGTTGATCCAGCCCCCGGACCTGGACGCGTTCCGGGAGTGGAACCGGGAGCGGAAGTCCCGGGCGATGGTCGATAAGTTGATGACCGAGGAGGAGGCGATCGCTCGCTTCGTCACCGACGGCTGCTACCTGGGCACCGAGCTCTACGGCACCGTCCGCGCCCCGATGAGCCTGGTGCGGGAACTGATCCGCCAGGGGAAGAAGGACCTCCGACTGGTCGGGCAAGGGGTGCTGGAGACGGACCTCCTCCTGGGGGCCGGTGTGGTGGCGGAGATGGACCTCACCTATATCGGCCTGGAGTTGTATGGGACCTCCCAGGTCTTCCGGCGGGCGGCGGAGAACGGACGGCTCAGACGGATCGTCGAGTGGTCCAACGGCGCGCTGACCTGGCGGTTCAAGGCGGCCGCGATGGGGGTCCCCTTCCTCCCCGTCCGAGTGATGCTGGGGAGCGATACCTTCAAGTACAGCGCGGCCAAGATCGCGGAGTGCCCCTTCACCGGTCAGAGGGTCTGCCTGGTGCCGGCGTTGATCCTGGATGTGACCCTGATGCACGTCCACCGGGCCGACCGGTACGGCAACGCTCAGATCGACGGTATCTCCGGCTTCGCCCACGAGATCGCCCGCGCCTCCAAGCGGCTGATCATCAGCGCCGAGGAGATCATCGATACGGAGGAGATCCGCCGCTACCCCGAACGGACCATCATCCCCTACTTCCTGGTCGACGCCGTCGTCCACGCTCCCTTCGGTTCCCATCCCGGCGAGATGGCCTATATGTACGCCCGGGACGAGGATCAGCTGAAGGAGTGGGTGGAGGCCTCCAGGACCGAGGAAGGGACCCAGGCGTACCTGACCAAGTACATCTACAGCCTGTCCAACCACCGGGAGTACCTGGAGTTCATCGGTCAGGAGCGGCTGGAAGCGCTGAAAGCAGCGATGGAGGGGCGGTGATGAGCGAGCAACCCTACAACCTGACGGAGCTTCTGATCTGTGTCGCCGCCCGGCAGATCCCCGACAACGTGACCGTCTTCGTCGGCACGGGGATCCCGATGCTGGCGGCCAGCCTGGCGCAGAAGATGCACGCACCGAACCTGATGCCCATCTTCGAGTTCGGCGGTGTGGGCGCGCGGCTGGAGATCCCACCCCGCGCGGTCGGCGGCAGCCGGACCTTCTACAAAGCCATCGGCGCCTACGGCATCTGCGAGGTGCTGGAGACGGCCGGCCGGGGGTTCGTCGACTACGGCTTCATCGGGGGCGCGCAGATCGATCCCTACGGCAACGTCAACTCCACCATCATCGGCCCCCAGTACTACCCGCCGAAGATCCGGCTCCCCGGCTCGGGCGGCGGCAACGACGTCGGCTCCCTCGTCTGGCGGACCATCATCCTGATGCGGCACGAGAAGCGGCGGTTCGTGCCCAAGGTGGACTTCGTCACCACGCCCGGGTACATCGACGGGCCGGGGGCGCGGGAGGCGGCGGGGCTGCCGCGTGGCAGCGGCCCCTACCGGGTGGTGAGTACGCTGGCACTGCTGGACTTCGACGAGGAGACGAAACGGATGCGGCTCCTGGCCACCCACCCGGGCGTGACGGTCGACCAGGTGGTCGAGAACACCGGGTTCGAACTGATCATCCCGGACGAGGTCGGCGTGAACGAGCCGCCCACGGAGGAGGAGCTGCGCATCCTGAGAGAGGAAGTCGATCCGGAGCGGTTCTACATCTAGAAATATAGAGGGTTTCACCACAGAGGCACAGAGGGCGCAGGGAAGTCTCTGAACTGCGTGCGTCCTCTACGCCTCTGTGGTTTTATTGCGACAGGTGGTCCTCCAACCACGCCTCCAGGTCGGCCAGCGGCCGCTCCCACCCTACCTCGTTGTGCGGCTCGTGGTAGTACCCCTCGTACTCGTGGTACGTTTTGTCCTCCAGAGCGACTCGCTCGAGGAAGGCGCGGCTGGCCTCGGGCGGCACCAGCCGGTCGGCTCCGCCGTGGAGGATGAGAAGCGGCACTCGCAGGTCGGCTGCATGCGCGTTGACCCACTCCATCGTCTCCGTCATCTCCGCTCCCAGGCGGGCGGTGGCCACGCTGTGGACCAGCGGATCGTTGACGTAGGCATCCACCACCGCTGGATCGCGGGAGATAGCGGTGGCGTCCAGTTTGGTGTCCAGCCCAAAGCGCGGCCAGAATCGGGAGAACAATCGGCCCAACGCCACCAGAAAGGGAGAAACCCCCGTCTGGGCCAGCGCCGGACCGGAGCCAATCACCCCCTGTAGCCCTTCAGGATGGTGCAGGGCGTAGTCCAGAACGATCAATCCACCCATACTGTGCCCCATCAGAAACAGGGGGCGGCCCGGCTCCTGCTCCTGCACAAAGGTCAAGAAGGCCCGCACATCCTCTCGATACTCGGCCCAGCGATGGATGTAACCACGCTGCCCCGGCGACCGCCCGTGTCCCCGCAGATCGAAACCGTAGACGGCATACCCTTTGGGGACCAGCCAGTCGACCACGTTGCCGTACCGCCCGCTGTGCTCGCCGAAGCCGTGGACGATGACGAGGACCGCCTTCGGCTCTCCCTCCGGTCGCCAACGCTGGTAGTAGAGTTCCAGTCCCCCGTATCCCTGAAAGGTTCCCTCCGAGTGATTCATCTCCCCTCCCGTTTCGGATGCAGGATGCAAGAAGCGAGGTGTGTCTCCCCGATACGTGTAGCATATTGTAGCCGATTGCTCCGCCCCGGCAACTGGGGTCTCTAAAGAGCGGACGGAGGGCTGGAGTATCCCGCGGTGCGGATCTTCTCTTCAAAGGCTTAAGCCTTGCTCCTTGGCGCTCCCACCCCCATCAGTTGCAACCACCGCTGCCATCCGGCCTTCCACTGGAGGGACCGAGCCTGGATCGTCCCCACGATGCCGTAGGGGAGGAAGACGACGATCAGGACGAACATCGCGCCGAACATCAGGGTCCAGGCCGGGCCGAAGATCCGGTTGAGCCAGTAGCCCAGGAGGTGGACGATCGCCGCGCCCAGCACGGGGCCGGTCAGCGTGCCCGCGCCGCCCACGATCGTCATCGCCAGGACGTCGATGGTGGTGCCCACGCTCAGCACGGAGGGGGTCACCCCCAGGTTGAAGGTGGCGTGAAGACAGCCGGCCAGCGCGGCCAGCAGCCCCGAGGCCACCAGACCGATCAACTTGTACGTAAAGGTGTTGTACCCCAGCGTCGCGGCCCGCTGCTCGTTCTCCCGGATCGCCACCATCACCCGGCCGGTGGGAGAGTCCACCAGCCGCCGCGTTGCCAGGTACATCGACACGAAGAAGGCCACCACCAGGAAATAGAAGCGCGTCCGGTGGTCGGTCGGGCTGATCGCTGGCGGGAGGTAGATCCCGTGCAGGCCGTCGTCCGCCCCGGTGTACTGCCGGAAGTCGGTCGCTTCGGAGAGAATGTAGAAGAACTCGGCGAAGGCCAGGGTCACCATCGCCAGGTAGACCCCCTTGACCCGCAGGGAGAGCACGCCGATGACCAGGCTCTGGACGACGGCCACCAGCACCACGGCCCCCACCGCCGCCCAGATGGGCCACTCGAAGTGTTTCAAGAGAATGCCGACGACGTACCCTCCCACGCCGTAGAACATCGCATGCCCGAAGGAAATGATGCCGGTGTACCCCAGCAGGAGGTCGTAACTCATCGCGAAGACGGCCAGGATCAGCACCTGGATGATCATCCCCTGCCAGAACTTCGCCCGCCCCGTCTCCGCCAACGCCAGCACCCTCCCCAGCCCCCGCACCTCCGGCGGGACCCCGGCCGGGTCCCCCATCGCCAGCCCGGCGACGAAGGGGAAGAGGACAAGGAGCACCAGGACGACCAGGCCGGGCCATCGACGACGGAGCCAGAGGGGAAGTCCGGTCTTTCCCATTGGACTACTCCTTTCGACCGAAGATCCCCGCTGGTCGGACCAGCAGGACGATGGCCATGATGAGCACGGTGGAGGCACGGGCGACCGCCGGGGAGGCCCTCAGGGCCTGCTCGGCCCAGGGGATGGGGATGCCGCTGGTGACGAGGACGTCGCCGAAGGCGCGGGCCAGCCCGAGGAGGAGCGCGCCGACGGCCGTGCCACCGTAACTCCCCATCCCGCCGATGACGACGGCGATGAAGGCCTGCAACTGGAAGATCCCGCCCATCTCCGGGTAGACCCCCACGAAGGGGGCGGCCACCACGCCCCCCAACGCCGCCAGCGCCGAGCCGAGGGCGAAGACGAACGTGAAGACGCGGCGGACGTTGATCCCCAGCGCCTCCACCATCTCGCTATCCTGCACCCCGGCGCGGATGATCATCCCCAGGCGGGAGTACCGCAGCAGCAGGCCGACCCCCACCAGGATCACCCCGCCGACGAAGATGATGAACAACCGGTAGGTGGGGAAGGCCCGACCGAGCACGTCGATTGAAGAGCAGTGCTCCGTCAGCCAGGCGGCGAGGCTCTCCGAGCGACAACTCTCAGCGAAGAGGCTGGGCACCGTCATCGGAGGATGCCCCTCCCGGCCCCACACCGCTTTGACCAGTTCCGTTCCGACGAACATCAGCCCCAGCGTCAGCACGATCTGGGTGATGGGTCGCCCATAGAAGGGGCGGATCAGCGTCCGTTCGATCAGCCCTCCCAGCAGCGCACCGACCACGGCCCCGGCGGTCAGCGCCAGCAGGAAGCGCAGGTCCACCGAAAGGCCCAACAGGAACCCCTCCAGAGGGTCGCGCGCCAGCAGGATGAGGAGGCCGACGAGGCCGATCGCCCCCGCCAGCATCCCCTCCTTCCACATCCCCTGTTCCCGTCGCTCGCGGGCCAGGGCCGGTCCCGCCAGCAACCCCGCCAACGCCATCTGGGCCAGACGGAGGAGCATCCTCGGGATCGGCTCCTGTGCCTCCGCCGTCGGGATCGCTCCGCCGGTGGCGGTGGCTTCGAAAGCGACCAGCCGGTCCAGCGGGAAGCCCCGCACGCCCCAGAGGACCAGTGCGACGGCCAGGAGGGCGAGCAGGAGGGAGGGGGTGAGCCGGGCCAGGAGAGCCCGCAGCACCTCTCGACCGTTTCCGCTGGCCTCCCCGGCGGTCAGTCGCCGCCGGACGGCCTGCTCCCAGGCCCGCAGCGGCCTCCCCACAATCGTGCCCGCCGTCGCTCCGGCGAGCAGCGCCAGGAACAGAGGCAGCGTGTTCAGCAGAAGGCGGGGGTTGCCGAAGGCGGTGTAGCCCACATAGGCGCCGATCATAAAGAGGGTCCCGTGGGCAAAGTTCAGCACGTCCATCAGCCCGAAGATGAGGGAGAGCCCCGCCGCCAGGAGGAAGTAGAGCGCCGCCAGGGTCAGGCCAGAGAGGAGCACCGATGCGGTCTTGGTGGCCCCGAATCCGGCGTAGGCTATGCCCACCAGGACCACCACAAGGGCAACGGATGCGATCACAGCCCGGTACCGCTTCCCCATCGCGTTCGACCTCCCCTAGACGGCCGCCCCCAGGTAGCGGCGGACGGTCTCCTCATCGTCCAGCAACTCGGACATCGGACCGGAGCGGACGGAGCGCCCGTCGTCGATGATCACGTACCGATCGGCCAGCTGGCTGGCCATCTGGAAATTCTGCTCCACCAGCACCACGGTCACCTCTTCGGAAAGGCGGCGGATCGCCTCCATCAGTTCCTGGATCAGGATCGGGGCCAGCCCCTCGCTCGGCTCGTCGATCAAGAGCAGCCGGTTATCCGGCACCAGCGCCCGGGCGATGGCGAGCATCTGCTGCTGTCCACCGGAAAGGTGGCCTCCCGGCAGCCGGTAGAGCCGCTTCAGGTCGGGGAAGAGGCCGAAGATGAAATCGGCCTTCCGGTCCAGATCCCCCCGCCGACGCTCGGCGATGCGGAGGTTCTCGGCGACGGTGAGGTCGGTGAAGATGGCCCGGTGCTCGGGCACGTATCCCACCCCCATCGCGGCGATCTCGTAGGCGGGGCGGCCCTGGATCTCCTGCCCGGCGAAGACTACCCTTCCCTGCCGCGGCGGCGTGAGGCCGAGGATGGATTTGAGGGTCGTCGTCTTGCCGGCTCCGTTGCGGCCCAGGACGGCGGTGATGCTCCCCTCCGGCACCGCCAGCGAGACGCCCTGKAGGATGTGGAACTGGCCGATGAAGGTGTGGATGYCCTGTACCTCCAGGAGATGCCTTTCCATNCTACATTTCCCCCAGATAGGCCCGCTGGACCCGTTCGTCGGCACCGATCTGGGCGGGGGTCCCYTCCGCCAGCACGCGCCCCTGGTGCATCACCGTGATCCGGTCGGAGATGGTCATCACCACATCCATCTTGTGCTCCACCAGCAGGATGGTTCGGTCCCCCGCCTCCTGGATCCGGCGGATCGTCTCGACCAGGATGGGCACCTCCTCCGCCGCCATCCCCGCCGTCGGCTCGTCCAGCAGGAGCACCTCCGGGTCGGAGGCGAGGAGGATCGCGATCTCCAGTTTCCGCTGGTCGCCGTGGGGGAGGACCCGGGCCAGGTAGTGCTCGCGGCCGGTCAAACCGACCTGTTGGATCACTTCCATCGCGCGCTCCTCGTACTGCCGGAAGCGGCGGTGGTGGGACCAGAAGCGGAGGCTATCCCGTCCCTGGGCCTGGGCGGCGAGGCGGACGTTCTCCAGCACGGTCAGGTTGGGGAAGAGGTTGGTGATCTGGAAGGAGCGCCCGATCCCCAGACGGGCGATGCGGTGGGGAGGCAGGCCGGTGATGTCCCGCCCCCGGAGATAGACGCGGCCGGCGGTGGGCCGGATGTGGCCGCTGATCAGGTTGAAGAGGGTGGTCTTCCCGGCACCGTTGGGGCCGATGATGGCGTGCAGGTGGCCTTCCTGCACCCTCATCGACACGTCGGCGACGGCCACCAGCCCGTTGAATTCCTTACGCAGGTTCCTCGTTTCCAGGATGATCGGTGGTTCCACGGCGCGTCTCCCGGGGCGATCGCGGGGGTAGGGGCGACCCGCGGGTCACCCCTACCCCATCCGGTGTTACGGACAACGGTCGGCGTACTCCCCCTCCAACAAGCACGGCGGCGCGGCCTCCTCCGGAGCGAACTCCCGGATCAGTTCGACGAACTTGAAGTCGGGGTCGGTCACGTTGGTCAGACGGACGTAGTAGAGCGGCATAAGGGCCACGTGGTCGTAGGGGCGGATGATGTAGGTGCCGTTGGGGCCCTCGAAGGTGAAGTCGTCCTCGTAGACCTGGATCAGCGCGTCGGCGCTGGTGTCGCCGTTGGTCCGCTTCACCCCCTCGATCAGCATGATGGCCGCCGCCATCCCACCGCCGGTGAACAGGTCGGGCGGGGTGCCGTACTCCTCGATGTGGCGCTGGACCAGCCAGTCGTTGACCGGATTGTCCGGCAGAGTGTAGTGGTAGACGACGATGCCGGTGGAGCCGATGGCATCGGCGTAGCCCGCGGCCAGGGTCTGGTTGTCGCCGATGCCCGTGCCCACGACCATCTCGTCGAAGATGCCCAACTGCTGCATCTGCTGGAAGAGCGGGACGAAGCCAGCCCCGGCCCAGGTGACGATCAGCACGTCCGCATCGGCGTCCAGCACCTGCTGGAGGTACGGCGTGAAGTCGGTGGTGTCGAAGGGGATGAAGATCGCGCCGCACCCCTCCGGGGTGTCGTTGACCGGGAAGGTGCCCCCACCGGCCTTGACCACGGCGTAGAACCCGCAGGCCGACCCGTAGCCGAAGGCGTAGTCCGGGGCGATCTGGACGAAGGTGTCGCCCATCTCAAGCAGGCCCTGGCCCATCACCATCGCGTCCTGGTAGTTGGTCCGGCTGGTGCGGAAGGTGTAGGGGTTGAAATTCTTGCCCGTGATGTCGGTGGCGGCGGCTGGCTCTACGATGAGAATGACCTCGTTCTCCGCGGCGACCTCCTGGACGGCCATCGTCGCGCCGGAACTGACCGTGCCGACCAGGATCTCCACCCCCTCCGCCTCGATCAACTCCCGGGCGTCGGCTACCGCCTTCTCCGGGTCGCTGCCGTTATCGCGGACGATCACCTCGATAGGCCGCCCGGCGACCTCCATCGTGCCGTCGGTGGCGTACTCCAGCCCCAGCCGGAAGCCCCGCTCCTGCATCGGGCCGTAGATGGCCAGGAGGCCCGATTGGTCGGTGAGCAGACCGACCTTCAGGGGCTTGCCGGCCTCCTCCGTGGCCTCCTCGGTGGGGGCCTCGGTGGCCTCTTCCGTCGGTTCCTCGGTCGGCGGTTGGGTGGGGGGCGGCGGGGTGGGCGTGGGGGTCGGCTTGCAGGCCGCTAGGAGCAACGTCAGCCCGACCAGGACCGCGACCAGCAACCGTAACGTTTTCCGTTCTGCGAACATTTTCTCCTTCCTCCTGATTTTAGACAGAAATCGGCTCCACACAACACCACAGTCTCCGAATCCATCGTCCTTCGTTACCCCCTCACCTCCTTTCCATACGGCTGATCCATCTCGCCGTCCACTTCGCTTCGCCGGAGATCCCACCCTCCGCTGTCGAACGTGTCCATCGTCCTCAGGATCTGTGCATCTACGGCAGATGGGACACCGTAGAGAGGCACAGAGAGCGCCGAAAAACTTTGCGTCTCTCTGCGGTAGAACTGCACAAGTCCTGTTACTCACTGCAAACCCGCGGAGGGGGCAGAACCTCCTTCTGCCCTGCTCTCACGACCGGCGGCCTATGTAAAACCGAGCAGGAAAGCATGGAAGGCCGCGTTGAACTCCTCCGGCTTCTCGATGAACGGGCAGTGGCCCGCGTCGGAGATGACCACCTCCGTGTACACGCCGCCGTTAGCCCTGTACCGCTCCAGGACGGCCCGGATCTGGTCGAGCATCGGCTGGGGCGGGCACTCCTCGGGACCGGGCCAGCCGGGGACGAACCCCAGCGCCCCCAGCGCGGCGATGTCCCACATCGCGTTGTTGGAGACCACCAGGTCGTCCGCCCCACGGATCCAGAGGATAGGAGGCTTGGGGTCGATGTCGACGATCCCGCTGGCGTCGAAGTACTTGCGGCTGAAGGCGTTGACGATCCCTCGGGTGCCCGGCGCGGCTCCCGGCCAGTGGGGCGAAGGGACCGAGTCGCCGGGGTACCAGTCTTCCCCCACCCGCATCGAGAGCATCGAACTGAGCAGGTCCTCCTCCCGCTCGGGGACGAAGGGCGGTTTGAAGTAGAACTGGCGCATCACGTTGCGCGGGGACATCGGGTTCTCCGTGCCGCGGTCCTTGGCCTTCAGCAATTGGACGAACTCCGGGTTGACGCTGGCGGCCCCCGCCGGCGCGCCGTCCTCATGGCAGGGGGTTCCGTCCACATCCTTGCTCCCGCTGTAGCCGTAGGGGGACATCGTGTCGACCAGCGTGATGGAGAGGAGGTCCTCCGGATAAGCGATGGCGTACTTCATCACGATGCCCCCGCCCATCGAGTGGCCGACGATGTGGAACTTCCCCAGCCCCATCGCCTCCACCAGCGAGCGCACGTCCTCCACCATATCGCCCAGGCCCAGGGTGGCGTCCACCGGCAGGGGCTCGGTATCGCCGTAGCCGCGTAGGTCGGGGGCGATGCCGCGGAACCCGCCCGGCAACGCCAGCATCGTCTCCTCCCAGAACGTGGCCGACGAGCCGTTGCCGTGGATGAAAAGCACCGGCGTGCCGTCCTCCGGCCCGGTCGCCAGGACGTGCATCTTGAGCCGTTCCGTCTGCACCATCTGCGAGGTCACACCCTCCAAAGTTGGAATGCTGCCCATCGCACACCTCCTTACGCTTGACGTTTGACGCTTGACGTCTGACACTCGGCGCTTCACGTCTCACGCCGCGGGCATCAGGTCTCATCTACCGCGAACCGCTTCCGCAACTCCCGCTTCAGGATCTTCCCCGCCGCGGAGATGGGGAGGCTCTCCACAAACACCACCCGCTTGGGCACCTTGTAACGGGCCAATCGGTCTTGCAAGAAAGCGATCAGTTCCTCCTCGGCGGCGGTGGCCCCCGGCTTGAGGACCACACAGGCCAGCCCCACCTCCCCCCACTTGGGGTCGGGCACGCCGATGACGGCGCACATGTGGACGGCGGGATGCTCGTACAGGGCCTTTTCGATCTCCACCGGATAGACGTTCTCCCCGCCGGAGATGAACATGTCCTTCTTGCGATCGACGATGTAGAAGTACCACTCCTCATCGTAGCGGGCCAGGTCCCCGGTGTGGAACCAGCCCTCCTCGTCCAGCATCCCGGCGGTGGCCTCGGGGTCGCCGAAGTAGCCCGAGCAGATGGAGGGGCCCTTGAGCACCAGTTCCCCCACCTGGTTGGGCCCCAGCGGGTTGTTCTCGTCGTCCACGACCCGTGCGTCCACGAAGAAGTTGGGGCGGCCGATGGAGCCAGCCTTGCGAACCGCGTCCTCTGGAGCCAGGGCGAAAACCCCGGGGCCGAACTCCGTCATTCCGAAGCCCTGCTTGAAGCGGATCCCCTTCTCCCGCGTGTACTTCTCCACCAGAGGGACCGGCAGCGGGGCACCGCCGCTGGTGCAGAAGCGCAGCGACGAGAGATCGGCCTCCTCCCAGTTCTCCGCCTGGGCGAGCATCTGGTACATCGTCGGCACGCCGGCGAAGACGGTCACCCGCTCCCGCTCGATGAGCCGCAGCACCAGCGCGGGGTCGAACTGGCGGATCAGGATGGTGGTGCCGCCGAGGATGACCTGGGGCAGGGTGTAGACGAAGAGGCCGCCGGTGTGGAACATCGGGAAGACGTTGAGGTAGACGTCGTCGTGGGTCAGGTCGTGGATGACGGTGTTGAGGGTGTTCCAGGCGATCATACGGTGGGAGACCTGGGCCGCCTTCGGAAAGCCGGTGGTGCCGCCGGTGAAGATGAGGGCGGCGATGTCCTCCGCCTCCACCGCCTCGCAGGTGACAGGATCGGCGGGGCTTCCCTGTAACACCGTTTCGAAATGGAGGCTGCCTTCAACGCCGGGGCCCTCGATGTGCAGGTAGTGGCGGATTGCGTGCTCCATATCTCGTATAGCGGCCTGGAGCTGGGCGACGCCGTCCCGGAAGTCGTCGGAGTAGATGAGGACGGTGGGGGTCGTTTTCTGTACGATCTCGACCAGTTCCCGCCAGTGGAGCCGCCAGTTGAGGGCGGTGTGGATGGCCCCGAGTTTCGAGCAGGCGAAGAAGCAGTCCAGATGCTCCACCCCGTCGCGGGCCAGGATCGCCACCCGGTCCCCCTTCCTCACCCCGGCCGCCCCCCGCAGCCAGTTGGCGAACCGGTTCGCCCGCTCGTTCATCTGTCGGTAGGTCAGCCGCCACTCGGGGTCCTTCCCCGCGTCTACGATGGCGAGTTTGTCCGGACTATAGATGGCCCGTCGGCCGAGATAGTCGCCTACGTACATGGTTGCTCCTGGTTGGTGTATCTTGCGTCAGGTGTCATACGTCAGGCGTCAAACGTCGGGCGTCAGGCGTCACGTCCACCGCCACACCGACGCCGCCATCGTGATCCCGCCGCCGCTGGTGCAAAAGACGACGATGTCGCCGGGCTTGGGGCCGCGGCCCTGCTCGATGGCGTCGTCCAGCGCCATCGCCACGCAGGGCGAGCCGGTGTAGCCCCACTTGTCCATCACCCAGTGGGTCTTCTCCATCGGCTGGCCGAGGAGGTCCATCATCAGTTCGATGGTCCGCAGGTTGAGTTGGGTGAACAGGAACAGGTCCACGTCGTCCACCGTCAGTCCGGCCTTGTCCAGGGCTCCCTGGATCAGGCGGGGCCAGTACTCGGTGTTGAAGGTCTTGGGGAACTTGCGCACGAACTGGACGCGCGGCGGGCCGTATTTCTCCAGATTCTCCGGCGTGCAGGGCCGGAACGCGCCGCCGGTGTAGATGCCCAGCGCGTCGTGGAACTCCCCGCGGGCGAGGAAGTTGCTGGCGAGGAACCCCGGCTCGTCGCCCGGCCCCAGCACCACCGCACCGGCCCCGTCGGCGAAGAGGTTGGCCGTCTTCTTGTCGGTCAGGTCGAGAAAGCGGCTCATGCCGTAGGCCCCTACGACCAGGATGTACCGCATCGAGGGCTCGGTGGCGATGTAGCGCGCGCCCTGATCCAGCGCCGTGACCCAGCCCGCGCAGGCGCTGTTGACGTCCCAGCAGCCGGCGTTAACCGCCCCCAGTTTGTGTTGCACCACGACGGAGGTGGAGGGAGAGAGATAGTCGGGGGTGTCGGTGGAGAGGATGATCAGGTCCAGTTCCTCCGGCCCGACCCCCGCCCGCTCCAGCGCCTTGCGGGAGGCCGCCACGGCCAGGTCGGAGGTGGTCTGGTCGGGGGTCATCCACCGCCGCTCCCGGATGCCGACGTTCTCGATCAGCCACTCGCTGGTGGACTCCCCCAGGATCTCGTCGATCTCCGCGTTGGTCACCACCCGCTCGGGGACGTAACTGCCGGTAGAAAGGATTTGTGCGTGCCGCATCACCGTTCCCTTATGACGCTTGACGTTTGACGTTTGACGTCTGACGTTCGCTCCCCTGTTTCAGATTCCAGGTTGCAGGAACTCCAGCATTGCCTCTACCGTCGCCTCCGGGTCCTCGATGGGGAAGATGTGGCCCACGTTGGGGAGGATCTTGACCCGGGCGTTGGGCAGTTTCCTCGCCAGGAGTTCAGCGTTGCCGGGCGGAACGACCCTGTCGTGCTCGCCGAAGAGGACCAGGACCGGACAGGTGATCCGGTGGATGCGGTCCTCGGCGTTGTGGGCCGCCCCGGCCGTCACCTGGGCCTGGTACTGGGCCGGTGGGACAGGGTTGGTCAGCCGGTACTGGAGCAGCTCCTCCACCACCTCGGGGTGGCGCTCGGCGAAGCCCGGCGCGCAGGCCACCCGGATCCCGCGCTGGACCAACTCCACCGGGTCGCCGTCCCGCTTCGTGAGCACCTCCAACGCCTCGGGGGTGATGGGGATGACGTTGGGACCGCCATAGGTGGTGGAGGCCAGGATCAGCCGCTCGACGAGATCCGGCCGGGCCAGGGCCAGTTCCTGGGCGATGAAGCCCCCCAGAGAGTGGCCCATCACGTAGGCCCCGCGTATCCCCAGCCCGTCCAGCAGCCCCGCCGTATCGGCGGCCATCATCCGAGTCGTGTAGGGGCCGTCGGGCTTGTCGGTGCCGCCTGCTCCCCGGTTGTCGAAGGTGATCACCTGGAAGTGCTCCGCCAGCGCCGGCACCACCCTGTGCCAGAACCAGCCGCCGTACCCCACGCCTGCGATCAGCACCAGCGGGTGGCCCTCCCCGTGGATCTCGTAGGCCATCTGAACATCGCCCACTGTCACTCTCCCGACCATGCTCGTCTCCCGTATGACCCTGACGTTTGGCGCATGACGCATAACGCTTGACGTTTGACGTTTGACGCTTGACGTTTGACTTTTGACGTTTGACGCATCACGCATCACGTACCGTACATCTCTCTCAACCGCTCCTTATCCACCTTGTTCGCCCCCGTCTTCGGCAGCGCGTCCACGAAGACCACCGACTTGGGCACCTTGAAGCCGGCCAGCCGCTCCCGGCAGAAGGCGATCAGTTCCTCCTCGGTGAGGTGGGCGCCGGGCCGGAGCACCACCACCGCCCGGCCGACCTCGCCCCACTTGGGGTCGGGCACGCCGATGAGGGCCGCCTCCGCCACGGCCGGGTGGCCGTGCATCACGCTCTCCACCTCCGCCGGATAGACGTTCTCCCCGCCGGAGATGATCATGTCCTTCAGCCGACCGACGATGTAGTAGTACCCCTCCGCGTCCCTCCGGGCCAGATCGCCCGTATGCAGCCAGCCGTCCCGGATCGCCTGGGCAGTGGCCTCCGGGTTGTTCCAGTACCCGGCGCAGACGTGGGGGCCGCGGATGGTCAGTTCCCCCACCTCGTCGGGGCCGCACTCGCTCCCGTCCTCCCGCACCACGCGCACGTCGATGTGGAAGAGAGGGAACCCCACCGATCCGGGCTTGCGCTGCACGTCCTCCGGCGGGAGCCAGAAGGTGTTGGGCCCCGCCTCCGTGAGCCCGTAGCCGGTCTTGAAATCGACCCCCCGCTCCCAGAACTTCTCGAAGACGGGCATCGGGCATGGCGCGCCGCCGCTGATGACGATCTTCAGCCGGGAGAAGTCGGCCTCCTCCCAACGAGGGTGCTGCTGGAGCATGATGAACATCGTCGGCACGCCGAAGAAGAGGGTGACGCGCGCATCCCGGATCAGGTCGAACACCTGGTCCGGATCGAACCCCTTGCAGACGATGCTGGTGCCGCCGATGTAGACCAACGGCGCGGTGAAGACGTTGAGGCCGCCGGTGTGGAAGAGGGGAGCGTTGAGGATGGCCACGTCGTCGGGGGTCAGCCCCCAGGAGACGACGGTGTTGACGGCGTTGGCGGTGATCGCCCGGTGGGTGAGCACCGCCCCCTTGGGCAGCCCTGTGGTGCCGCCGGTGTAGCAGATGACCCACGGGTCGTCCCAATCCAGGTCGACCTCCGGCAGCGGCGCGTCGGAAAACTCCTCCCGTCCGCCAAAGGGAAGGTCGTCCGAAGCGGCCGGCTCACCCAGAGCGACGTAACGGCGCAGGCCCGGCAGCCGCTCCCGCAGTTGGCCCACCGTCTCGACGAACTCCTCTCCATAGACCAGGGCCACGGGTGCCCCGTCGAGCAGCAATCCCTCCAGTTCGTGGGGGGTCAGCCGCCAGTTGAGCGTCTGCATGATCCCACCAATCCGCCCCAGAGCGAACCAGAGGTCCAGATACTCGACGCAGTTGTGGGCCAGGATCGCCACCCGGTCCCCCTTGCGCACCCCCAACCGGTCCTGCAGGAACCGCGCGGTCCGGTTGACGGCCCGGCTCCACTCCCGGTAGGTGATCCGCCGATCGCCGTTGAGGGTATCGACCAGCGCTACCTTGTTCGGCGTCAGTTGCTCCCGCCGTCCAAGCCAGTCTCCAACGATCATCGCTCCCCTGCCTGACGTTTGACGCTTGACGTTTGACGCCTGACGCTTGACGCTCGACGTTCTAAGTTTCAGGTCCCTACGACTATGCCTCCATCCACCCGCAGCACCGCGCCGGTGATGTAGGAGGCCTCGTCGGAGGCGAGGAAGAGGTAGGCGTTGGCGATGTCGCGGGGGTCGCCCATCCGGCCCAGGGGGATGCGACCGCGCATCCGCTCCAGGATCTTCTCCGGCATCTGGCGGACCATCTCGGTGAGGGTGAAGCCGGGGGCGACGGCGTTGACGCGGATGTTGTAGCGACCCAGTTCCCGCGCCCACACCTTGGTCATCCCGATCACCCCGGCCTTGGTCGCCACGTAGTTGGTCTGTCCGAAGTTGCCGTCGATGCCCACCACCGAGGAGGCGTTCAGGATCACCCCTCCGCCCCCCCGGATCATGTGAGGCACCACCGCCTGGGTGCAGTTGAACACCCCCTTGAGATTGACCGCCACCACGAGGTCGAAATCCTCCTCCGGCATCTGCTTGACCACCTGGCCGTCCTTGAACTTGACCAGAAGGCTGTCTCGGAGGATACCGGCGTTGTTGACCAGGACGTCGATCCGGCCGAACCGGGCGGCGACGTCGTCCACCCACTCCTGGACCGCCTGTCGATCGGTGACGTCGACGCGGTAGAAGAGCGTCTCGTCCCCTAATTCGCCCGCCGTCTGCCGACCCGCCTCCTCGTTCACGTCGCAGATGACGACGCGGGCCCCCTCCTCGGCGAAGCGGAAGGCCGTCGCCCGCCCGATCCCCGCCGCTCCGCCGGTGATCAGCGCCACTCTATCCTGCAACCGCATACGCCCTCCTTTTTCTCACCGCAGAGACGCGGAGGACGCAGAGGCTCTTTCCCCTGCTCTCCGCTTCCTTAATCTTCCTCCTGGCCCGCGTGCTCAACTGTCCCAAGGTTGACGTACCGCCCGATGAATGCCAGCGCGTCCTCGATCCGGGTGAACGGGGTCTCCTCACCTGTTTGCACGTGGCGGACGATCCCACGCCAGGAACGGGCTGGGGGTGCGGCATCGGCCGGTGCTTCTTGGATGAAGCGCAGGACGAATGAGGCGATGGTGGTTTCCCGCACGATGCCCTCTCCCCCCGCCGCAACCCTTCTATGCGGCCACAACCAGTATATCAGGGGGGAGTTACAGAGGAGTTACATCATCTCTGGGGTGGGGGGTTCTATCCCTGGTCTCGGATTGACTCGTATAGGCGGGTGGTCTCGGCCGTGGGTTCGATCTGGAGCCCCTCCCGCAGCCGCTCGACGCAGCGCTGGTAGGTCCGCAGGGCCTGGGCCCGGTTGCCCATCCGGGTGTAGGCGATCATCATCAGCCGATACGCCTGCTCCCAGCAGTCGTCGCGGGCCAGGATGGCCCGGCAGACGCCGATGACCTCTTCCCACTCCTCCCTCTCCGCCAGGGTCCGGGCCAGCCGGTCGGCGGTGCGCAGGTAGAGGGTGAGCAGCCGTTCCCGCTCCTCGCTGCACCACTCCTCGTACAGGCACTCCTCCAGGTAGTCGCCCTGGTAGAGGACAAGTGCGCGCCGGTAGCGGTCGATCATCGCTTCCGGATCGTGACCCTGCAGCCGGTCTCCTTCCGCCACCAGCCGCTCGAACGCTTCTGCGTCCAGCCACAGGTCGGCCCCTGGACGAAGGCCGTACCGGCTGCCGTCTCGTACCAGGAAGGCCGAGGGAGAGCGGGGATTCCGGCGCGGTTCGAGTGCCCGGCAGAGGGTGCTGAAAGCCACCTTGAAGTCCCGCCGTCCCACCTCCGGGTCGACGCCGGGCCACAGGGCCTCCACGATCCACTCCCGATCCAGCAGGCTCTGGCGATGGGTCAAGAGGATCTGGAACAACTGCCGGGCCTTTTCTCTCCGCCACTGGTGAGGAGCGATCTCCTCCGTGCCCCGCCAGACGCGGAAGGGCCCCAGCGTCTGGACGCGCAGTTGGTAGCCGGGGTGGATTTGGATCCGTTCGAGTCCCAGCCGAGCCAGGAGGTTCCTCGCGGTAGCCCTCTCGATCCCAGCGTCCCGCGCGAAGATCAGCAGGGGAACCAGGCGGCGGGGATCGGGCGGGCCTAGTAGTGTCTTCCGTTCGAAGAGATACTCGTAGCCGTGCTCGCGTACCAGCCGCAGCAGGTCCTCCAGCCCGCGCTCCAGGCGGGCGGTGTCCCCTCTCTCCCACCAGAGAAAGCATTGCCAGAGGCGAGCCACCGCCTCACCAAAGGTATCGCTACACTCGCGGAACGCGGTCCAGGCGCGATCCAGCCAGCCAGCCGCGTCTTCGTGTCGCTGGGCGAGGACATAGCCCGCACCCATCGAGAGACGGATAAGGGCGGCGATCCACTCATCGCCGGCCTGCTGTGCGATCTCGATCCCTCGCTCCGCGGCTTCCCTGGCTGCCTGGATCTCTCCCTGGAACCCCTGGGCCCGGCACAGCCCCCAGAAGGCCTCCACCTTGAGCCGTGGCACGGCCAATCGGTCGCCCAGGCCGATGGCCTCCCGATAGCATCGGCACGCTTCTTCGTATGCCTGGGCTTCCTCCCGCAGGAGCCAGGCGTGCCCCTGGCGCATGAAGCCCACGGCGGTGACGAAAGGAGAGTGGAGAAGCCGTCCCCGCTGGGTACCCTCCACCGCGCACTGGTATGCCCTCTCTCCCTCGCCCTGCAGGCTGAGGATCAGGGAGAGCAACAGGAGCGTCTCCCGGTGGGCTCGGGGGCGGAGGACCGGCTCGTGCCGCTCTGCCTCGGCCCGTTCCTCCAGCAACCGACGGGCCTGCTCCAGTCGGCCGGTGCGCAGGAGGACGCGCACGGCCAGTTCGGCCTCCCCGGGCCCCTCCTCCCGCAGTTCGCGGGCCTGGGCGCGCAGCCGCTCCGCCTCCTCCGGACGGCCCAGATTGAGGCGGTTCTCGGCCAGGAGTTCCAGCAGCCGGGCCCGGGTCTCCCGGTCTTCCTGACCGTCGGCCAGTCGAAGTGCCTCCTGCAGCAGGTGTTCGGCCTTGCTGGGATTGACCGTGTCCAGATACACCCGCGCCTGCCCGCGGAGGGCCTGGCCCACCCCCCGCAGGTCACCCCGGGCGCGGGATCGCTCCTCCGCCTGCCGGTACCACCCCAGCGCTTCGTCGAACCGGCTGTGGAGCCGGGCGATGTCGCCCAGGTAGGTCAGCAGAGAAGGGTGGTTCGCCAATACCTCAGGAGGCAGGGCGCCCAACCAACCGGAGAGAGTGTCCAGGCGTCCGGCTCGGACCATCTTTCGTCCCAATCGGTCCAGGACCTCTGCCGCCTCCTCGAACGCCTCGGCAGCGAGGAGGTGGTAGAGGGCTTCCTCCTCTTCCCCCTGCTCCGCCCAGCAGGTCGCGGCATTCCGATGGGCCTCCCGCGCCACGTGCGGGGCCAGGCGGTGGCGGAGGAATTCCCGGAAGAGGTGATGGTACCGCACGTGCCCCCCGCCCAGATCCACGACGAACAAACCGCTTTCCAGAAGGTAGCGCAGCATCTGCTCGCTATCCCGCGCGTTACGCAACCGGTCGCAGATGGAAGCGGTCATCTCCCGCAGAACCGCTGTGACGAGGAGGAACTCCTGGACGTCAGGAGGCTGCTGGTCCAGAACCTCCTGGGCCAGATAGGCGAAGAGGTCCTGTGATGGACTCGAGAGCCGTTCCAAAGCCTGCGAGAGGGTGGAGACGGCTCCGCTGCGCAACCCTTGCCAGACCAATTGGAGGGCGATAGCCCATCCCTCCGTGCGGGTCGCCAGCGTCTCGATCTCCTGGGGGGTGAAAGAGAGCCCGTAGTGCGTCTGGAACAGAGCGGCGATCTCGTCCGGCGTGAAGGCCAGTTCCCGCTCACCGATCTCCAGCACCTCGCCTCGGACCCGCCAGGTGACCAGCGATGGGAGGGAGAGAGGTTGGCGGGTAGAGAGGATCACGTGGAGATCGGGCGGCGCGCGGCCGATCAGACGGTCCAGAATGCGGATCGGCTCCGAAGTGTCTCCCAGAAGGTGGAGGTCGTCTAGGACCAGAAGCAGAGGGGTTTGGAGGCGTTCGGAGAGTTCGTTGACCAGAAGGTCCACAACGGTTGCCCAGCGCGCCCCTCCCCTGTCCCTCTCCCACTCCTCCAGCGCGACCAGGGGGGCCTCGGAGAGCGCGGGGAGGGTGGCGCGGAAGCCGTAGATGAGGTGGAGCAGGAAGACCAGAGGATCGGCGTCCTCGGCACCGAGGCGGTACCAGACCAGGGGCTGCCCGCTCTCCGCCAACGCGGCCAGCGCGGTGCTCTTGCCGTAGCCGGCCCCCGCCTGCACGATGGTCAGTCGGTATTCCCGGGCCTCCAGCAGCCGATGGACCACGCGAGGGCGGCGAAGTATGCGCTGGTGGAGGCGGGGCGGCGTTAGTTTGGTGCGAACGACCAGGCCATCCCGATACACGGTGAACCGTTCGCTCCTTTGCCCCCTCGCTACGGCTTCCCCGACCTGTCTATTATCCGACGGTCATCCACTGACCTCTGGGAGGCAGGCCGGCAGACCGTCCATTCGCGGCGGAGGCGCGGAGGACACGGGGGCGCTAAAGGTTGTTCCCCGCGTTTCCGTGAGCCTCAACCCGCCCGCCGAGCCTGCTACGGCGTGGGCGTCACAGGAGAGGTGGGGGAGGGCGTCGGCGTCGGTGCTTCGGCGAGCCACAGGAACGTGCGCGAGGGTCCCGGTTCCGAAACCCATTTGTACTCACCCGTCCCGATCTGCTCCCGTACCACCCGCACCTCCCACCGGAATTCCCGATCGGTCTGTTCAGGCGGTGGGTAGAACTCCGCCGGCACCCGGTACGCCGTGGTCCGGGTCCGCGCCACCTCCATCGGGGCCTCGGGCCGGATCAGCCGGACCTCGTACCACTCCCCCGTGTGCAGGATCCCCACCGAGGCCCACTGGAGAACGATGACCGCATCCGGCCCCCCGAAGACGGCTCCGTTGGATGGGCTGAGCAGAGGGGGCGGAGGGTAGGGGGGAATGGGGGTCGGCGTGGCGTAGGGGTTGACGGTCGGAGTAGGAGTCGGCATCGGCGTCCCCATCGGGATGATCAGGGTCTGGTTGACCCGCAGGACATCCAGTCCCGGCGGGAGGCCCGGATTGGCTGCCCGGATCAAGGCGACGGTCACGCTGTACTTCTGGGCGATGGAGAGCAACGTCTCCCCCGGTGCGACTGTGTGGATGATGAAGTCGCTGGGGGTCGGCGTGGGCCCCTGCACCTCCTCCGTCGGGGCGGGACCGGGGGTCGGCTCGGCGGGGGGGATCAGAAGCACCTGCCCCACCTGCAGCAACTCCGGC
>DUEL01000030.1 GCA_011192125.1 Thermoflexia bacterium
ACCAGATCGGTCTGGCCCTCGAAGAGCCCGCCGGTCCGCCGGAGGGGATCGACATCGAGGACCTGGTAACCGCCTTCCGTGCCCGCCTGCGGGAGCGGCGACCGGAGGAGATCGCTCGCGGAATGACCCTCACCGGCCCCCATCGAGACGAGATGCGCTTCCTGGCGGATGAGGTGGACCTAGGGACCTTCGGCTCGCGGGGCCAGCAACGGACTGCGGTCCTGGCCCTCAAACTGGCCCAACTGGCCTGGATGCGGGAAACGACTGGAGAGGCGCCCGTCCTCCTGCTGGACGAGGTGATGGCCGAACTGGACCCCCAGCGGCGGCAGTTCCTGCTCGACCAGGTGGAACGGGCCGACCAGGCTTTCCTGACCACGACCGACCCCGAGATGTTCGACCCCACCTTCCGATCGAAAGCGGCGATATACCGGGTGGAGAACGGGATCCTCCACCCTGCCCCCTAGCCGCGCAAACGAATTGACGAATCGGAGGCTCATTCCCGACTCGTCAACTCGTTTGCGATTCGTTGTCCCATCCGCCCGCGGTCTTCCCACCTACCAACTTGTTACATACAAGCAGTACGCCGATTGACCTTTTCCGCATAAATGATATAATGTCTATACATTTACCCGCTGTCCCAAGACGGGCTACCCGACGGTTCGCCAGCCTCCCGCAGGTTGCGCACGGCTGGATAGCGCAGGTGGATAGGCAGGGTGCCCCCTACGGCTCGCTCGGATGCCCACAGGGAACCTGCGGGAGGCTCCGTGTCAGGTGGCTAGGTCCAAGAACTGAACAGGGGAGTCATGGATGTCCCTTCGAGTGGATCCTGAGAGCCCCCTCCCCCTCTACTACCAGATCTGCGAACAGCTGCGCCAGCAGATCCTGAACGGCGACCTCCAACCAGGCGACCTTCTGCCTTCGGAAAGCCAGATCAGCACCGAGTGCGGCGTCTCCCGAATGACGGCGCGGATGGCGCTGATGCAACTGGTCAACGAGGGGCTGGTCGTGCGGAAGCGAGGCAAAGGAACCTTCGTCGCCCCACCTAAGGCCACGTTCCACGCGTTCCCCTCCACGCTCGCGAGTTACACGGAGATCGTCGCGCGGCTGGGGTTGCGGGCCGGAGCGCAGGTCCGCGTCCAGGAGGTCGCCCCGGCCCCACCCGCCGCCGCGGAGGCCCTCCATATCCCCCCCGGTACTCCCACGGTACGGATCGTCCGCCTCCGCCGCGCCGATGGCGAACCGATGGCTTTAGAGACCGCCTTCTACCCTCACGACCGGTTTCCCGGCCTCGCCGAAGCGGACCTGACCGACCGCAGTATCTACCAGGTCCTGCAAGAGACCTACCACGTCGCCCCTGCCTACGCCATCGACACGATCGAACTCTCCGTCGCAGGCTCCTACGAGGCCAGAGAACTGGGCGTCCGCGAAGGAATCCCCGTCGTCCGCTGCACCCGGGTGAGTTACCTGGAAGACGATACCCCCATCGAGTTCACCCAAACCGTCCACCGAGGGGACCGCTTCCGATCGGTGATCCGCGTGACACGAAAGGACTTGCGCTAGTCCACAATCCTTTGAGGAGGTAGAACCATGTACGAGTCCCGCGAGGACCTGGAAAAGGTCCTGAGTCGACTGGCGGAACGGATCCAGGCCGACCCCGCCTTCATCGAGGCCAGCAAGGGCAAGAACCTCGTCGTCGCGATGGAGTTTCCCGATCTGGAGGTCTTCTTCCACACCCGCTTTCAGGATGGGACGGTAGCGGCCGGGTTGGGAGAGCCGGAGGAGGAGCCCACCGTCGAACTGGTGATGGATAGCGACGTCTTCGACCGCATCTTCAGCGGCAAGTTGAACCCCGCCAAGGCAGCGATGAAGGGAGACCTGGCCTTCTCCGGCAACGCTACTGCGGCGATGAAGTTCCAGCGGACCCTCTCCGACTTCATCCGCCTCTACCAGCAGGCGAAACAGGACGTCGGCATATGAGTGTGAAAATCCTGGTCACCGCCCGCTTCGACGAGACCGCACTGGAGACCCTACGCCGGTACGGGGAGGTCGAATACGCTGGCTTCGCCGAATCCCAGCGCGTGCTGGCCGGCTCCAAACTGGTCCGTGCCCTGGAGGGGGTCCACGTCCTGGTCACCGAGGTGGACCAGGTGAAGGGGTACGTCCTGAAGAAGACCCCCGACCTGAGGGTGATCGCCTGCTGCCGGGGCGAGCCGGTGAACATCGACGTGGAGGCGGCTACGGACCACGGCATCCTGGTCCTCAACGCCCCCGGCCGCAACGGTGACGCGGTAGCCGACCTGACCCTGCTCTTCATGCTCGCCCTCCTGCGCCACTTCCTGCCGCTGGCGGCGATGCTGCGCCAACCCGGCGACGGGATGGAGAAACTGGCCCACGCCTTCTACGACTACCGGGGGAACGAACTCTGGGGCAAGACGGTGGGGCTGATCGGCCTGGGGGCCGTCGGGCGGCGGGTGGCTCAGCGGCTGCGTCCCTTCGGCGCCCGCGTCCTCGCTTACGACCCCTACGTCGCTCCGGAGACCGGCGCCGAGGTCGGCGCTACCCTCGTCGGACTGGACGAACTGCTGGGCGAATCCGACATCGTCAGCCTCCACGCTCCCCTCAACGAGGAGACCCAGGGGCTGATCGGCGAAGCGGAATTTCGAAAGATGAAGCCAGGGGCCTACTTCGTCAACACCGCTCGGGCCGGCCTCACCGACGAAGACGCCCTCTACCGGGCGCTGAAGGACGGCCACCTGGCTGGCGCTGCGCTGGACGTCTTTCTGGAAGAGCCACCCCCACCCGATCACCCCCTGCTGACCCTCCCCAACGTCATCGCCACACCCCACATCGGCGGCAACACCGCGGAGGTCGTGATCCACCAATCCCACATCGTCACCGAAGACCTGGTGCGGCTCTTTGAAGGCCAACGTCCCCACAACGTCGTCAACCCGGAGGCGCTGGAGAGGTTCCAATGGCCACAAAAACTGGATGGCTGATCGTGCTGGACGCGGGCACAGGGGGCCTTCGCGCCGCCGTCTTTGACCTGCACGGCCGCCTCGCGGGCGACGCCACCGCCGACTGGCCCCTGGTTGAGAGCGAGGACGACCTGCTCTTCCGGGAGTTCGACCCGGAGAGGACGTGGGCCGCCGTCGCCCAGGCCACCCGCCAGGCCCTCCGCCGGGCCGACGCTTCCCCAACCGAAGCGCGGGCCATCGCGGCCACGAGCCAGCGGGACGGGTGCGTCCTTCTCGACGCGGAGGGGCGCGAACTCTGCTGCGCCCTGAACCGGGACGCGCGGGGGGTGGTCCACGCCGACGAGATCGCCGGAGACTTCGGCGAGCAGGTCTTTCAGACGACAGGCCGCTGGCCCCTGGGCCTGGGCCCTCTGGGACGGCTGTGGTGGCTGCGCCGCAACCGCCCCCGGACCTACCAGCGGATCGGCCACATCCTGATGATCCGCGACTGGCTGACCTACCGGATGAGCGGCGCGCTCCTCTCGGAGCCGACAGGGGCGAGTTCCTCCCTCCTGTTCGACATCCACGAGCGGAAGTGGGCGGTGGGCCTGGCCGAGGAGATGGACCTTCCCACCTCGATCTTCCCACCCTGCGTCGAATCGGGCACCGTCGCCGGTCCGCTCCTTCCCTCGGCCGCAACGGACCTGGGCCTGCCGGAGGGGACCCCCGTCGTGGTCGGACCCGCCGACTCCCAGGCCGCCGCGCTCGGATGTGGCGCGCTGGAGGAAGGAGAGGCGGTGATCGTCGCCGGGACGACGATGCCGGTGCTGATGGCCCTGTCTGCCCCTCTCCTCGATCCCGCCCATCGCCTCTACACGGGGGTCCACGCCCTTCCGGACCGATGGGTGCTGGAGAGCAACGCGGGGCTTGCCGGGGCGGTGTACCACTGGTTCGCCCGCGCCTTCGCTGGCCCCGATCCCGACTACGAGCGATTGGAAGAGGAAGCATCTGCCGCCTACCCCGGCGAGGTGTTGGCCTCCATCGGCCCTTCTATCGCCGACTTCAGCACCCTCCGCATCCCTCCGCCATCGGTCTTCCGCTTTCCCTTCCTGGGGATGATGGAGGAGCCACCCACCCGAGGCGCGTTCGCTCGAGCCATCCTGGAGAACATCGGTTTCGCCGCCAAGGCGAACCTGGAACAACTGGAGGCGTTGACCGGACGCAAAGCCGACGCTCTCCACCTCTGCGGTGGCCTGGCCCGCTCCTCCCTCCTGGCCCGCATCGTCGCCGACGTCTGCGAACGACCGGTCCACGTGCCGGTGGTCCGGGAAGCCAGTTGGCTGGGCGCAGCCGCCTGCGCTGCCGTGGGGGCCGGGATCCACACCGACCTCCCCTCAGCGCTTCAAGCGATGGTCCGCCACGAACCGCCTGTCGAGCCCAGCCCCAGATCCCGCCGCTACCGCCGCCTCTACGCCCACTGGCGCGACCTGCTGGAGAAAAGTTACGACCTGTAAATACACACGCAGAGGGCACACCTTGTACCTGGCATCCTGCATTCTGCTTCTCGCATCCTACCATAAAGGGGGTCACAACCGATGTCCGAGCAAGACCTTCGTGAGGAGATCGTCCGGATCGTCGAGGAACTGTACGAAGCCCAGCTGATCACCCCGACGGGCGGCAACGTCTCGGTGCGCCTCCCCGACGAAGAGGGGGCCTACCTGATCACGCCGACCCGGCTGCACAAAGGGAGCCTGCGACCGGAGGACATCGTGCGGGTGAACGCGGAGGGGAAACCGGCGAACCGCCGTCAGCGGCCCTCGGTGGAGACGAAGATGCACCTGGCCATTTACGATGCCTACCCCGACATCGAGGCCGTCATCCACTCCCACGCCCCTTATGCCACCGCGCTGGGGCTGATCGAGGGACGGATCCCGCCCATCAGCGTGGACGCCGTTCCCTTCACCGATATGCGGGTCGTCCCCTTCGGCCTGCCGGGCGACCCCGACCTCATCGATCGGGTGGTGGCGGCGCTGGAACATGCCCCCGCCGTCCTCCTCCAGAACCACGGACTGCTCACCGTCGGCTGGACGCTGCGGCAGGCGGCGAACCGGGCGCTGGCACTGGAGGAGGTGATCCAGATCCTGGTGACCTGCCGACTGCTGGGCGGCGATCCCAAGACGCTGCCGGAGGAGACGGTGGAACTCCTTCGGCAAACCGGGGCATTGTGAATCCGATTTCACCAAGGAGTGAGCGATGCCACACGGGTACTGGGGGAAGGTGCTCTTCGTCGACCTCTCCACCGGCCGGGTCGAGGTGGAGCATCCACCCGAGGCGGTCTATCGATCCTACCTGGGCGGGTACGGCCTGGGCGTCCACGTCCTTTACGAGCGGGTGCCTGCGGGAGCCGACCCGCTTGGACCGGAGAACGTCTTGGGCTTCCTCCCCGGCCTCCTCACCGGCTCCGGCGCGCCGTTCAGCGGCCGCTTTATGGTCGTGGCCCGCTCCCCCCTCACCGGAGCCTGGGGCGACGCCAACTGCGGAGGTAACTTCGGCCCGGCCCTGCGCGGCGCGGGGTACGACGGCCTCTTCGTCACTGGAGCCTCGGAGCGCCCCACATACCTCTATGTCGACGACGAGCATGTAGAGCTACGCGACGCGGCCGACCTCTGGGGGCTGGACACGGTGGAGACGGAGCAGGCGCTGCGGGAGCGGCTGGGGTCGGACGTGCGGGTGGCGTGCATCGGTCCCGCTGGAGAGCAGCGATCCCTCCTCGCGGGCATCGTCAACGACGGGGGACGGATCGCTGCCCGCTGTGGCCTCGGCGCGGTGATGGGGGCGAAACGGCTCAAGGCGGTCGTCGCCCGGGGGAAGGCCCGCCCTCCGCTGGCCGACCCCCAGGGGTTCAAGCAGGCCACCGCCGACTACCGCCGTCTTTTCCGCCGCCGCCCCTCCCCCTGGAGCCGCCGCGTCCCCACCCTCTTCCGCCGGTTACTCCCCCTCCTCCGACGGCTCGGCATCCGCCCCAGCGGCGGCCCGGTCCAGATGGTGATCGACTCCTTCCGCATCTACGGCACGGCGGCGGGGACGGCCGCGCTGGTCGAACTGGGGGACGCGCCGGTGCGCAACTGGACCGGCATCGGCCCCCGCGACTTTCCGTTGGACCGCTCCGCCCGCCTCAGCGACGACGGAGTGGTCCAGCACAACCTCCGGGCCTACGGCTGTCATTCCTGCCCCGTGGCCTGCGGGGCCATCGTCCGCCTGCCGGACGGCGGGACCGGCCACAAGCCGGAGTACGAGACCCTGGCCGCCTTCGGCCCGCTGGTGCTGAACGACGACCTGGCCGTGGTGATGCGATGCAACGAGATCTGCAACCGGGCCGGGCTGGACACCATCTCCGTGGGCGTAGCGGTGGCCTTCGCGCTGGAGTGCGCCGAGCGGGGGTGGCTTCCGCCGGACCTGGCGGGCGAGTTGGACCTGCAGTGGGGAGACGGGCAGGCCATCGTCGAACTGACACGTAGGATCGCGGCCCGGCGGCCGGGGCTAGGGGCGTGGCTGGCGGACGGGGTGCTCCGGGCGGCGGCCCGCCTGGGGCCGGAGGCACGGGAGGTGGCGATGCACGCTGGAGGACAGGAGTTGCCAATGCATCGGGGGGTCTACGAGCCCGGGGTGGCCCTGGGCTACGCCGTGGACCCCGCCCCCGGCCGCCACTCCGCCACCCTTTCCGGCATGGCCGACCTGGCCCCCTTCGCCCCCTACCTGGCCCTCCACGGCCTTCGTCCGCCTGGCCGGTACGACTACGAGGCCAAAGGCCGCGCCTTCGGCGTCATCATCCCTCTCCTGCGGGCCTACGACAGCCTGGGACTGTGCCACTTCGCCCTCCAGATGGGCGAGCCCCCTTTTCTGGACTGGCTCAACGCGGCCACCGGCTGGGGAGTGGACGAGGCGGAGTTCCTGGTGATCGGGCGACGCATCCAACACCTGCGCCACGCCTTCAACCGTCGGGAGGGGCTGCCGGATCGGTTCCCCCTCCCCGCCCGCGAGCGGGGCGATCCGCCGCAGGAGGAAGGGCCGACGGCGGGGGTCACCCTCGACGTGGAGTCAATGGTCGAGGCATACTTCAAAACGTTGAGTACAGAATCCCTGACACGCGATGCGTGATGCGTCCTGCGTCATACGTCAAGCGTCAAGCGTCAAACGTCAAGCGTCAAAGGGGGAAGCGAGATGGGGTTCTCCATAACACGGCTCATTGAGGAGCGGCAGGCCGACCAGTTCGACCTCCATCGTCGCTACATCAACCCCAGCATGGTCCGCGTCCTCGAGATCATCGGATTTGCCAAGCAGTACGTCCGCGGCGAGGGGGCGTACCTGTGGGACGCGGAGGGGAACCGGTACCTGGACCTGCTATCCGGCTACTCCGTCTTCAACATGGGGCGCAACCATCCGAAGATCCGGCAGGTGATGCACGAGATGCTGGACCTGGCCCGCCCCAACCTGGTCAAGATGGACTGTCCCCTCCTGGCCGGCCTGCTGGCCGAGGAACTGGTGAGGCGAATGCCGCCCGGGCTGGACGCTGTCTTCTTCGCCAACTCCGGCGCCGACGCGGTGGACACCGCCCTCAAGTTCGCCCGCGCCGCCACAGGCCGCCCCCGGGTCCTCTACCTGGACCACGCCTTCCACGGCCTCACCCTGGGCACCCTCTCCGTCAACGGCGGCGAGGTCTTCCGCAAGGGGTTCGAGCCGCTGCTGCCAGGCTGCGACATGGTCGAGATGAACGACCTGGAGGGACTGGAGCGGGAGTTGCGGAAGAAGGACGTCGCCGCCTTCATCGTCGAGCCGATCCAGGGGAAGGGGGTCTACATCCCCGACGACGACTACCTCCCCGAGGCCCAGCGGCTGTGTCGGAAGTACGGCACCCTGTTCATCTGCGACGAGGTCCAGACCGGGATGGGCCGCACCGGCAAGTTCCTGGCCTGCGAGCACTGGGGGTTGGAACCGGACTTCGTCACCATCGCCAAGTCCCTCAGCGGCGGTTATGTGCCGGTGAGCGCGGTGATCATGCGGCGGGAGATCCATAAGGCGGTCTTCGGTCCGCTGGACCGCGCCCAGGTCCATTCGACCACCTTCGGCCAGAACGAGATGGCGATGGCCGCCGGGCTGGCCGCGCTTCACGTGCTGGACGAGGAGCGGTTGGTCGAACGGTCGGCCACCGTCGGGGGAATGCTGCTGGAACGGCTGGCGGCGCTGAAGGAGCGGCATGAGATGATCGGTGATGTGCGGGGCAAAGGGCTAATGATCGGCATCGAGTTCCGCCCGCCCCGCCCGATGCGGCTGCGGGCCGCGTGGACCGCGGTGGAGGCGGCGCAGAAGGGGCTGTTCGCCCAGTTGGTGGTGATGGCTCTGATGCGCGACCACCGCATCTTGGTCCAGGTGGGCGGCCCCGGCGTCAACATCATCAAACTGCTGCCGCCGCTGATCATCGGCGAGGAGGAGGTGGAGATGATCGTCTCCGCCTTCGACGACGTGATGACCGAGGCGGAGCGGGTCCGTGGTCGGGTGTGGAGCCTGGGTGGGCAGTTGGTCAAACATGCGATGTCCCGCCAGTGACCGGGCGGAAAGCAGAGGACCTCTCCGCGCCTTCCGCGCCTTTGCGGTGAACCCGTAGGCCCCGGTAGTGACCCGAGGTCGAAGATGGGGATGTCCTCCACTGTCTATACCCTGGCCGGGGAGATCGGTCCGCGCGGGACCGGCACGCCCGGCGAGGAGGCCGCCGCCGACTACGTCGCCGGGGAACTGACCGGGCTTGGCCTGCCGGTCGAGCGGTATGTCTTCCGCGCTCTACCCAGCCAGAACGGGTTTCCTCTGGCCATCAACCTGCTGGCGCTCCTGGCGGCGGTGCTCTACCCGCTGGACGGCCCGCCCCTGCGCTGGGTCGCCACCGCCCTGGCCTGCAGTACCGGACCGCTCCTCTGGCAGGTCACCCGCGGCTTCGGCGGCCTGCTACGGTCCTTCCTGCCCAAGGTCACCAGCCGGAACGTCGTGGCCCGGCTTCCATCTCGACGTGAGCCCCGCCAACGCGTCGTCATCCTGGCCCATCTGGACACCAACCGGTGCCGGGCGATCTGGCAATCCGCCCTGGCCCACCGGCTACGGCCGCTGACCTACCTGACGCTGGGGGTATTGACCGTCCAGGGGATCCTCTACCTGATCGGCACGCTGACCGGAACGATGTGGCCGTGGTGGGCGGGGCTTCTCCCGGCAGGGTACGCCCTCGGCTCGGTCGTCGCCCTGGTGCGGGACGACCGGGCCCCCTACACCCACGGCGCCCACGACAACGCGGCCAGCGTCGCCGTGGCGCTGGAGTTAGCGGCGCGGCTTGTGGCCCGACCGCTGGAACGGACCGAGGTGTGGCTCGCTTTCACCGGCGCTGAGGAGACCGACCATGCCGGGCTCCACGCCCTGCTCCGCCGAGATCCCTCCGGACTGCGCGACGCGACCTTCATCGGTCTGGAGGGAATTGGCAGCGGAGAGATCGTCTACCTGGCCCGACACGGCCTCTGCGACCCCCGCTCCCCTCCGGCGGACCTGCTGGCGCTGGTGGAGCGGGTCGCCACACGGCACGACGTCCGCGCCGCCCGGATGACGATGGAAGATGAGACCACCGTGCTGCTACGCCGGGGCTATCGGGCCATCTGCATCGCCGGGCGGGATCCGACCACCGGCACTCTCCCTCGCTGGCATCGGCTCGACGACACGCCGGAGACCGTCTCTGAGGAGGTGATGGCCCAGGCAGCGGAGTTCGTGATGGCGGTACTACGAGAGATGGACGAGAAAGAGGAGTAAACGATGGACGGATTTCGCTTCTGGCAACGATGGCTGATGGGCGTGGGAGGCTTTCTGGTCCTCTTCGGGCTGGGCATGGTCCTGCTGGAGGAAACCGCCGTGTTCGCTCCGTTCCACACCTACATCGATCCCGTCTTCTGGCCCGGCGGCCGCAGGCCACCGGGGGTGCCGGACTTCCAACGGTGGGCCTGGAACTGCGCCTTCGTCGGCCTGCTCGTCTGGTTTCTGCCGGATGCAGTGGTCTCCCTCTGCTATCGGGTGTACCTCAACGCCGGGCTGAATGCCTTTCTGTTCGTCCTGGCGATCTTCCCACTCCTCTTCACACGGGGATATTTCCGCTGTAGAGACACCGAGGATGCAGAGAGAACCACCCGGAAAACCGCATCCTCTGCGACTCCGCAATAGGGGGAGGTCATAATGATGCGCGTCTTCGTCACCGGAGGCACGGGTTTCGTCGGCGGGGCGGTGGTGCGCCGGCTGGTGGAGGCCGGGCACCAGGTACGGGTGCTGACCCGCCCCACCTCCGACCTTCGCCAGTTAGAGGGTCTGGACGTGGAGAAGATCGTAGGGGACCTCTCCGACGAAGAGGCCCTGCGACGGGGCATCGCCGGTTGCGATTGGGTCTTCCACGTGGCCGCCCTCTACGCTTACTGGGGCTACCCCTGGGAGACCTTCTACGAGGTCAACGTGGAGGGCACCCGCCGGGTGCTGCGCATCGCCCGCGAAGAAGGCGTGAACCGGATCGTCCATACCAGTTCCATCGCTACTCTGGGCTTCAACAAGGACCGCACTCCGGCCAACGAGGATACCCCCGTCACCCTGGCCGATAAGGTCGGTCACTACAAGCGGTCCAAGTTCCTGGCTGAGCAGGTCGCCCTGGAGTTCGCCCGGGAGGGGACGCCGGTGGTCATCGTCAACCCCGCCGCGCCGGTAGGCGTGGGGGACTACAAGCCCACCCCCACAGGGCAAATGATCCTGGACTTCCTCCACGGGCGGATGTTTGGTTATGTGGATACGGGGATGAACATCGTGGACGTGGAGGACGTGGCCGAAGGGCACCTACTAGCAGCCGAGAAGGGACGGATCGGGGAGAAGTACATCCTGGGCGGGGAAAACCTCACCCTCAAACAGGTGCTGGACATCCTGGCGGAGGTCTCCGGTCGGCCGCCGGTGCGGCTCCGCATCCCCCACTGGGTCGCGCTCCTCTGGTCCTACGTGGACGTGACCTGGGCCCGGCTGAACCCCCGCCACGTCCCCTCCGCCACACCGGAGAAGGTGAAGGTCTCCCGTCAGCCGGAGTATTACGACTCCTCCAAGGCGATGCGAGAACTGGGGTACCGGCCTCGCCCGGCGCGGGAAGCGTTGCGCAAGGCGGTGGAGTGGTATCGGCTCCACGGGTACGCCCCGTAGGGTCCGCCACCCACCCCCAGGCCGGCCTGATGGGGAGGGGGGAGGGCACCATAATATGGGGCACGGCGGGCGAAAGGGCCTTCGGTGCCCTCCCCGAACCAAGCACAGAGCCTCCAGGCGTTGCAACCGACGACCTACCCTCGGTGGCGGCGCAGGAACGCCGGGATCTCGATGTCGTCCTTGTCAAAGGCCGGCAACGGCACGTCCAGCGACTCCCGTGCCGCCGCCCGCGCCGCCCGCGCTCGCCGCGGCTCCCGGTCGAAGCCGGTGGCGATCACGGTGATGCGGACCTCGTCCTTCATCTCCTCGTCGATCACGGCGCCGAAGATCAGGTTCACCTCCGGGTGCGCCGTCTCCCGGATGATGGACGCCGCCTCGTTCACTTCGTAGAGGGTGAGATCCGGCCCACCGGTCACGTTGAACAGGATGCCCCGCGCGCCGTCGATGGTGATGTCCAGCAGCCGGCTGGAGATGGCCTGCTGGGCCGCCTCGACCGCCCGGTTCTCCCCGCTGGCCCGTCCGACCGCCATCAGGGCCGCGCCGCCCTCCGACATCACCGCCCGCACGTCGGCGAAGTCCAGGTTGATCAACCCCGGAACGGTGATCAGTTCGGAGATGCCCTGGATGCCCTGACGAAGCACGTCGTCGGCCAGCCGGAACGCGTCCTGCAGGCTCACCCGCTTCTCGACGATCTCCAACAGCCGATCGTTGGGGATCACGATCAGGGTGTCCACCTCCTCCTTGAGGGCCTCGATCCCGGCGGCGGCGACCTCCGCCCGCTTCTTTCCCTCGAAGGAGAAGGGCCGGGTGACCACGCCGATGGTCAGCGCGTCCATCTCCCGGGCGATCCGGGCGATGACCGGCGCAGCGCCCGTCCCCGTCCCGCCGCCCATACCGGCGGTGATGAACACCATATCGGACCCCTCAAGGACCTGGTGGAGTTCGTCCACCGATTCCTCGGCCGCCTTCCGGCCCAGTTCGGGATCGCCCCCGACACCCAGCCCGCGGGTCAGTTTGTCGCCGATCCGCACCCGGACGGGCGCGTTGGAGAGCATCAGCGCCTGGGCGTCGGTGTTGACGGCGATGAACTCGACCCCGGCGATCCCCTCCTCCAGCATCCGGTTGACGGCGTTGCTCCCGCCGCCACCCACACCTACGACCCGGATCCGTGCGAAGTTCTCGACCTGTGCTCTGTGCATCTGAAACCTCCTCCCGATGATAGAATACGACCTACGTCGTCTGTCCAGGTAGAAGCGCTCTCAGCCAGCGCAGGAAACGCTTGCCCATCGAGGGGCCACGGGGGACCGGGGTAGGTCGACCTTCCGCCGTCATCCCCCAGCCCATCAGCCCTGCCGCCACGGCGAACGCCGGGCCGCCGATTCGATCCACCAGACCGGATAGCTCCTTGGGCGCGCCCACGCGCACAGGGAGCCCCAGGATTTCCCTCCCCAACTCGGCCATACCGGGCAGTTTCGCCACGCCGCCGCAGAGGACGACCCCTGCGGGCAGCAGCCCATCGTAGCCGGAATGCTTGATCTCCCGGCCGACCATCTCCCACATCTCCTCCGCCCGCGCCTCGATGATCTCCGCCAGTTTCCAGCGCGGAAGCGATTGCGGCGCGCCCTCGCCAAAGGGAGCCGCGGTGAACCGCTCCTCCGGCCCGATCTGCATCGGCCGGGCGTGGCCGTGACGGACCTTCACCTCTTCGGCCACGTCCGTGGGGAGCCGCAGGCCGATAGACACGTCGTTGGTGATATACTCGCCGCCGATCCCCAGCGTCACCGTGTGCCAGACGGCCCCCTCGATGAAGATGGCGATGTCGGTGGTGCCGCCTCCCATGTCCACCAGCACCACACCGATCTCCCGCTCGGTCTCGCTCAACACCGCCTCGGCCGCGGCGAGGCTGGCCAGAACCACCTCGTCCACCTCCACCCCCGCCCCGTTGACACACTTGACGAGGTTCTGGATGGCTGTGGTGGAACCGGTGACGACGTGGGCTTCGACCTCCATTCGGAAGCCGTGCATCCCCACCGGATCCCGCACCCCTTCCTGGCCGTCCACCACGTAGAAGCGGGGGACAATGTGGAGGAGTTGTCGGTTGTGGGGCAACGCGATGGCACCGGCAGCATCCAGCACCCGGTACACATCCTCCATAGCGATCCCCTCCTCCCTGCGGGAGACGGCCACCACCCCCCGGCTGTTGAGGGAGGAAACGTGATCCCCACTAATGGCGACGTAGGCCCGTTCGATCCGGTAGCCCGAGACCCGCTCCGCTTCCTCCACCGAAGCGGAGATCGCCTCGGTCGCCTCCTCTACGTTCACCACGACACCCTTCCGCAATCCCTGCGAAGGGACCAGGCCCACGCCGACGATCCGCAGGTCCCCTTCCTCGGAGACCTCCCCAACCAGCGTGCAGACCTTACTGGTGCCTACGTCTATGCCAACGATCGTTCGCTCCGCCACCCTCGTTGCTCCCCTGCTCCTTTGCTCCCTGCCCCCGACCTCACCACTCGTTCGTCACCGAGTAGTAGGGTGCCTTTGGGAAACGGACGTCCACAAAGAGCGGGTGAATGCCGTTGGCCAGCAGGTACTCTTTTACCCGAGCGTAGACCGCCATCCGCTCCGCCATACCCGACCCCTCTCCCACGATCACCTTCCATCCCTCCTCGTCGGTGAGGACCAGCCCTCGACCCTCCCGGTACATCACCGGCTGGGGCGGGACCCCAAGCCGCTCCAGTTCGACGAGCGCCGTGATCACGTCCTCGTCCACCTGCCCGCCCGATCCAATCGGTCCGGTGACATACCACCCTCCCGCCAGCGGCTCCGTGGCTGGGATCACCCCACCGGCCTGGTCGACCCAGAAGAGACTCCCCTCGACCTGCCACGTCGCCAGCATAGGGCTCTCCTCGACGCGGATGACACAGTCGGCGGGTAGGCGACAGACGACGCTCGCCGCGGTCACAGACGGGATCTGCTCGACGATCCGTGCCTCCGCTTCCTTCTCGTTCACCCACAGAATGTGGAGTCGCTCCAACCCGCTGGCAGCGAACACCTCCTCCGGCGACACCCGGTTGGTCCCTTCGACCTCCACCTGGAGGACGTAGAAACGCGGGCTGAAGGTGAGCCAGAGCGCTACCGCCCCGACCAGGAGCGCGACGACGAGCAACGTTGCCCCCACGGACCAGCGGGGTTGGACGCGGGGACGCGGCACCGTCCGCCCCCTCAGGACGAGCGGGACGCTCTGCTCGTACCTCTGCTGGCGCGGCTTCCGTCGCCGTCGAGCCTTGGTCCTAGGCACCTTACCCCTCCTCCGGCTGATAAGAGGTCCGGTTCCGCATCCGGTCCGCGTGCCGCTCCAACGCCAGTTCGATGAGCCGGTCGATCAACTCCGGGTAAGGGATGCCGCTGGCCTCCCACAGTTTCGGATACATACTGATGGCCGTGAAGCCAGGGATCGTGTTCAACTCGTTGACGTACAACTCCCCCGTCTCCCGAGAGAGCAGGAAATCGGCCCGGGCCATCCCGGCGCAGTCGATGGCTACGTAGGCCCGCACCGCCAGTTCCCGCACCCGCTCCGTCACCTCCGGGGACAGGGGGGCCGGAATGATCAACTCGGATGCCCGGTCCCCCTCATCGAGGTACTTGGCGGCGTAACTGTAGAACTCCCGGCTGGGAACGATCTCCCCAGGGACAGAAGCGATGGGCTCGTCGTTCCCCAGGACGCTGACCTCGATCTCCCGCGCCTGGGGCACCGCCGCCTCGACCAGCAACTTCCGGTCGTACTGCGCGGCGTCGGCCAGCCCCCGCGCCAACCCCTCCCGATCGCGGCATTTACTGACCCCCACGCTGGAGCCCAGGTTGGCCGGCTTGGTGAAGACCGGATACCCCAACCGCTCCTCGATCCGGTCCATCACCCCCTCCGGATCCGCCTCCCACTCCCGCCGCATCACCAGCAGGTAGTCGACCACCGGCAGACCGTGCGCCTGCATCACCCGCTTGAAGATCGCCTTGTCCATCCCCAGGGCGGAACCGGTCACCCCAGCGCCGACATAGGGCACCCCAGCCAGATCCAGCAGCCCCTGCACCGTGCCGTCCTCTCCGTAAGGACCGTGCAACACCGGGAAGACGACGTCCAACTCGGTCAGGAGGGAGAGGACCGTCCTTCCGTCCTCCTCCTCCAGCCGCATCAACCCCCGCCGCGACGGGTCGGGTAGAAGCGTCGCTGGCGCGCTGAGGGAGAGGTCCCCTTCGGTCAACGCAGCCATCGGATCCCCCGAGGCGATCCACATCCCCTCTTTGGTGATCCCGATGGGAACGACCTCGTACTTCTCCGGATCCATCGCCCCCATCACCGACCGGGCGGAAGCGAGGCTGACCTCGTGCTCACCCGACCGTCCGCCGAAGATCACACCGACCCGCAACTTCCCCATCGCTCTTCCGCTCCCTTGCTCCCCTTCTTCCCTGCTTCCTCCCCCCACTCCCCCACTCTCTCCACCTCCAACTCCAATCGGACCCCGAACCGCCGCTCCACCTCCGCGCGGACGTGCTGAATCAGCGCCCACACCTCGGCGGCGGTCGCATCGCCCACGTTGAGGATGAAGTTGGCGTGCTGCTCCGAGACCATCGCACCGCCGATCCGGTACCCCTTCAACCCGGCCGCCTCGATGAGCCGACCGGCGTAGTCGCCCGGTGGGTTCTTGAAGGTGGACCCCATCGTCGCGCCGGACGGCTGACGGGCGCGCCGCTCCCGCAGGACCTCGGCGACCCGTGCCGCCATCGCCTCCGGATCGCCTGGTCGCAACCCGAACGTCGCCGCCAGCACCACTCTACCTCCCTCTGCTCCCTTCAACCGGCTCCCTCGGTACCTGAACTCGAACCACTCCGCCGGTCGCTCCTCCACCGTCCCATCCGGCTCCAGCACCGTCGCGGTGCGGAGGACGGAGGCGACATCCCCACCGAAGGCCCCGGCGTTGCCGACCACCGCCCCACCCACCGTCCCCGGCAGCCCGGCCGCCCACTCCAGCCCGGCCCATCCTCGGCGGGCCGCATCTCGGGCCAGCGCGGCCATCGAAGCCCCCGCCTCGGCCCACACCGTCCCATCCTCCCCGAAACGCACCCGGCCCGCCCGGTTGATCACCACGAGCCCACGAACCCCCGCGTCGGCCACCAGGACGTTGGTGCCGCTCCCCAGCACGAGGAAGGGGACCTGATGGGCACGGGCCATCCCGACCATCCTGACCACCTCTTCCGCGGTACGGCAGACCACCAGGAGGTCCGCTGGCCCGCCGACACGCATCGAGGTGTAGGCCGCCAGGGGCTCGTTCCGTCGGGCACGGCCCCCCAACGCCCGGGCCAGGTCCGCCAGCCCACCCATCCTGCATCACGCGCGGCGGGGACGG
>DUEL01000031.1 GCA_011192125.1 Thermoflexia bacterium
CAGGAGCGCCAGCAGGATGAGGGCCAACCGAGCGAATTGATACTTGATCTCACAGGGCATTGGACCGAGATCGATACAAGGACTACCGCCGAGACGCAGAGGTCGCAGAGGGAGGTTCGCTTTTACCACAGAGGCACAGAGAGACCTTATAAACCCAGAGAAACTCTGTGTCCTCCGTGTCTCTGTGGTGAGATGCCCCCTTCCATCCCGCTAGATCACACCTAGCGCCCGGCCCACCTTGGCGAACGCCTCCAGCACGAAGTCCAGTTGCTCGTCGGTGTGGGTCGCCATGTAGGAAGTGCGCAGGAGAGCCTGCCCCTCCGGCACGGCGGGGGAGATGACCGGGTTGGTATAGACCCCTGCGTCGAAGAGCATCCGCCAGAACTGGAAGGTGGTCATATCCTCGCCGATGATCACCGGCACGATGGGGGTCTGGCTGTTGCCCACGTTGAAGCCCAGTTCCCGGAACCCCTTCCGCATCCGCTCGCCGATCTCCATCACCCGCTGCGACCGCTCCGGCTCCTCGATCATCACCTCCAGGGCGGCCAGGGCGGCGGCGGCGTTGGCTGGGGCGATGCTGGCGCTGAAGATAAGGGACCGGGCGTGGTGCTGGATATAGTGGATGACGTCGGCCTCGCCCGCGATGAACCCGCCCAGGCTGGCGAAGGACTTGCTGAAGGTGCCCATGATCAGGTCCACCTGGTCGGTGACGCCGAAGTGGGCCGCCGTCCCTCGCCCTCCCCCCAGCACACCGACGGAATGGGCGTCGTCCACCATCAGCCGGGCCCCGTGCTTGTGGCAGACCTCGATCAGGTCGGGCAGCGGGGCGATGTCGCCGCCCATACTGAACACCCCGTCCACGATCACCAGTTTGCCCGCCTCCTCGGGCAGCCCGGCGAGGACCCGATCCAGCGCCTCCACATCGTTGTGGGGGAACCGCCGCATCCGCCCGAAGGACAGACGGCACCCGTCGAGGATGCTGGCGTGGTCCTCTTTGTCCGTGATGGCGAAGTCCCCCCGCCCCACCAGCGCCGAGATGGTCCCCACGTTGGTCTGGTAGCCGGTGGAGAAGACCAGGGCCGCCTCTTTGCCGACGAACTCCGCCAGCCGTCGTTCCAGTTCCAGGTGGAGTTCCAGCGTGCCGTTGAGGAAGCGGGAGCCGGTGCAGCTGGTGCCGTACCGGTGGATCGCGTCGACGGCCGCCTGGCGGACCCTGGGGTGGGTGGTGAGGCCCAGGTAGTTGTTGGAGCCGATCATAATGAGCCGGTGGTCGCCCACCCAGGCGACGGTCCCTTCGCTGTCGGTCAGAGGGATGAAGTAGGGATACAGGCCGATCGCCTGGACCTCCTTCGCCTGGGTAAAGGATCGACACTTCTCAAATAAGTCCATCTCGTTCCTCCCGTTGTCCCATCAAATGATTGCCAACCTCCCGCAGGCTGCAACCTGCGGGAGGCCTCGATCAACCGGTTCCATTCTAGGGAAGCGGGCCGCTTTGTCAAGGAGGCTCCCGCGTGGTAGAATCTCCCCCGCAATGGCTTCGATCCAGGTCCTCCCTCCCGACGTCGCCGAGCGGATCGCCGCCGGTGAGGTGGTCGAGCGGCCCGCTTCGGTGGTCAAAGAACTGATCGAGAACAGTCTGGACGCCGGAGCCTCCGCCATCAGCGTGGAGATCCGGGATGGCGGCCTCTCCCTCATCCGCGTATCCGACGACGGTTGTGGCATCTCCCGCGCCGACCTCCCCCTGGCGCTGGACCGGTTCGCCACCAGCAAGATCCGCACGCTGGAGGATCTGGAGGCCATCCACACGCTGGGCTTCCGCGGGGAGGCCCTCTCCTCCATCGCCGCCGTCGCCCACCTGGAGATCCTCACCCGCACTCGGGATGAACTGGAGGGGAGTCGCCTCCGGGCCGAGGGCGGCGAGGTCGTGGTCGAACCGGCGGCCAGCCCCGTGGGCACCAGCGTCACCGTGCGTCGCCTCTTTTATAACACCCCCGCCCGCCGTAAGTTCCTCAAATCGCCGATGCGGGAGGGGGAATTGGTCCGTCAGGCGGTGCTCCGCTACTCCCTGGCCTACCCCGCCGTCGCCTTCCGGCTGGTGGTCAACGGCCGGGAGACCTACGTGGCCCCACCCGCCACGCCGTTGAGCGGATCGGGGCCGCGCTGGGGCGGGAGGTGGCCGCCGAGATGGTCCCCATGACCTGGGAGGCGGCCGACCTGCGGATCGAGGGGTACGTCAGCCGACCCACCCTGGGGCGACGGGATCGGAAGGGACAGTTCTTCTTCGTCAACGGGCGGCCGGTCCGCTCGGGCCTGCTGGCGGTGATGCTGGAGCGGCCCTACGCCGGTCGGCTCCCCCCGGAGCGACGGCCGGTGGCGGTGGTCCACATCCGGCTGGACCCCCGGTTGGTGGACGTGAACGTCCATCCCCGCAAGGCGGAGGTCCGGCTGAGCCAGGAGCGGTCGGTCTACGGCGCGCTGACGCGGGCGGTGGAGGAAGCGCTGTCCCCGTACCCCCGGCAGGAGGAGGAGTACCCCGCGCTGGTGTGGCCTTTCGCAGGGGTGGAGGCGGGGGTGGTGCGGGAGGAACGGGCGGAGTACCTCGCCGTCCGGCTGGAGCCGATGGGGCAACTGAACAACGCCTACATCGTGGCCCGTGGGCCGGAGGGGCTGGTGGTCGTCGACCAGCACGCCGCCCACGAGCAGGTCCTGTTCGAGCGGCTGCTGAGCGGGGGTCCGGCGCATCCCTTGAACCCACCGGTGCGGGTGGAGTTGACGCCGAGGGAGGCGGAGCGGCTGGACCCCTTCGTCTCGATGCTGGCCGACCTGGGGATGGAGGTCGAGCCGTTCGGGAGGTTCTCCTACCTGATCCGCACCCTTCCCTCCCCCCTGACGACCTCCGACCCGAGGGAACTGCTGGAAGCAATACTGGGGGAACTGCCCGGTTGCCGTCGGCTGGAGCCGGAGGCGGCGCGGGAGCGGCTGGCGATGAAGATGGCCTGCACGGCGGCGGTCAAGGCAGGGGACATCCTGAGCGCCGAGGAGATGCAGGCCCTGCTGGACGATCTGACCGCTGCCTGGTCCCCAGCCACCTGTCCCCACGGCCGCCCCGCCTTCGTGCTGCTGACCGTCGAGGAACTGGAGCGGCGGTTTATGCGGCGGTAGGGCTCGCGGTTGCCCAACCCCTGCCTTTCTGGTATCATTCCCCCCGCTATGACTGACGCCCAACCCCTCATCCTGATCACCAACGACGATGGAATCGGTTCGCCGGGGCTGCGGGCGGCGGCGCAGGCGGTGATGGGGCTGGGGGACCTGCTGATCGCGGCCCCCTGCCACCAGTGCTCTGGCGCCGGCCGGAGCCTCCCCGCCGACTCCACCGGCATCATCCACCCCCATCTCCTCACCATCGATGGACGGGAGATGGAGGGATTCTGCGTGGAGGGCACCCCCGCCCAGGTGATCCTCCACGCCGTGCTGGAACTGGCCCCCCGGCGGCCCGACCTGCTGGTGGTGGGGATCAACTACGGGGAGAACCTGGGGACGGACGTCACCATCTCTGGCACCGTCGGCGCGGCCCTCCAGGGGGCAGCGATGGGCATCCCGGCCCTCGCCGTCTCCCTACAGACCCCCAAGGAGACCCACACCAGTCCGTCCGACGACGTGGACTTCACCGCCGCGATCCACTTCACCCGCACCTTCGCCCGGCGGCTGCTGAGGGTCCCCCTGCCCTTCGACGTGGACGTCCTCAAGATCGACGTCCCAGACGACGCGACGCGCCACACCCCGTGGCGGCTGACCCGCGTCTCCCGCCACACCTATTTCCACCCCGTCTCGCCCTGCCGGGACGACTGGAACCAGCCCGCCCGGGTGGATTACGAGGCCCGCTGGGACCCGGACGCGCTGGAGCCGGATTCGGACATCTACGCCGTGGCGGTGGACCGGGTGGTCTCGGTGGCCCCGCTGAGCATCGACCTGACCTCCCGCGCCGACCCGGGCGAGGTGGAGGCCCTCCTGCGCGGTCCGGCGGACCTTTGACCGCAGCACGCACCGTGCTATAATCCCTCTGCCTGTTCACGCATCACACAACACGCATCACGCATCACGCAACACGCATCACACAATTCGCACCCCGCAAGAGGGGGGACAGAATACAGATTTCAAGTTGGTATCAGGTCTCGGGTTCGGGTTGATATTATGGAGAATCCTTCGCTCGACCTCTCGATCGTCATGCCGGTCTACAACGAGGCCGGCAACCTGCCCGTGCTGCACGCCGAGTTGAAGGCGGTGCTGGATCGCCTGGGCCGGTCCTACGAGATATTGGCGGTGGATGACGGGTCCACCGACGGCAGTCTGGAGGTGCTGCGTCGCCTGCAGCGGGAGGACCCCCACCTGCGCATCATCCGCTTCCGGCGGAACTTCGGGCAGACGGCCGCCTTCGCCGCCGGGTTCGACCACGCCCGGGGGCGGGTGGTGATCACCATCGACGCCGACGGTCAGAACGACCCCGCAGACATTCCCCGTCTCCTGAAGGTGATGGAGGAAGGGGACTACGACATCGTCAGCGGGTGGCGGCAGGACCGGAAGGAGCCGTTCATCACCCGCCGCCTTCCCTCCATCGTCGCCAATCGGATCATCTCCCGCACCACCGGCGTCCGCCTCCACGATTACGGCTGCTCCCTCAAAGCCTACCGGGCCGAGGTGGTCAAGAACGTCCACCTCTACGGCGAACTCCACCGCTTCATCCCCGCCCTGGCCGGATGGATGGGCGTGCGGGTGGCCGAGGTCCCGGTCAACGACCGCCCTCGCGCCTACGGGAAATCCAAGTACGGCATCTCCCGCACCATCCGGGTCCTCCTCGATCTGTTCACCGTGACCTACCTCCTCAGTTTCTCCTCCCGGCCGATGCAGCTCTTCGGCCTCATCGGCCTGGGGCTGGGCGGACTGGGTGGGCTGGTCGGCCTCTACCTGGTCGGGGCCAAGATCGCCCACGGCATCCTGGAGGGGGCGGAGGGGTTCCGGGCCTATCGGATCGGGACCAGCCCCTGGCTGATGCTCTCCGTCCTCCTCACCGTGTTGGGGGTCCAGTTCATCGTGATGGGCCTCTTGGGCGAGGTCATCACCCGCACCTACCACGAGGCACAGGACAAGCCCATCTACGCCATCCGGGAGATCATCGAGCCCGAGGAGGGAGAATGAGCCGCGTTCTCGTCATCGGCATCGACGGCGGCACGCTGGACCTGATCCGACCTTGGGCCGAGGAGGGCCACCTGCCTGCACTGGCCCGGCTGATGGAGGAGGGAGCCTGGGGACGGCTGGAATCCACCCTCCCGCCGGTGACCTCCCCCGCCTGGCCTACCTTCGCCACCGGCAAGAACCCCGGCAAGCACGGGGTCTTCGACTTCATCCGGCCCAGCGGCGGGGAGTTCGAGATGGTCAACAGCACCTACATCAAGGCCCGTACCCTCTGGCAGATCCTCTCCGAGGCCGGGCGAAAGGTGGGGGTGATCAACGTCCCCGTGACCTACCCGCCTCGGCCTCTCAACGGCTTCATTGTCAGCGGTATGCTCTCCCCGCGCGGGGGCCGCTTTACCTACCCCGAGGGTCTGCTGGATCCCTACCGGGAGGAACTGGGACCCTACCGGATCGCCCCCGCGGTCCAGTACAAGCCGGGCGAGGAGGAACCGTTCATAGAGGATCTGCTGGATCTGGTGGAGCGGCGGGGGAAATACGCCCTCCGGTTGATGGAAGATCACCCCTGGGACTTCCTGATGGTCCATTTCCAGGCCACCGACGTCCTCCAGCACGCCTTCTGGAAATTCGTCGACCCGACCCACCCCCGTCACGACCCCGAGGCCGCCCGCCGTTTTGTCCCAGCGATGCGGGAGGTCTTCCGAAGGGTGGACGGTTTCATCGGTCGGATGCTGGATCGGCTCGACGACGAGACCACGGTCATCGTGATGAGCGACCACGGCTTCGGCCCCCTCCACTGGGTGGTCAACCTCAACCTCTTCTTCCTGGAGAAAGGGCTGCTTCACCTTAAGCGGGATCCCTTCACCCGGTTGCGGGCGGGCCTCTTCCGCGCCGGCCTCACCCCTGCCTCGGTCTGGCACCTGATCGAGCGGGTTGGGTTGCAGAACTACGTCTGGCTGGTCTCCAAGTCCACCCGCAACAAGGTGGTCGGCAAGTTCCTCTCCTTCGACGACGTGGACTGGTCGCGCACGGTGGCCTACTCGATCGGCCACGTGGGGCAGGTTTACATCAATCTGAAGGGACGGGAGCCCCACGGGATCGTGGAGCCGGGGGAGGAGTATCAGGAAGCGCGGGAGCGGGTGGTCGAAGCGCTGCGGGACCTGCGCCATCCGGAGACGGGGGAGCCGTTGCTGGACCGGGCGGTGCCCGGCGAAGAGGTAACCCACGGCCCCTATGCCCACCAGGGGCCGGACCTCCACGTCGTCTTCGACGGATACCGGGCCATCGCCTTTCCCCTTTTTGCCACGGATAGCCGCATCGTCACCCGCCAGATCCGGGGGGATTCAGGCTGCCACCGGCTACACGGCCTGCTCATCGCCTGGGGCGCGGCGGTGCAGCCCGGCCGGGTCCCGGAGGACGCCCACATCATGGACCTGGCCCCCACGATTCTCCACCTGATGGGCCTGCCCGTGCCGGACGATATGGACGGGAAGGTACTGACCCCGATGCTGAGCCTCGATCGGCCGGTGGAGTACGAGCACGTGGCCCCTGAGGGAGAGAGGGCGGAGGAGGGGCTCTCCGCGGAGGATTCGGCCGAGGTGGAGGACCGACTCCGCGCGCTGGGCTACCTCGGCTAGACTTCGGACGTCGGTTGGTCTCCTTTCGCCCGGCGACTGGAAGTCGTCGGCGACAAAGGGCAAAGCCCGGCCTCCGCCGGGCTTCCCCTGTGGAAGAGAGGAGGCGGGAGCCGCCGAAGGGCGGCTTTGCCATCCGTAGCCGCGGCTTTCAGCCGCCGAGGAAGAAATGTCCGAACTCCCATCCGAAGGTCGGTAGGGTGTCTTGACACCCCACTCGCCGATGTTATAATCCCCCCGCCGGTTCAAACTGGCAGATCGAACGTGCCTGCGAGCGGAAAATGCACTCGACGCCTAATTTCAGCCTGGAGGACACACAGCCGACCCGTCCCCCCAGCCCGGACGATGTGGAGACGGGGCCACTCCCCTGGGAGGACGGGGAACCGACCAACCCAGCCCCCCGCCGCGCCACGGGGATGACCCCCACGGCGGGGCTTCCCCGACCGGTCCCGCCTCCCCAGCGATCCATCTACGTCCCCTCGATGGACACCCCTCCTCCCAGCGCCTCGTCCCGGGGGGGCAGCCGGCTGATCCGTGCCTTCTTCTTTCTCTCCCTGGCTCTCGTGTTCATCTTCTTCCTCGGCTTCGCCGCCATCGTCACCGGCTACGCCGCCATCGCCGCCCAACTCCCGCCAGCCGAGGAACTGATCAACCGCCAGCCCGCCTTCGTCAGTTCGAAGATCTACGATCGGAACGGTCGGCTGTTGTACGAGGTGGTGGATCCCCAAGGAGGGCGTCGGACCTACGTCCCGCTGGAGCGGATCTCACCGTACCTGATCCAGGCCACCATCGCCACCGAAGACGCCAACTTCTACCGCCACCCCGGGTTCGACCCCATCGCCATCCTGAAGGCGATCTACCGTAACCTCCGCGCCGGGGAGACGGTCTCCGGCGCTTCGACGATCACCCAGCAGTTGGCCCGCAACCTCCTCCTCTCCCCCGAGGAGCGGGTCCAGCGGACCGTCTGGCGGAAGATCAAAGAGGTGATCCTGGCCTTCGAGATCCGCCGCCGGTACACGCCGGACACCATCCTGGAGATCTACCTCAACGAGATCTACTACGGCAACCTGGCCTACGGTGCGGAGGCGGCGGCGGAGACCTACTTTGGCGTCAGCGCGTCCGAACTGACCCTGGGCCAGGCGGCCTTCCTGGCCGGCCTTCCCCAGTCCCCTGCGACCTACGACGTCTTTGGCGGGGGGCGGGACCGCGCGCTGGCCCGGATGCAGGACGTCCTCCGCTTGATGGTGGAACAGGGCTACATCAGCCAGGCGGAGGCCGCTGCCGCCGCCGCGGAGATCGCCAACTACGAGTTCAAGCCCCCCGTCGCCACCGACCGCATCCTCGCCCCCCACTTCGTCGCCTACGTCCGGCAGGTGGTGGAGCAGACGTACGGCCCGGAGGCTCTCTACCGAGGGCAGGGGCTTCGGATCTACACCACGCTGGATCTGGACCTGCAGCAGAAGGCCGAGCAGATCGTCGCCGAGCACGTGGCCGCGCTGGCCGACCGGCACGTGACGGACGGCGCGCTGGTCGCCATCGAACCCTCCACCGGCTACATCCTGGCGATGGTCGGCAGCGCCGACTACTACAACGAGGAGATCGACGGACAGGTCAACGTAGCCTTGAGCCTCCGCCAGCCAGGATCGGCCATCAAGCCGCTGACCTACGTGGCCGCCTTCGAGAAGGGATGGACCCCGGCCACGCTGATCTGGGACCTGCCCACCGAGTTCCCCGACGGGGCCAACCCGCCTTACGTCCCCCGCAACTACGACGAGAAGTTCCACGGCCCGGTCCTGGTGCGGGACGCCCTGGCCAACTCCTACAACGTCCCGGCGGTCAAAGCGCTCCAGTTCATCGGCGTCCCAGCCCTCAAGGAAATGGCCGCCCGACTGGGGATCACCACCCTCACCCGCGACGACTACGGCCTCAGCCTCACCCTGGGCGGCGGGGAGGTCAAACTGCTGGAACTGACGGGGGCCTACGCCGTCTTCGCCAACAACGGCGTCCGCGTCCCGCCGACCCCCATCCTGCGCATTGAGGACAGTCAGGGCAACGTCCTGGTGGACAACACCTCCCGCTCCGGCACGCAGGTCCTTCGGCCGGAGCACGCCTATCTGATCACCTCCATCCTCTCCGACCGGCAGGCCCGGTGCCCGGCCTTCGGCTGCCCCAACGCGCTGGAACTCTCCCGTCCGGCGGCGGCCAAGACCGGCACCACCAACGACTTCCGGGACGCGTGGACCGTCGGCTACACGCCGGACCTGGTGGTGGGCGTGTGGGTGGGCAACGCCGACAACAGCGAGATGGACCACGTGCCGGGGTCGCTGGGGGCCGCCCCTATCTGGCACGACTTTATGGAGGCCGCCCTGGCCGATAGGCCGGTTCACAACTTCGTCCGGCCGCCGGGGATCGTCGAGATGGAGATCTGCGCCGACTCCGGCACCCAGCCCAGCGAGTACTGCCCCCGGCGCAAGAAGGAGGTCTTCGCCGAGGACCAACCCCCGCTGGGGCCCGAGCACGACTGGTACCAGTTGGTCCGCATCGACGCCACCACCGGCTTGCTGGCCAACGAGTTCTGTCCGGACAACGTGATCGAGGAGGTCCGGCTAGTCATCACCGACCCCCAGGGGCGGGAGTGGGCCCAACAGCAGGGGTTGCCCGTGGCGCCGACGGAGTACTGCACCGAGGGGACCGCTCAGCCGATCGTCCAGATCACCTCGCCAGCGACCGGGTCCACCGTCTACGGCACCGTCCCCATCGCCGGCACGGTGCTGGTCCCCAACTTCGACCACTACGTGGTCCAGTACGGCGCGGGGGCCGACCCACAGGTGTGGGAATGGATCAGCGGGCCGCACCTGGCGCCGGTGCGGAACGGGCAGTTGACGACATGGGACACGACCGGGTTGGAGCCGGGGTTGTATACCCTGCGGGTGACGGCGTGGGACACCGAGGGCCACTGGTTTGAGGGAAGGGTCCAGTGCTACGTCGCCGGGCCGACGGAGACGCCGACGCCCACCCCCTCTCCCAGCCCGACGCCGACGGGCACGCCTGTCTCGACGGTGACGCCGACACCCACGGAGACGGTTGCCCCGACGGAGACCCCCTCCCCGACGGGGACGCCCTCCCCCACCGCCACGCCGACGCCCACCCCCTCTCCTACCTCCTCTCCTACCTCCTCCCCTACCCCCGCACCGACGGACACTCCGACCCCCACCCCGACTGAGACCCCCGCGCCCACCGCGACCCCGACGGGCTGAATGGAGGGTGCGACGCACCTGAAACGGCTGGGGGGCAGCGGATCAAGACGGACAGGTTGGGGTGCGAGGCACCTTCGAGGTGCGTCGCACAACGGCAGGAGGGCAGCGGATCGTGAGACCGACGGCGGCCCCGGAGAGGGAGGAACGCTCGGAGTGGGCACGAGGGATGGTCAGCGCAGCGCTGGCCAGCTTCTTCCTCGGCTGGTCGCCGATCCTGGGGAAGATGGCCTATCGGGGGGGAGGTCAGCCCTTCACCGTCGCTGCCATCCGTACTCTGGTTGCGGTGTTCCTCCTCTGGCTGTTCTACCTCTTCTTCTGGCGGGCTTCCATCCGCATCGGCTGGCGGGAACTGATCGGCTGCCTGTCCGTGGGAGGGGTCAACGGCGTCGGCTCTCTGCTATACTACTCCGGGCTCCACCGGCTGGACGCCTCCCTCGCGTCCTTTCTCAACACCCTCTACCCGCTCTGGGTGGTGGTCTTTCTCACCGCCTCCGGCGAGCCGATCCACTGGGCGACCCTGGTCCGGCTGGCGACGGCGATGGTGGGGGTTTACCTGCTCACCGGCGCGGGGAGCGGCGAGCCGGACTGGCTGGGGGTGATGCTGATGGTTGCCTCGGCCGCCTCCTACGGATGGCACATGGTAATGGGCCAGTGGGTACTGGCCGACGTGCCCTCCCAGACCGCGACCCTTTACATCCTCACAGCGATGGGAGGGGTGTCCACCCTGGCCCGCCTTTTCCAGGGGGAAGCCCTCGAAACGATCTCCACGACGGGGTGGGTCTCCATCCTTGCTCTGGGATGCACCACCGCCCTCTCCCGCCTGTTGATGTTCGCCGGCCTGAAGCGGCTGGGCGGCACCGAGACCGCTCTGGTGACCCTCCTGGAACTGGTGATCTCCCTGGGGTTGGCTTTCCTCCTGCTAGGGGAGTCCCTGACCTGGCTCCAGTGGGCCGGCGGCGGAATCCTCATCGCCAGTGTCCTTCTGGGACGATCACACGCCACCCCTAAGCCGGTCGAGCAGTGGTGGGAGGAGTAGGAAACCACAGAGGCACAAAGGGCGCAGAGTTCTCCAGATTTTGAGGTTTCTCTGTGCCCTCTGCGCCTCCGTGGTAAGGCCACCCACCATCACGGAGAGGCGGGAAGCGGCAGGAGAATGTGGAAGGTGGTCCCGGGCAACCGCTGCTCGTCTCTCCCCGGACTCTCCGCCCAGATCTTCCCTCCGTGCGCCTCGATGATGCCTCGGGCGACGGTCAATCCCAGCCCCAGCCCGCCGCCCTTGAAGGCGGTCTTGCTGGAGCGATGGAGCAACGTGTTCTCCAGGACGTAGAATCGCTCGAAGATCCGTTCCCGTTCCTCCGGATCGATGCCGATCCCGGTATCCTGCACCTTCAGGTGGATAGCGTCCTCCACCTGTCGACCGCTGACGGTGATCCGTCCCCCGTCGGGGGTGTACTTCATCGCGTTGCTGAGCACGTTCCACAGAGCCTGGTGGAGCCGCCGTCCATCCCCCATCACCGGCGGCAAGTCCTCCAACCCCTCCATTCCGAAAGTCAGGTCCCGATCGGGGGCCAGGCTGGTGATGTCGGCGATCACACTTTGCACCAACTGGTCCAGAAAGACGGGGTCCATCGCCAGTTCGAGCCGGTCGGCGTCGATCATCGAGACGTTGAGGATGTCTTCCACGACCTGGCTCAGCCGCTGGGTGGCCTTGGCGACCTGGGCGATCAGGTAGCGAGGGCTCCCCTCTTCTTCCTCCGAGCCAGGGATCCGGGGGTCGGCCAACAGGAGCTGGGTGTAGCCGTAGATGACCGTGAGGGGGGTTCGTAACTCGTGGCCTGCCAGGACCACGAAGTCGGTCTTCACCTTATCGATCCGCTGCAGTTCCTCGTGGGCCTTCTGCAGTTCGCGGATCTTGTCCTCCAGCCGCTCCACCAGGCGGCGGCTGTACTCAGTCAGGTACTCACTCTTCTCCTCTGCCGATTCGATCTGCTCGCGAAAGCCGCTGAGGTAGGACCGGACCTGCTCCGGCAGCCGGTCGACGTCGATCGGTTTGGGGATGTACCCGTTGCACCCGGCGATCAAGGCGCGCTCCCGGTCCCCTTTCAGCGTGGCCGCGGTCAGGGCAACGATGGGCACACTCTGCAGCGTCTCGATCGAACGGAGGCGGGTGGTCACCTCATATCCGTCCAGGCCACTGATGTTGATGTCCATCAGGACCAGGTCGGGATTGATCTGCTGGGCCATCTCCAGGGCGGTGATCCCGTCTTCGGCGATCACCACACCGAACCCTTCCGCCTCCAAAATCCGCTTGACCAGCATAGCGCTGGAAGGATCGTCTTCAACGTAGAGGATGCGAGGTTGTCGATCCACCATCAGCCTGCCACCTTCGTCATTCTACTCCGCTTTGCCCTCCAACACATCCAGGATCTCGCGGAGGAGATCTTCGTCGGAGAAGTCCCCTTTCTGGAGGAGACGCTGGATCTGGCTGTTCAGGCGGGCCCGTTCGGAGGGCGTCAACTCCTTGGCGGTGATCACGATGACCGGGATGTGGGCTAACTCCTCGTCCTCCTTCACCGCCTCCAGCACCTGGAACCCGTCCATCCCCGGCATCATCAGGTCCAGCAGGACGACGTCCGGTCGCTCCCGGCGGATCAGTTCCAGGCCGGCTCGCCCGTCGTGAGCCTCGAAGATCTGGTAATCCCCCCGCGCCTGAAGGATGCGTCGGAGGAGACGGGACGCGCCGGGGTCGTCCTCCAGGATAGCGATGCGATGAACGCTGCGGTCCAGTTGCTCCAGGGAACTGAGGAGCCCGTCCTCTACGGCAGGGGGTTCGGCGGGCACCTCCACCGTCCGCGCCCACGCCTCGCCCAGGAGGTGCTTCTCTACCGGGAAGGTGTGTCCGGAGCAGTTGACCACCACCACCTCGTCCCGACGGATCACTCCTTCGCTGAGCAGTTTGAAGAGGCCGGCGAAGGCCATCGCCGCGGCCGGCTCCATTGAGAGGCCGTCCAGTTTGGCCATCACGTGCATCGCCCGGAAGGCCTCCTCGTCGCTGACGGCGGCGAACACCCCACCGTGCTCTCGGATCACCCGGGCGAGGAAGGTGTAGGCCGGGCCTGGGTTGCCGGTGGCGACGGTGATGATGCGGGTACGGGGATGGAGGATCGGCTCCGCCTCCTCCAGCCCCTTCTCGAACGAATGGACCATAGGGGCGCACCCCTCGGCCTGGATACAGGCCAGGCGCGGCATCCGATCCACCAGCCCCATCTCCACCAGTTCCTCGAACCCCTTCCAGACGCCGACCGGCCCCAGTCCACCACTGACCGCCTGGATGTACCAATCGGGCGCGCGCCAGGGAGTCGGGCCGGGGCCGAGGAAGGACGGCAGTTGCTCGGCGATCTCGAAGGCCACCGTCTTCATACTCTCCCGCGCGGCGATGGAGCGGATGCCCCGGTCGAGGTGGATCCCCTGGCGGCGGGCGAACTCGGCAGCGACTTGCTTGGTCTGATCGTAAGTGGCGGTGACCTTGACCACCTCGCTCCCGTAAAGGGCGACCTCCCGCATCTTCTCCGGGGGGACCAGGCTGGTGAGGAAGGCCCAGAGTTTGATGCCCGCGCGGGCGGAATAGGCGGAGTAGGAGATGGCGACGTTGCCAGTGGAGGCGACCACCGCCTCGGTAACGCCCATTTCCTTCATCACCGAGATGGCGAGGGAGGCCTGCCGATCCTTGAAGGACCCGGTCGGCCCTTGCCGCTCGTCTTTGACGTAGATGTGGGAACAGCCCAGCATCATCTCCAGGTTGGCGGCGCGCAGGAGCGGCGTGCCCCCCTCCCCCATCGTGATGCGGTGACCATCGTCGCGCAGGGGGAGCAGTTCACGGTACCGCCACATATTGAAGGGCCGCTCGCGCAGGACCTCCGGCCACTGGCGTGCGATCGCCTCGTAATCGTACACCACATCCAGCCAGTCCCCCCCACACTGGGGGCACTGGAGAAGGGGGCGCCGGAACGGCTCAGCGTAGCCACAGGCGGCGCAGCGGAGTCTCGGAAGTTCGCTCATGGTTCACCTTCGGTTTCAGGATTCACTACAGAGGCACAGAGAACTCAGAGTTTCCCCACCTGAGTTCTCTGTGTCCTCTGTGCTCTGTGGTTTACTTGTGGCTGTCGTTACCGCGCCCGACCTTCTTGAGGGCAGCGAGCACGTCCTGCAACAGTTCCTCCTGGTTCAGGAGGCCTTTCTGGACCAATGCCTCGATGCGGTGGTTGAGCAGTGCGCGGTCTTCCTCGGTCAGTTCCTTGGCCGTGACGACGATGATGGGGATGTTTCGGGTGCTCCTGTCGGCCTTCATCGCCTCCAGGACGGCGAAACCGTCCACCTCTGGCATCAGGAGGTCGAGGATGACGATGTGGGGACGGATCTGCTTGACGAGAGCGATGGCCTCCTGACCGCTGGCGGCCTCCACCACCTCAAATCCGTCCTGGCTCTCGATGATCCGTCGCAGAAGTTCCCGGTCCTCCGCCTGGTCGTCCACGATCAGCACCCGATGCTGCCCCTCCTCCCGATCCAGCCGGTCCAGCGCGCTGAGCAACTCCTGCTCCAGGATGGGCTTGACCAGGTAGTCGGCGGCACCGAGGCTCAGCCCCTTCCCCTCGTCGCTGACGATCGTGCACATCACCACCGGGATGTCCTTCGTCTCGGGGTCGGCCTTCAGTTCCTGGATGACCTGCCAGCCGTCCTTCTCCGGCATCATCACATCCAGGGTAATGGCGTAGGGCCTCAGCCGCTTCGCCTCCTCCACCACCCGCTTGGGGTCGGTAAGGCCGACGACCTTGTACCCCTGTTTGTCCAGATAGCGACGGAAGAGGGTGATGACGCCCTCGTCGTCGTCCACGCAGAGGACGATCTTACCGGACGGCTCCGGCTGAGGTGCTTCCTCCACCTCGGCCGGTTGTGGTGCTTCCTCAACCTCTGGCTCCTCCTTAAGGGAGGGTGGACCTTGAATGGGGAGCGTGAAGGTGAAGGTGGATCCCTTGCCGACCTCGCTCTCCACCCAGATCTCCCCGCCGTGCAGTTCGACGAAGGACTTGGTGATGGTCAACCCCAGGCCGGTGCCGCCGTACTTCCGGGAGGGAGAGGCGTCCACCTGGGTAAAGGCCTCGAAGATCCTGGGTAGTTTGTCCTCGGGGATGCCGATACCGCTGTCGGAGACGGTGATCGTCACGTACTCGTCGTCGTGGGTCGCCTCCACGCGGATGAAGCCCTCGTCGGTGAACTTGGCGGCGTTGGAGACCAGGTTCAGAAGGATCTGGCGGACGCGTCGTTCGTCGGCGATGATCGTCGGCAGATCGGCGGGCACCGACTGCTGGAGTTCGATGGGCTTGTCCTTGACCAGCGCGATGGCGGTGGACATCACGCCGCGGATGATCTCCTTCAGGTCCACCGGCTTGAAGTCCAGTTCCATCTTGCCGGCCTCGATCTTGGAGATGTCCAGGATGTCGTTGATCAGGCCCAGGAGGTGCTGACCGCTGTTGTAGATGGCCTCCAGGTCCTGCCGCTGCATATCGGTGATCGGGCCGTCGATCCCCTTGAGGATGACGCGGGAGAAGCCGATGATGGAGTTGAGGGGGGTCCGCAGCTCGTGGGACATGTTGGCCAGGAACTGGCTCTTGAGCCGATCCACCTCCTTGAGCCGCTCCGCCGTCTCGACGGCCTCCTGGTAGAGCAGGGCGTTGTCCAGCGCCACGCTCAGGTTGGCACCGACGATCTCGGCGAAGGCGACCTCCTCCTCCGTCGGCGGGGGCGTCCCCTCGAGGTTCATAAGTCCGAACACACCCAGGGTCCGACCACGGGAGACAAGCGGGACGTAGATCCCGGAGGACACCCCCAACCTGCGGTTCAGTTCGGCGCAGGGCCCGGTGAGCGCGGCCGCCTCGAAGATCTGGGCCTTCCCCTGGTCAACAGCCTGGAACATGACGGGGTTGACCTCGCGGGTGATCCGCGTTTCTTCGTCCATCGGGACGTCGGATCCGTCGGCTGCGTGGATGGCGACGGGACGGAACGCTTCCGTTTCCGGATCCCAACGGAAGATGGCGGAGGGGATCTCCAGGTTCCGGCTGACGGCCTCCCCGGCCCGATGGAGCAGCCCATCGGGATCGAGGGTCGTGGCGGCGGCCTGGAGCACCTCGTTGATCAACGCACGACGCCGGGCCTCCGCCTCGGTCGCGGCGAAGAGGCGGGCGTTCTCGATGGCGACGCCGGCCTGACCAGCCAGGGACTGCAGGAGGAGCACGTCCGTCCCGCTGTAGGCATACGGCCGATCGCTCTGCACGTCCAGCACGCCGATGACGCGCCCCTTGACCTCGATGGGCACCGCTAACTCCGAGCGCGTGTCGGAGAGTTCTGGCACGGTGACGTACCGGGGGTCGAAGAGGACGTCGTTGACCAGGACCGGCTGA
>DUEL01000032.1 GCA_011192125.1 Thermoflexia bacterium
ATCGCCAGTTTCGTCCACCGCTTCGGCCACCGTCCCCTGGGGATGTGGCTCCCGGAGATGGCGGTGGACTACGAGACGCTGGAGGTCCTGGCGGCGGAGGGGATTCGCTTCACCATCCTCTCCGAGGAGCAGGTGCGGGGCGATCTGGCGAGCGGAGCCGGACCGTATCGGGTGCGGCTCCCCGGCGGCCGGGAGATCGGCGTCTTCGTGCGGGACCGGGCTCTCTCCGACGCCCTCTCCTTCGGGATGCCGGCGCCGGACCGGGTAGACGACTGGTTGCGGGAGCAGGTAGAGTGGCGTGCCCGGAAGGGAGGGCTTCTCCTGATCGCCACCGATGGGGAGACGTTCGGCCACCATCACCGGCAGGGGGTGGAGGTGCTGGACCGCATCCTCGCCGGTGGGGGAGCCCACGGCTACGAGGTGACAACGCTGGGGCTCTACTTCCGACAGCATCCCCCTGAGGCGGATGTGGAGGTCGTCGAGAACACGGCCTGGAGTTGCGGCCACGGGCTGGCGCGGTGGGTGGTGGGGTGCGGTTGCACCCCCGGCGACAGCCGGTGGAAGGGGGCGCTGCGCCGTGCGCTGGACAACCTGGCCTGCGATGTGGACGATGTGTACGTGGAGGAAGCCCGGCGGCTGGGGGTGGACCCCTGGGAGGTGCGGGATGCCTACATCGTTGTGGTGCTGGGTAAGATGGACGGGCCGGGCTTCCTGGCGGGACAGGGGTTGGGCCGCCTCCGGACCGGAGAGGGACGCCGCCTCCTCCGGCTTCTGGAAGCCCAGTTCTATCGCCAGCGGATGTACCTCAGTTGCGCGTTCTTCTTTGAAGACCTGGATCGCCACGAGCCACGCTACGCCATCGCCAACGCAGCCCGCGCCCTGGACCTGGTCCGGCAGGCGACGGGGGAGGACCTGAGCCACCGTTTCCGGCGCGACCTGGGGGTGGCGGTCAGCCCCCGCACCGGCCGAACCGGCGCGGAGATGTTCGACGAGATCGTCCATCACCATCATGTCAACCATATATCCACGTAGGGACGCGCCTCATCGCGTCCCGATCGTCGTGCGCGCCTTCAAGGCCGCCATCGCCCGACGGATCCGCCTGGCAGGCGGGGATGGATTCGCCTGGCAACGGAATTATTGCGAGCGCATTATTCGCGACGAACGGGAATTGCGGGCCATCCGTCATTATATCCGCCGTAACCCGGCCCGTTGGACGGACGATGAGGAGTTCTCAAGATGAGAGGTAGATCCAAACGGCTGCCCTATTCCGACATCGATCTCTCCCGCTGGCGGGAGTACGATCACATCTGGACCGATTCGCTGTGGCTTATCCCGGCCCGCGATCGGACCGGGGGGCATCAATTGGACTACCACGGCGGGTTCGTCCCCCAGATCGCCACCCAGACCTTCCTCCGCTACACCCGCCGGGACGACGTTGTGCTGGACCTCTTCCTGGGCTCCGGCACGTCGGCGATCGAGGCGGTCCGCCTGGAGCGTCGGCTCATCGGCGTCGAACTGCGGGCCGACCTGGTGGAGAGGGTCCGGAGCAAGATCCCCGCCGACCTGCTGGGCAGGCGGATCGTTATCCTCCAGGGGGATAGCACTCAAAGGGAGACCGCCAACCTGGTCCGCCAGACCCTGGATGCGATGGGCACCACCCACGCCCACCTTCTGGTCCTCCACCCCCCCTATCACGACATCATCCGCTTCTCCGACGACCCTGCAGACCTCTCCAACGCCCCCGATCTGGGCGCGTTTCTGGACCGCTTCGAGGTGGTGGCCCGTCACGGCTTCGACCTGTTGGAGCCAGGACGGTTCGCCGTTCTGGTCATCGGCGACAAGTACGCACGAGGCGAACTGATCCCCCTCGGCTTCTATTGCCTGGAGCGGATGCGGCGGGCGGGCTTTCGGCCTAAGGCGATCGTCGTCAAGAACATCGTCGGGAATGAGCGAGGGAAAGGAAGAGCCAGCAACCTCTGGCGCTATCGAGCCCTGGCGGGTGGATACTATCTCTTCAAGCACGAGTATGTGATGATCTTTCAGAGGCCTGCCCGGTCGAGCGCTGCTACACGTGCTCCTGATCAAGTTGATTGACAAGCCCGGGCGTCGGCATATAATCCAGCATAGACGTTTGCCACGCGTTCGAGGAGGGAGCAATGGCCGAGAATGATCGATGGCCGTATCCCGTGATCCGCGAGGGGAGCAAACTGGGTGTCCACGCCATCTATCTCAATCAGGTGAGGACGTTCGCCGAACAACTGGCCGCCGGTGGCGCGGCCTTTTCTGTTGTCAAGGCGGTGGACGATCTGGACTGGCTGAAGGGGATCAAGGAGGTCAGTCCCCAGACCGTCACCCTCGCCCGCCTGACCAGTCCGTATGAAGGATGTCCGGGGATCGACCAGCCCGACACAGACCTCGATCAGTTGGCATCTCGGTTGATCGACGTGATTTTGGATAGATTGGATCGGGATCCAGAGTTGCGCGAGGTGGTGGACTACTGGGAGGTCGCTAACGAGCCGGACCCGGCAGGGACCAGGGGGTATCGCTTGCTGGCTGACCTGATGATCCGGTGCATGGAGCGGGCAGAGGAGTATGGGCTGAGGGTGGCGATCTTTTCTTTTAACTCCGGTACTCCGGAATGGCAGGAGATGGTGGCAGTGACCGAAACCGGCGTCTTTGCCCGCGCTCGGCGGGGGGGGCACATCCTTGCCATCCACGAAGGGGTCTTCTGGCCGAGCCAGCCCATCGACCTTTGGTGGGGGGAGAGGATCCCCGGTGCGCCGGAGGTGGACGGAGCAGGTGCGCTCCACTTCCGCTATCGATTCCTGTACCACCTGCTCGAACAGCGGAAGGAAGTCGTCCCGCTGGTCATCAGCGAGTGGTATGGGGGGCGGTATGCGCAACACGGTGCGACCCCTCTCGACGTCGTGGAGCAGGTCCGCTGGTGCGACGAAAAGTATCGGGAGGATTACTACGTTCTCGGCTTCTGCCCCTTCACCCTGGGACCGACGGAGGAGTGGGTCGGGCAGGACTACGAGTTTGCTTACTCGGCTCTGGTCGATTATGTCCTCTCCGTCAAGGATGAGCCGAACGCCTTGCCTCCTGAGCCTGCGGACGAACAGCCTTGTCGAGGGCTTCCTCGGGAACAGTATGCCCGAATCTACGTGTTGTTGCCGCCCGATGCCGACAGTTCCTGGGCGCGGGCGGTGATCGACGCCACGTGGGACGACCGTCGGTTCACCGTTGGCGGCAGCGCCGACGATGCTGGCATCGGCGATCTGGACAGCCGGACCGTGATCGCTGTCAACCCCTCCCATTGGCCGAGCGACCTGGAGGCCTTCTTCAGGACGTACTACCCCGGCGTCCGCTACATACCGGTGGAGGCGGAGACGCCGGGGCATCTGTTCACGTGGTTGCGGAACTTGGACCTGTAATCTTGGGAACGAGGAGAATCCGATGAGGAAGAAGAATCTAAGCCTGAAGGGTGTCTTCCCTGCGCTGGTTACTCCCTTCGACCGCAAGACGGAGACGCTGGACGAGGAAGCCTTCCGACGGCTGATCCGCCACGTCCTCCCCTACGTGGACGGGGTGGTCACCAGCGGCACGACGGGGGAGTTCCCCTACCTCTCCCGTGAGGAGCAACGCCGACTGGTGGAGATCGCGCGGGAGGAGGTGGGGGAGAAACTGGTCATCGCTGGATGTGGAGCCTCCGGCACCGCTGAAGCGCTGGCCCTGGCCCAGGACGCCAAAGAGGCCGGCGCCGACGCCGTGCTCGTCGTTACCCCCTACTTCCTCCATCCGTCCGATAAGGGGGTCTATCAGCACTTCTACGACATCGCCACGCGGGTGGACGTTCCCCTCATTCTCTACAACATCCCTCAGGTGGTGGATCGGTACCTGCCCCGCGAGGTGATCGAGGACCTAGCCGACCTGCCCAACGTGGTCGGTCTGAAGGACTCTTCCGGCAACTTGACCTACACGATGGAGGTGTTGGAGTACGCTGGAGACCGGATCGATGTGTTGATTGGTCACGACGAGGTGGTGGTGCCTGCCCTGGCCGGAGGGGTGACCGGGATGATCCTCGCCAGCGCGCAGGTCTACCCCGAGGTCTGGCAGGAGGTGCTGCGGCTGATGGATCAAGGCCGTGTGGAGGAGGCCCGCGCCCTCCAGCGGAAGGTCCAGAAACTCTCCCGCATCTTCTGTCGCTACGGCGGCGGTGTGGCGGTCAAGGCGGCCCTCAACATGATGGGGGTCCCGGTAGGCCGACCCCGCCGTCCCCTCAAGTCGGTCGGCGGTGCGCTGATCCACGAGGTCCGCGCTGAGATCCGGCTGGAACTGGAGAAACTGGGCAAGATCCAGGTGGAGGACGAGCCCTTCGAGTACCCTGGCGGTCCGCTGGAGGCCCGCTTCGGCGACCTGGAACTGACGCCGGAGGACATCCGGGCCCACAACCTCCGCGTGGGCAGTGGGACGGCGGGGGAGGGGTTGAACAAGGTTCAGTTGGACCTTATCGCCGGGCGGAAGGATACCCCGCTAGGGGACGCCTACGCCCTTCAGTTGACCTACCCTCTCCACGGCCGGGAGGCGTTGACCACCATTCTAGAGCCGGGGCTGACGGTGCGGCCGTCCACCCTGCTCCTGCCGACGCTGCCCCAGAAGAACCTCCGGCAGGCCAACATGATCTACGGTCCCACCCAGTCGGCGCTAGCGCGGGCCATCGTGGACGCGCTGGAGGCGAGAGTGATCCCGGAGGAAGCCGCCGACGAGGAGGTGATGATCGTCCTGGCGACGGTCCACCCCAAAGCGTTGGACCGCCACGCGCTGTACCACAGTGTCTACGAAGCCGCCCGCGCTGCCATCGCTCAGGCGTATTTAAGATGAACCACAGAGACACAGAGAGCACAGAGGTTCTTATGGTCTGGAGAGGACCCGAAGGACGCAGGAGACGACAATGGAGCGGGTTAACGCACTCACCGGAGGTTCTCCCCCTCCATGAGGCGCAGTTGCTCACATACCTGCGTCTTGGTGGCTGGAGGGTCGGCCTTCTGCTGAATTTCAACGTCCCCGTGCTGAAACGGGGAATTCGGCGGCTGGTTCTCTGACCAAAAGAGCCCTCTGTGTCCTCCGTGCCTCTGTGGTAAGATTCGAGGAGGAAAACATGGGTTATAAGACGGAATGGTTCCGAGGCATCTACCCGGCTTTGGTGACCCCCTTCACGAAAGATGGCTCGTTCGACGAGGCTGCTTATCGACGGCTGATCCGCCACGTCCTCCCCCACGTCAACGGGGTCGTCCCCTGTGGGACCACGGGTGAGTTTTCCTATATGACCATCGAGGAGCGCAAGCGGGTCATCGAGGTCTGCCTGGACGAGGTGGGCGGCCGCGTGCCAGTGGTCGCCGGGACCGGCTGCTCCTCCACCCGCGACACCCTGGCCCTCACCGAGTGGGCCCGCGACGCCGGGGTGACCGGCGTGCTGGTCGTCGCCCCCTACTACCTCAAGCCTTCCTTCAATGAGGTATACGACCACTACCGCGCGCTGGACAAACTGGGCGTCCCCCTCATCCTCTACAACATCCCCCAGTGCGCCGGGACCCACTTCCGCTGGTGGACCGCTGAGGGGATGATCCTCGACTTCGACAACGTGGTGGGGATCAAGGACTCCTCGGGCGACCTGCCGTTTATGGAGGCCCTCTTCGAGAAGGTCAAGGGTCGAGTCTCCATCTTCGTCGGCCACGACGAGGTGGTGCAGGCGGCGTTGGCCGCCGGGGCCGACGGGGCGATCCTGGCAAGCGCCAACCTGATCCCGGACATCTGGCAAAAGGTCTACCAGGCTACGTTGGAGGGGGACCTGGCGACCGCCCAGATGTGGCAACAGCGGGTCCAGAAACTGGTGCGCATCGTCGTCCGCTGCAGTTCCACCCAGGCGGTCAAAGAGGGGCTGCGGATGATGGGCGTGGAGGTGGGCGATTCCCGCCACCCGGTGATGCCCGGCGGCGGCTTCCGGAGGGAGGACTACGAGGAACTACGGCTCCAGTTGGAGGTTTTGGGCAAACTGCAGGAGGCGGAGATCGTTTACGACCTGGGGRAGAGGCGGGTGCGCMCCCGCGTCCCGGCGACGCCCGACACCCCCTCCGTGGTCTCCGGATGGACCCTGCGGGTGGGCGAGGGGTTCGCCGGGCCGCCCTTCCAGGAACTGGCCCACGTCGACCTGCTCATCGGCCGCAAGGACGGGCCCGTGGGCCGGGCGATCGAGCGGGCGATGGCCGGATGGGGCGAGGAGCGAGGCCTGAAGATCATCAACGAGCGGCCGCTGACGCTGTTGGTCCCTACCGTGACCATCCGCACCGCCAAGCAGCGCCGCCTCTTCTACGAGCACGCCGCCGAGGGGGTCAACCTGGCGATCCGTAAGAACGTCGAGAGCGGTTTCCTGCCGGAGGAGGTGTTGGACGACGTCGTGCTCATCGTCAATGCCTTCGTCCACCCGGCGGCGTCCATCGCTAAGCGGGTGGCCTTCAACAACTTCAAGGCCACCAACCAGGCCATCCGCAAGGCCATCGAGGGGCGGCCCACGCTGGCGCAACTGTTCAACGAGAAGGTTGCCGCCCGCCACCCGTTCCGGTACGCGCCGTAGTTAGAACCCTCCCGCAGAACCTCCCGGAGAACCCTCCCGCAGGCTCTAAGCCTGCGGGAGGGTTCTCCGCATTGCGAGCGATACCGGAGACCCAGGGTCGAGCCTTCCGGCCCAGGTTACGGAAAATGAGTATTTGTCAAATCGGCCGAAGCCTGGTATAATGCCCGCCGGTTTTCAATACTGCGAACCAAGGAAAGAGCGGTGATCCGGCGCAACACGCAAGATCCAGCCTACTGGGAGGACTTCCAAGTTACGGACGAGGACCTGGACTACCTCGCTAACCTGCTCGTCGAGCGGGAGGTGCCGCTTCCTCTGGACGAACTAGCCCGGGAGTTGGTCGCCTTCCGCTGCCGCAGAGAAGAAGAACGGATCACGCGCGAACTCTCTAAGGGGACCCTCTATCTTCCCAAGAACCGGTACGAAGTTGGCGAGACGATCGTCTTCCCCGCGCTGGAGTACGCTGTGGGGGAGGTGACCGGCATACGGGAAGGGCGTAACCCTGAGTATGGGACCTTCCGGGTCATCCAGGTGACGTTCCCCCAGGGAGAAACCCGTGAGTTTGCCTCCGAACTGGCCGACCATCCCCTGAACGAGATACAGCAGGCGCAGGATGAGGAAGGGCTCCTCTCCCCGGAGGAACTGTACGCAACCTACGGCGACAAGGTGCGGGATGCGTTGAACGTCCGGCTGGAGGCCTCCCCTGCCTTCATCCGCCTGGCCGGGCAGTGGTTCGTCAAGGACCTCCTGGCGGAGATCCACGAAGGCCATCTCAACCTGGCCGAGGCGGTGCTGGATATGGCGGGTGGTGGTCCCTTGCCCACAGAGGCGTTGATCGACCACCTGGACCTCCCCAAGGAGATCAACCAGAAGCTAGGCATCTTTTCCCTGAATTATGCTCTCCAGGAGGATGAGCGGTTCGATGAAGTAGGGCCCGCCGGCGAGGTCCTCTGGTACCTGCGGCGGTTGGAGCCTCCCGAGGTGCTGGAGCCCCCTGTCTGGCTGACGCCGGTCGTCGTGGAGTACGATCACCGTCTCCTGGACGAGACGATGCTCAATCTGGAGCGTCAGTTAGACGACGAATGGTCGGAACTGGTCGCGCCACCGGCGATAGAGGAGCCGGTTGTCGTCGTGTTGACCGCTCCCCATCGGCGTGCGGGGACGTTGCCTCTCTCCTCCCGCCTCTCGCGGGTCTTTCCCACGGGGCGCACCCATCGGATCCGGTTCACCTTCCGCGACGCCGACACCGACGAGGAGATGGAAGGGTGGGTGGTGCGCGAGCGGCGGTACGTGTACGGTCTGAAGGAGTGGTATAACCGGTACGACGTGCCGATCGGGGCCTATCTGGAGATCTCCCACGCGCCGGAGCCGGGCGTGGTGCTGATCCGACGCCAGGCGCAGCGAACCCGGCGGGAGTGGGTGCGGATCGGGACGGTGATCGATGGCCGGTTGACCTTCGAGATGGGGCGGTATCCCATCTCCTGCAAGATGGACGAACTGATGGGCATCGCCGTGGAGGACCTGGAGTCGCTCGACGAGGTCGCCGGGCGGATGCGCGAGGAACGGACGCCCCTGGCGGAGGTGGTGGCGGAGGTCTTCCCCGAACTGGCGAAGTTGAGCCCGCAGGGTATGGTCCACGCCAGCACCCTCTACAGCGCTGTCAACCTGGTGATGCGGGTCCCGCCGGGGCCGATCCTGGCCACGCTCGTCCAAGACGATCGGTTTGTCTCCATCGGGGACAATTATTGGAGAAGCCGTGGCTGAGTTGGGGTGAACAATGAGCAATATGAAAGTCTCTCCCCTTCAACTCTATTTGATCAAACCGACGTTGGATACACCCTTCCACATCAGCCGCGAATGGTGGGAGCGGGAGGGGCGGGACTTCCGCATCGAGCTGCGTGCTCACCTCTGTCCGGAGCATCGAGCGATCTACAAGGATCATTTCGACACCGAGGTGATCGACTGGGTGGATGAGCGAACGGGAGAGGTCATCCAGGTGGATGGTTTGCAACATCTCATCCAGGAGCACTGCAGCCGGCAGCCGGAGTACCTGGGGCGGGATGTTTCCCTGGTCGATGCGGTGTTTCGGGTTTTCCTCGCCAACGGTAATCGGCCACTGACCTGCAGAGAACTGGCGGATATCACGGGCAGGCCGGCGGAACGGATCTTGCGCACCTTGTCGGGCGGGCGGGTGTATAAGGGGTTGAGGCCGGTTCTGACCGGTCAGTGACGGTGGATGGAGACAACTCAAAGCGGCCACGCTATTGCAAGTGGCCGCTTTTTTGTCGGGAGATAAGGGCGTGACCGTGCAAGTCGAGGAGTCCCGTTGGGGGCGTGATCTGACCAGTGGCAGCCTGCACCGCAACATCTGGTATCTGGCGCTGCCGATGATTCTTGAGACCGGGATCCTCAACGTGAGCCAGATCCTGGACATCTACTGGATGGGGCGGTTGGGCTCGGCGGCGCTGGCGGCGGTGACGATCAGCATGACGGTCCGTTGGATGGTCAACAGCCTCTCCAACGGGCTGGGGGTTGGTGGGCTGGCGGTGGTCGCCCGGCGGATCGGTGCGCGGGACCGGGCAGCGGCGGAGCACGCTGCGTGGCAGACCATCCTTCTGGCTTTCGCCGTTTCCATCGTCCTTGGTGGCATTGGCCTGGCGGTGGCCCGCCCGCTGCTGGTGTTGCTGGGGGCTCGGGAGGAGGTCCTTCCTCTGGCGCTTTCCTACCTGCACGTCGCTTTCGCGGGCACGTTTACCATCATCTTAACTTTCGTCATCAACGCGATGCTGCGCGGCGCGGGCGAGGCGAGGCTGGCGATGGGTGTGCTTTTCCTGGCGACGGCGGTCAACGTGGTGGCGGAGCCGATCTTGGTCTTCGGCCTGGGGCCGTTGCCCCCTCTGGGAGTGGCGGGATCGGCCTGGTCCTTCGTCCTGGGGTACGGGAGCGGGTTGATGATGCAGATGGCGATCCTCCTGCGGGGGCGGGCCCGGATCGGGATCAACCTGCGCGACCTGCGGCCGGATTTTCGGCTGATGGTCCGGATCATCCGCATCGCCCTGCCCAGCACGGTTCAGATGACCCTGCGGTCGTCATCGCGGCTGGTGGTTTTGGGGTTGGTGGGGTTGTATGGGACGTTTGCCACGGCGGGTTACGGGGTGGCGAACCGGTTGTTGCTCATCGCGCTCATCCCCAACTTCGGGCTCGCCAACGCTGCCGGGACGCTGGTGGGGCAGAACCTGGGGGCGGGCAAGCCCGACCGGGCGGAGCGAAGTGCCTGGTGGGTGAGCGCGTATGCGGTCGGGTATATGACCCTTGTGGCGACGGCGCTGTTCGTCCTTGCCCCCTCCCTGGTTGGCCTGTTCGATTCCACCCCTGAGGTTGTGGTGGTCGGCACGGAGTGCCTGCGGATCGTCGCTCCCTCCTTGATCGCCAGCGCGGTCGGCGTAGTGCTGGCCCGGGGTTTCGACGGGGCCGGCAACACTGTCCCGGCGATGGCGATCAACTTGCTCAGCCTGTGGGTCTTGGAGGTCCCACTGGCCTGGGGTCTTTCCCTCCTGTGGGGCGTCACCGGCCTGTGGTGGGGGCGTGCGCTGGCCAACCTGGCTAACGGCCTGCTGTTCGCCCTCTGGTTCCGGCGGGGTCGGTGGAAGGAGCGAGAGGTGTGAGTATAGGGCAGGTGGACTTGCTGCTTGGGGGGAAACGGATACAATTTGATGGCGAGCCTATCTGGTCGGCGATCCTATGGAGGCAGTCATGGAAGAGGAAATCGATCTGAGGGAATACATCGAGGTATTGATTCGGCGTTGGAAGTGGATCGTGGGGGCGGCACTGTCCGCCGCGGTGGTCGCGCTGGTGGTCAGTTTCCTGCTTCCCCCCACCTATGAGGCGACGGCGCTGGTAGCGGTGACGAAGCCCCGCTACATGATGCGGTTCGATCCTCGGTTCGAGACGCTGGACGACATCCAGCCTGCTTACAAGGCGTATCCCGAACTCGCCGCCAGCGACGAATTGCTTCAAGAGTTGCTGGCCTCGCTGGATCCTCTTCCCGAGGGCGTAGAAACCCTCCGCGACCTGCGGATGAAGGTAGAGGCGAAGTCCGGGGCAGATCCAAGCATCATTCGCCTGATCGTTCGACACCGGAATCCAGAGGAGGCGGCGCGGATCGCCAACGTGTGGGCCGAGTTGTTCGTGGAGCGGGCCAACGAACTGTATGGTGGGCAGGGAGAGACGGAGGTGGAGTTCTTCGAGGCCCAGTTGGAGCGAGCAGAGGCGGAACTGGAGGCGGCGGAACAGGCGCTGATCGCGTTCCAGGCTCGTAACCGGGCTGCGATTCTCCAGAATCAGCTGGCGTCGTATAAACAGATGCAGGCGGATTATTTGGCGGATCAGCGGACCATTGCCTACATCACGCAGGATATCGAGGGGCTGCGTGAGCAATTGGCCGGGCAGCCTGGTGGTCAACCGGTGAGTCTGGGGGACCAGCTCACCGCCCTTTTCCTGCAGATCAAAGCCTTTAATGCTCAGACCTCAACTCCCATCTATTTGCAGGTAGATAGCGCTGCCACCCTTTCGGAGATGTCTCCCTCCGAACAGATCGCCTTTCTGGACAGTCTGGTGGAGGTGCTGGAGGAAAAGTCGGCTGAGATCGACAACCGACTGGCGGAGTTAGAGCCTCAGATCCTTGCGTTGCAGCAGCAGTTGGAAGAGGTGAAGGCGGAGGAGGACCGGTTGAGGCGGGCCCGAGACCTGGCGCGGGAGACTTATATGACCCTGGCCCGAAAGGTAGAAGAGGCGCGGATCGCGGCGGAGGATGTCAGCGGAGAGGTGCGGCTGGCCAGCCAGGCAGCGGTGCCGGAGAAGCCGACCAGCCCACGCAAACTGCTCAACACCGTGGTGGCGGGGGCGCTGGGGCTGATGCTAGGTGTGTTCTGGGCCTTCGCTGTGGAGTGGTGGCAACAAGAGGGACAGGGTGCGAAGGAGGGGGAGGAGAAGGGGTAATTACCCCAGGTTGGTTGCCCATGTCATCAGAGAGGTCAGGAGCCAGTGGATGAGGAAGGGGTACAGGAACGACCGGGTGCGCCAGGCCACATAGCCGAAGAAGGCTCCACCGAAGATGCAACTGAGGGTCTCCAGTTCTGGCTTGCCGATGTGGGCTAGGGCGAAGGGGACTGCCTGGAGGAGGATGGCAAGGGGGCCACAGGCGCGGTAGAGGGCGAAGAGGAGGAACCCCCGGAAGAGGAACTCCCATCCGAACAGTTCGATCCCGTCGGCGAGCCAGAATGGGAGACGGCCGACGGCGGCCTGGCCGTAGTAGGTCCGGAAGGAAGCGGTCTTCCTGACCGCCAGTACCACTGCCGCCGCCCCGATCCATCCGATCGCGGTCAACACCAGACCGGCCCGCCAATCCCCTATACGGAAGCCGTACCGCGCGGGTGATTCCCGAAAGATAAGGAGAACGATCAGCAAGGGAATGACTAGGTAGAGAAGCGTCCGAGTCGGTAGTTGGCTGCCGAAGAAGGTGTGGTAGGCATCTACCGTGAGGAGCAAGGTGGTGGCGACAACCGCCACCCCCGCCCGCCACTGGTCTTGCCGTCGGGTGGAAGGAGGACTGTCCAGTTCAGTCCAGCAGAGCCAGTTGGAAAGGGTATCTCGTTTTGAGTTTCTCACGGTTTGATGTCCTATCGCCGATTTGATGTGATTTGTGCGGTTCTGACCACCTCGCCAGGGGTTGTAGGGTGGACAGTGGGGCGCAGCACTGCTGCGCCCCACTCTTGAAGGCCGCCGGTGGCTTGCGCTAGTGGAAGCTCCTCCTAACGTTGCGTTGCGCTCTCTGGCGCGTTGGGTCTATGGCCCGAACATCGTGGAGGTCCATCTGCCCGCGTTGAGGTCCAGCGCCAGGACGTAGGTGTAGCCGTTGGGCATCCCCGTCACCTGGACGTACAGCCCATGCTCTGTTGGCTGGATGCGCAGCGTGACTCCCCACTCGCGGTCTTTTGGCCAACCAACTCGGTCCTCGGCCCACAGGTTGTTCTCACACCAGACCTTGCCGAAGCCACGAATGGGCAGCAGGTAGCCATCCGGCACGGTCATGCCGGCGCAGTCGGGATGGACCTCCGGCTGGCTCTCGTCCCACAGGTCGTCGTAGAGACTCAGCCAACGGCCGTTGTGGGACGGCATGTAAGAGGGGCTCCCCATCCCCAGAGCGTAGATCTTCTTTACGTCGGACCGCCAGATCATGTAGCCGCGGAGGTGGGCGTCGGGGTTGGGGTTCTCCGGCTGGGTCTCGAACTCCTGGAAGGCCCCATAAACAGTGAACGCCTCTGCCGTGGGGCATCCGGGATCGAGGCCGTATGTGTCTATAAGGTCTACCACCGGCTCCATCGCCGGGTCCAGGGCCACGCATCCCTCCTCGGTTGGTTCTTCGGTGGGCTCTTCAGTTGGTTCTTCGGTGGGTTCCTCGGTGGGTTCTTCTGTGGGTTGGGGGACGACGATTTGGACGTAGATGACGGAGCCGAAGAGGGTGCCGTCTGGGGCC
>DUEL01000033.1 GCA_011192125.1 Thermoflexia bacterium
GATGTCGAGGGCGAGGGAGCCGGTGGGGATGACCTCGACGTGGAGGTGGGAGGCCTCGCCGAGGCGCATAATGGCCCCCTCCCCAAACCGCTTCTCTAACGCTGCCAGCGCCGCCTCCAGCGCTTTCAGTCGCTTGCTCTCATCTCCTGCCATTTTCCCGCTCCTTTCTGGGAGAGGGTCTCCCTCCCGCTGTCAGATTAGCACAAATGTTCGAATCTGTCAAGCGGGAGTGTGCTCCACCACAGAGGCACAGAGGACACAGAGTTTTCGTCAATTTAGGAGAGGAGGAGAAGGCCACCTCCCGTGGCCGCCACCAGAAGGGCGGCGGGGAGGAGCCGTCGGTAGACCGCGCCCAGCCGGGCGTGGAAGTAGTCGTGGGTGAGGGCCAGGCAGAGGTGCATCGGGGAGAGCATGACGCCCAGGAACCCCCCAGCCCACACCCAGGCGACCTCCCCTCCGCTGGGGGGATTGTGGGCCAGGAGCGGGACGACGATGGGGAAGCCGATGCTGAACGCACCGGTGCCCAGCCCGGTCAGCAGGCCAGCGGCGAAGGGGACGGCGAAGAGGAGGATCCACAGAGGGACGTGCAACGCGGTGAGCGCTCCGGAGAGGGCGCGGACCGCGCCGGTCGATTCCAGTGTCTGACGGAAGGCCATCGCTCCGAAGATCACCACCACCGTCCGCCAGGGGATGCGCTGCCAGGCGATCGCTGCGGCCCTCCCAAGCGGGATGCGGTAGACGCGGATGAGGAGGATGATGACGGCAGGCAGCGCGATCAGGAGGTCCACGTGGACGACCAAGGTCAGCACCAACACCAGCACCACGGGCCATCCACCCCGCGCCAGGAGGGAGAGGCCGTTCCGCTGGTCGGACCGGTGCTGCCTCTCTTCGCGGCGAATCCCCACGAGTCCGAAAAGGACACCTCCAGCAAGGCTGACGACGAAGAGGGGCCAGAGGGCCGCCGTCGCCTGATGCTCGGAGATCCCCAGCAGCGCCGCACCTAAGAGGAAAGAAGGGTAGAGGGGAAAGACATACTCCCAGGCGTGGCGGAACCAGTAGTTGACGAAGGTGCGCCGCGCGCCGTCGATCTTCAGCCGCCCACCGATCTGATCGACCAGGGGGGCCGAGAACATCGCCCCGCCGACCATCGGCAACAGGCCGATGAAGGCTGGCCACACCGCCAGCACGACCCGCACGTCCTTCACCAACCCCTCCAGCCCCTCCGCCATCCGTTCCAGCCCCGCCGTCTCCCGCAGGAGTTCGCCCAGCATCATGATAAAGACCACCACCGCCGCCAGGCGCAGGGTGAGAGGGGAAAGAACCGCCGTCAGGAGATCCCGCCCCAGGTCCAGCGGGGGACGGGCGAAGAGGACTCCCAGAAGGGCCGCCGCCAGCAGCAGCACCCAGCCCAGGTTCCACCGCCGGTCCAGGAGGAAGAGGGTGAGGATCAGGACGGACAGGAGTTTCAGTACGTCGATCATTCGGCGGTTATCGGCCCCCTTACTTCTTTTTTCGGCTCCGCTCGCGGAAGATCAACCGCAGGGGGGTGCCGACGAAGGGATAATGCTCCCGGATCCGGTTCTCCAGGTACCGCTCGTAGGAGAAGTGGACCAGGTCGGGGTCGTTGACGTGGAAGACGAAGGTGGGCGGAGCGACCTCCGGCTGGCTGACGAAGTAGATCTTGAGCCGTTTCCCCCGCTTGCTGGGCGGCGCATGGCGGGCGACGGCGTCTTGGATGAGACGGTTCAGTTCGCCGGTGGGGATCCGGTGCTGTCGGGCCTCGTGGACCTCTAGAGCAGTGGGGATAACCCGATCGACCCGCTTGCCGGTCAGGGCGGAGATGAAGAGGACCGGCACGTAGTCCATAAACTTCAGCGCCTCCCGCACGTGCAGGGTGTACTCTTGCATCGTGTAGGTGTCCTTCTCGATGGCGTCCCACTTGTTGACCAGCACGACCACCCCGCACCCCTCGTCGAGCACGAAGGAGGCGACGTGGGTGTCCTGGGCCGTGACGCCCTCCGTGGCGTCGATCATCAAGAGGGCCACGTCCGCCCGCTGGATGGCCCGCAGCGCGCGCAGGACCGACCACTTCTCCACTCCCGGCCGGATCCGCCCCCGCCGCCGAATCCCTGCGGTGTCGATCAGCGTGATGGGGACCCCCTCCCACTCCATCCGCGTGTCGATGGCGTCCCGTGTGGTGCCCGGCACCGGGCTGACGATGGCCCGTTCCTCGCCTAGCAGCCGGTTCAGGAGGGAGGACTTCCCCACGTTAGGCCGGCCCACGATCGCCAGTTTGACCGACTCGTCCTCCGGCTCCGCCTCCCACGTGGGCAGCGCTTGAACCACTTTGTCCAAGAGATCCGCCACCCCGATCCCGTGCAGGGCGGAGATAGGGTACACCTCCCCCAGGCCCAGGGCGTAGAACTCCACCGCCTGCTCCCGGACGCGGGGACTTTCCGCCTTGTTGGCGGCGAGGAAGACCGGCTTTTCTGAGCGACGGAGAATGTCCGCCACCTCCTCGTCGGCGGGGGTGAGCCCGGCGGCGGCGTCGGTCAGGAAGATGATCACATCCGCCTCGGCGATAGCCATCTCCGCCTGGGCGCGGATGAGGGGGATGAACGCGGCCGAGTCCTCCGTCAGCGGCCGGTCCGGCGCGGGGCGGATGCCGGTCTCCACCTTCTCTGGCAGCACCTCGATCCCGCCGGTGTCCACGACGGTGAAGTGAATCCCATCCCACTCGCAGGAGGCCTGGATCCGGTCCCGGGTCGTCCCGGGCCGATCGTCCACCACCGCCAGCCGCCGGCCGACCAGCCGGTTGAAGAGGGTGGATTTCCCCACGTTGGGACGTCCTACCAGGGCTACGATCGGTTGACGCATCGGTTATCTCTCCGGTGTGGGAGTCGCCACCAGGATGACCTCCACTTGGACGCTGGAGGGGATCACTGCTTCTGTCACCACCTCCGGAGGCGCGACCACCTGCGGCTCCAGCGAGTGGATCCCCGGGTTCAGCCCCAGCAGGTCGACAAGCACCCGCACATCCTCATCGGTCAACTGTTCGAGGACGGGCACAGGGCCGCTGAGGATCACCTCCACCGTCTCCGGCGCGACGGTGGCGGTGAAGCCGGGCTCCATTCCCTGGATCTCCACCTTCCGCTCGACGGTCAGGCTTCCCTCCAGGGGGACGATGGAGACCTGCACGGTGACCACCGGCTCGTCCATCCCTACCAGGGAGACCCCCTCTGGGACCACCAACGGGAGCTGGGCCGTGATGTCGCCCTTCGCCCCCTCGAGGTTCAGGGGGACCGTCTGGAGGTAGCCGGGGATCTGCTCGATGGCGTCCGGTGGCCCGTAGACGGTCACCAGCGGCGGGTCCACGGTGATGCTGGAGATACGGTAGCCAGAGGCGACCTGTCCCTCCAGGAGGGCGGTCACCGCGACCTCCAGGAACCCGCTCAGTTTCTCGATAGGGACGTGGACGGCGACCTCGGCGGGGTCGAGGACGACGTAGGGGATCACCGATCCTCTTTCGTCCTGCGGGACCAGTTCGAACGATCCTTCGATGTCCGCCCGCTCCCCTTCGACCGAGATGACGGCGACCGCTTCCACCACCTGGGAGACCAGGGAAGCCGGGCCGCTGACCGTGGTGGTCAGTGGGTTGACGATGGGGGGGCGGGGGATGTATCCGATGGCTGTGTTCCCCTCCAGCCGGACGCTCACGGGCACGGTCATCCGGGTCGTAGGCTCCAGGTACAGGGTGATCTCCGGCGGTTCCACCTCTAAAATTCGGACCGGCTCCCGGTCCACCTGCACCTGGATCGGCAACCGGTAGGCCCCTTCTTCCATCTGATTGATGTCCACCGTGGCATGGAAGTCCTCCGGGCGCAGACTCTCCATCACCGACCGGGGGGCGCGGAGGGTGACGTAGACCTGGACGTCGGTGTCGCCGTAGAGGGTCATCCCCTCGGGGGCAGGGGGGATGGTCACCGGGATGGGGGTGGGGTAGCGGCGCTCTACTGTAGGGTTCTCCTGCTCCACAGCCACGGCCCAGACGAGGAAGGCCAGGGCGAGGGAGAGGACGATCAATCCCAGGTTGGAGAACAGCCAGCGCAGCGTGCTTCTCATTCCAGTTCCTCTTCCTCCGGGCGGGCGAGCCAGCGGCGCAACCAGGCGGGCCAGGGAGGCTCCAGCATCGGTCGGTGGAAGGCCCGCAGCACCCGTTCCAACCGCTCTGGGTCCAGGTCCCGGATGATCCGGCCGTTGTGGGCCACGGAGATCGCCCCCCGCTCCTCGGAGATGACGACGGCCACGGCGTCCGACTCCTCGGTGATCCCCAGCGCGGCCCGGTGGCGCAGCCCCAGCCGTCGGTCGTCCAGGAAAGCGGTGGAGAGGGGGAGGATACAGGAAGCGGCGATGATCTGCCCGTTCCGCAGGATCACCGCGCCGTCGTGAAGGGCGGTCTGGGGGTTGAAGAGGGCGATCAGCAGTTCGGGGGAGGGGTCGGCGTGCAGGAGGATCCCGGTCTCCACGTAGTCCTGAAGGCCGGTCTCCCGCTCAAAGACGATCAGCGCGCCGGTTTTGCGCTTGGCGAGGATGCGGGCCGCTTTTGTGACGGCGGCGATGGCCCGTTCGATGGCCGCTTTCCGGCCCGTAGGGCGGGCGAGTAGTCCGCCAGCCCGTCCCAGCCGCTCCAGTGCCCGGCGGAGTTCCGGCTGGAAGATGACCGGCACGGCGACCAGGAGGGCCGGCAGGGCCCGCTCCACCAGCCAGCCGAACGCCCGCAGCGGGAAGATGCCCCCTAGCAATGCCAGGACGATGGTCAGCAGGACGATGCCCCGGAGCAGGGAGACGGCCCGCGTGCCTCGGAGGAAGTAGAGGATGAGGAAGATGACCAGGGCGACGAGGAAGATATCCAGAAGATCGGTCCAGGTCAGCCGTTGGAGGACCCACAGCAGATCAATCATGCGAGGCTTTCTTCAGGACGATCTCATCCCCCTCCGCATCCACCAGCACCGTGTCTCCTGCGGCGAACCGGCCAGCCAGCATCGCGTCCGACAGCGGGTCCTCCACCCGGCGCTGGATCACCCGTCGCAGGGGCCGAGCACCGTATTCCGGCGAGTACCCCTCCCGGGCCAGCAGGTCCCGGGCAGTGGGGGAGACCTCCAGCTGGATCTCCTGCTCCTTTAGTCGGTCGGCGACCTTTTCGATCTCCAGATCCACGATCTGCGCCACCTGCTCCGGCCCCAGCGCCCGGAAGACGACCACCGCATCCAACCGGTTCAGAAACTCCGGGCGGAACGTTCGCTTCAGTTCCTCCTGAAGCCGCTGGCTCATCTCCTTGTAGTCCAGTTCCGCTTCCCGTCCACGGTCGGATGGGAGGGAGAAACCCAGCCCGCCCCGACGGATGGTCTCCGCGCCGATGTTGGAGGTCATAATCACGATCGTGTTGCGAAAGTCCACCCGCCGCCCCCGGGCGTCGGTGAGGTTGCCCTCTTCCATCACCTGGAGGAGGATGTTGAAGATCTCCGGATGGGCCTTCTCCACCTCGTCGAAGACGACGATGGAGAAGGGGCGGCGGCGGACCGCCTCGGTCAGCTGGCCTGCGTCCTCGTAACCGACGTACCCGGGCGGCGCGCCGACGAGGCGGGCGACGGTATGCCGTTCCATAAACTCCGACATATCCAGCCGGATCAGTGCCTCTTCGGTGCCGAAGAGGAACTCCGCCAGCGCGCGGGTCAACTCCGTCTTGCCGACGCCCGTGGGTCCGAGGAAGATGAAGGAACCGATCGGACGGCGAGGGTCCTTCAGCCCGGCGCGGGCCCGGCGGATGGCCCGGGCCACGACCTCGATCGCCTCATCCTGTCCCACGATCCGCTTTTTCAGTTCCTCTTCGATGTGGAGAAGCCGCTCCGTCTCTTGGGTCGTCAGCTGGGCGACGGGAATGCCGGTCCACATCGAGACCACCTCGGCCACGTCCTCTGGCTGGACGACGAGGTCCACGCCTGCCTCCCACTCCTCCCGCAGCGTTTCGATCCGCTCGCTCAGCCGCTGGGCTTCCATTCGGAACCGTCGGGCCTCCTCGAACCGCTCCTCGGCCACGGCCTGCTCGGCCTTCTGCTCCACCTCCCGCAGGGCGGCGTATGCCTTCCGCATTTCGATCGCCTGGGGGGCTTTGTACATCCGCACGCGGGAGGCGGCCTCGTCGATCAGGTCGATCGCCTTGTCCGGCAGATACCGGTCGGAGATATAACGGGCGGAGAGGCGGGCGGCGGCGACCAGCGCTTCGTCGGCGATGCGGAGTCGGTGGTGTTCCTCGTACAGAGAGACGACGCCGCGCAGGATCTCGATGGTCTCTTCGACGGTGGGCTCCTCGACGAGGACCGGCTGGAAGCGGCGTTCCAGGGCCGCGTCCGATTCGATGTACCGGCGATACTCGTCCAGGGTGGTCGCGCCGATGCACTGGAGTTCGCCCCGCGCCAGGGCCGGCTTGAGGATGTTGGCCGCGTCCACCGACGACCCGGCCGCCCCCGCCCCGACCAGCATGTGCATCTCGTCGATGAAGAGGATGGAGTTGCTCCGCTTCAGTTCATCCAACACCTTCTTCAGCCGCTCCTCGAACTGGCCGCGGTACATCGTCCCGGCGACCAGGGAGCCGACGTCCAACTGGAGGACCCGTTTATCCAGCAGGATGGAGGGAGCGTCCCCGGCGACGATCCGCTGGGCCAGCCCCTCGACGATGGCGGTCTTTCCCACCCCTGGCTCGCCGATCAGGGCAGGGTTGTTCTTCGTCCGGCGGGCCAGGATCTGGATGACCCGCTCGATCTCCTGCTCTCGCCCGATCACCGGATCCAGCCTTCCCTCCTCGGCCAGCGCGGTCAGGTCGGTAGCCAACTGGTCCACCAGAGGGGTTCGCGCGGTCCTGCGGACGAGCCGTCGGCGGGCGGCGGGGACCGGCCGGCCTGCCAGCGCGCGGATCGCCTTCCGGCGCAGCGCTTCGGTATCGACCCCCAGGGTGTGCAGGATGTCCAGCGCCATCCCGCGTCCTTCCTGGATCAGGGCGAGCAGGATGTGCTCGGTATCGACCTTCGGGTCGCCCCGTCGTCGGGCTTCATCCAGCGCGTGCTGGATCACCCGTTTGGTGCTCTCCGTCAGCGCCGGGCGGGTGATCCGTCGGGGTTGGTCCTCCGGGTTGAGCCGCAGGATCAGGTCGCGGACCTCCTGGGGGTCCAGTCCAGACTGGCGCAGGAGCCGGGCTGCTCCACCCTGTCCCTCTTGGATCAGGCCCAGGAGGAGGTGCTCGGTGCCCACGTAGAGGTGGTGCATCTGGGCGGCGACCTCCTCCGCGATGCGGAGGGCCCGTCCCGCCTCCGGCGTGAATCGTTCCCAATGACTTTTTTCCATATGAATCTGTCCACCTTCATACGCGGGCGGTCTCCCACCCGTCTGCTACGAAGCCCCGTCTTTCAGGGGCGGACTTATTCCTGTAAGGCTTCTCCGAGGGTTGAGGAGAGTCTACCTCCAGAGGGCGGGAGAGGGGAGGGGGATCCGCTCTCCAGATCCGCCGCACCCAGGGCTTGTCGCAGGCTCAACCCCATCCGATGCCGCTCAGGTTCCAAACGGACCACCCGCAGCGTGACCACGTCCCCCGGCTGGACGACCTCGCTGGGGTGGTTGATCTTCCTGTCGTCCAACTCGGAGATATGGATCAGGCCTTCGATCGCCTCGTCTCCCACGATGCGCGCGAAAGCGCCCCACTTGGTCAGCCGGGTGATCCGTGCCTGGACCAGTTGGCCGACCCGGTACCGTTCCCCTACCGTCATCCATGGGTCGGGCTCCAGCCGTTTCATGCTCAGCGCGATCTGCCTCTGCTCCCGATCGACGCTGAGGATCAGCACTTCTACCTCCTGCCCGATTTGGAGGACGTCGGCGGGGTGCTCCACCGGCTGCCAGGAGATCTCGGAGAGATGGAGCAAACCGTCCAGCCCTCCCAGGTCGATAAAAGCCCCGAAGTGGGTGAGGTTTCTCACCTTTCCCTTTCGGACGTCCCCTTCCTGTAAGGTGGCCAGGATCTGCTTGCTGGCCTCCTCTCGCTGTCGGGCCAACGCGGCCCGCTCTGAGAGGATCAGCCGGTTCCGGTCCTGATCCGCCTCGATGACCACCAGTTGTACCCGGGTGCCCACCAGTTGGGCCAGCGCCTCGCGGCAGGTCGGGTCGGAGATCCGGGGGATACCCCGGCTGGGATCCAGTTGGGAGGCGGGGACAAACCCCCGCAGGCCGCCGATGCGGACCAACAATCCTCCCCGGTTCGAACTCTCAACCTCCAACTCGACGATCTCCCGGCTCTCCTTCAGGGCCCGAGCGCGGCACCAGTCCTGCGCCTGCTGGGCGCGTAGGATGGAGAGGACGATCTCTCCCCGAGGGCCGTCCGGGTTGAGCACGCATACATCGATCTCGTCCCCTGGCTTAAGCGACGCCAGCAGTTGGGGGTCTAGCCGCTCCAGTTCCCGCTCTGGAACCACCCCCTCGCACTTGGCTCCTACGTCCACTATGAGGGCCGTCGGTTCGATCTGGACGATCACACCGCGGACGATAGCCCCTCGTTCCAGCGAGCATACAGGTGCGTACTCCTCCAGCAATTGGGCCAGCGGATGGTCGTCGGCTAGGTGGGGCGACTCGTTGGCATCTCTAGGCATCGGCGTCCTCCGGGGCAGGGTATCTGCACTTGTATTATAATCGGTTTCGGAGCGACTGCAACCGGGTGTGAGTGCAGGGTAATCGCATTTTCCCCAAACCGCAGAGGCGTGGAGGGCGTAGAGGGACTTTCCAGGGCCTGTGTCTCTGCGGTGAAATCCGGCCATCACCGCTTGCCCCCTGGAAAATACGATAGCCCCGGGTGTGAGTGATGGGGTGATTGGGGTTGTCGTGGGAGGGGAATGGCCTATAATGGGACGGGGGTGAGAGATGAAGGAGGGGATGCTTTACGAGCGGGTTTCAGACCACCGCGTTCGGTGTAACCTCTGCGCCCATCGCTGCCTGATCGCCGACGGGAAGCGGGGTGTCTGTCAGGTGCGGGAGAATCGAGAGGGGACCCTTTATACGCTGGTTTACGGGCGGGTGATCGCCCAGCACGTGGACCCCATTGAGAAGAAGCCCCTCCACCACTTCTACCCTGGCTCCACTGCCTATTCCATCGCCACGCCAGGGTGCAACTTCCGCTGTCAGTGGTGCCAGAACTGGGAGATCTCCCAGATGGTCCGGGAGCGTCACCTCATCCTGGGCCAACTCGCCACCCCGGAGGAGATCGTCGCCGCCGCCCGCCGGGCTGGCAGCCGCTCTATCGCCTACACCTACACCGAGCCGACCGTTTTCTTCGAGTACACCTACGACATCGCCCGTCTGGCCCATCGGGCCGGGATCGCCAACGTCTATGTGACCAACGGGTATATGACCGAGGAGATGCTGGAGACGATCCACCCGTACCTGGACGCGGCCAACGTCGATCTGAAGGCGTTTCGGGACGAGACCTATCGAAAGTACGTCGGCGCGCGGCTGCAGCCGGTGCTGGATAGCCTCAAGAAGATGAAGGAACTGGGGATCTGGGTGGAGGTGACCACCCTGGTCATCCCCGGCATCAACGACGACCCGGCCGAACTGCGGGACGCGGCGGAGTTCATCGCCCAGGAACTGGGGCCGGAGACCCCCTGGCACATCAGTCGGTTCTTCCCCGCCTACCGGATGGCTGGTGTGCCGCCGACGCCGGTCGCCACGCTCCAGCAGGCGCGGGAGATCGGCCAGGCGGCAGGCCTTCGATACATCTACGTCGGTAACGTAGCAGGTGAGGCCAACACGCGCTGTCATCACTGCGGACAGATCCTGATCCGCCGCTCCGGCTACTGGATCTTGGAGCAGAACGTGACGCCGGAGGGGAACTGCTCAGTATGTGGAACGCCCGTGGCGGGGGTCGGGATGGCCCCCGACGAGGCGCGGTGACGCACTGGCGGGTCGATCTTGGTGATCGGAAGGAGATAAGAATGAAACGGGACGATCTGGTTGTCTACCTCAACGACTATCTTCGCGTGGCTGAGATCGAGGACACCGCTCAGAACGGCCTCCAGGTGGAGGGACCGGAGGAGGTCACCAAGGTCGCCTTCGCTGTGGATGCCTGCCTCGTCGCCTTTGAACAGGCTGTGGAGGCCGGGGCGCAACTCCTTGTTGTGCACCACGGGCTGTTCTGGGACAAGCCCTACCGGCTGGTCGGTCCGTTCTACCGACGGGTCCGCACGCTCATCGAGGGAGGGTGTGGTCTCTATGCCGTCCACCTTCCGCTGGACGCCCACCCTGAGGTGGGCAACAACGCCGAACTGGCCCGTCTCCTGGGGCTGAAGGAGGCCCGGCCCTTCGGGAAGTACCACGGGGTAGAGATCGGCATCGCGGGGGTTCTAGAGCCCCCGTTGGAGATCCCCGCCCTGATCGGGCGGCTGATCCAGGCGTTGAACCGTCCGCCGGTCCGTGTGCTGGCTCACGGCCCGGCGAAAGCCCATCGGGTCGGCTGCATCTCCGGTTTCGCCGTGTCGATGATCGAGCAGGTGGAGGAGGCGGGGTTGGACACGTTCATCACCGGAGAGACCAGCCACGCCTACTTCCATCAGGCGGTTGAGCGGGGGCTGAACGTCCTCTTCGCCGGCCACTACGCCACGGAGACGTTGGGGGTAAAGGCGCTGGCCCGCCATTTAGAGGAACGGTTTGGCCTGGAGACGGTCTTCATCGACCTTCCGACGGGAATGTAGCCGTTCCGTCCGGTGTGTCTGCCCGGAGGGCCGGATCCCCGGTCGCCTCCGTTGTCGAACTGTGTTATAATCCCCCCGGGAAAGATCGCCTGAGGGTCTTTCTCTACCTGTCCGGAGGCAGAGCGATGGCGCCGTTGTTCTACCCCTCTTTTCAGGCCCTGGATCTGGCCGATGTGATCTTCGAGGAACTGGCGAAGCGGGTGCCGGGCTACGTCGGTAGGTTGGGAGCGGCCTGGTACTGGCGGTTGCCGGGAGGCGTGTTGGTCACGTTCCACCTCGACTACACGGTCACCGAGGAGCGGTGGGACGTGATCCGCGCTCAGGCCTCGACCCCCCGCGTCGGCCTCTTCAGCACAGCTGATTTCCCCTTCGCTGCTTATGCCACCTCCCCTACCTCGCCTCCGTATATTCACGACCTGCAGGGGCTGGCGGAGTGGGCCAATCGGCTTTACTTTCAGATGGGGTATCTGATCAACGAGGCTGCCCAGTGGCTTCAGATGCTTCAGGCCGCGGCGATTGCCCCCCAGGTAAGTCAGCCTTCAGACTTCCCTATCCTCAGCGCCCTGGAGCGCGAGCTGGCCGAGTATGCGTTGGCCCGCCTGGATGGGCAGTTCAATCTGACCGAGTTGTACAGGGCCTTCGGCGGCCGTATCTCCCGGCGTCGCCTGAGCCGCCTTGCTGCGGAGTGGGAGGCGATGGGGCTCCTCACGCCCCGTCCGAGGCGAGTGACCTACGCCCTGCGCGCTCTGCTGGAAGAAGAGGGGTGACGACGACAGGGTGGGGCGGATGAGACCGAGGGCCTGCTGTGTCGTCGCCCATCCGGACGATGAGACGATTTTCGTGGGGGGGACCCTGGCGATGCTGGCCGATGAGGGGTTTGAGGTGCACATCGTCTCCGCCACCCGGGGGGAGGGGGGAGAGCGGGGAGATCCCCCACTCGTGACCCAGGAGGGGTTGGGGGCCTGGCGGGAGCGCGAACTGCGCTGCGCTGCCCACGCCTTGGGCGCCCACGGGGTCCACTTTCTGGGGTATGTGGATCCCCCGATCGGGGCGGACGGCCGGCTGTTCGCCTATACGGAGGACCTGACGGAACTCTCCCAACGGCTCGTCCGCCTGTTGACGGACCTGAATCCCATCCTCATCCTCACCCACGGCTCGGACGGGGAGTACGGGCATCCGGCCCACGTCGTGACCCACCGGGGGGTCCTTGCGGCCCACGAGCGGATTCGACAGCGGGGTTTAAGGCCCCACCTCTATACCTTCAGCGCGGCCATCCCCGGCTGCTCCGATCCGGCCTTCAACGAGGCCGACCCCGCCGACGTGGTGGTGGACGTAACCCCTTGGATGCGGGCGAAGGCGGCGGCGGCGGAGTGCCATCGGACCCAGCACGCGCTCTTCTTCCGCTTCCACCCGGACGCCAGCGACGTCCTGGACCTCCTGCGGACCCAGGAGAGTCTCCACCGGATGTATCCCCCCGATGGGCCGGATCTGCCGGTCCTCCTCCAACACCGCGCGATCTGGTTTGAGTGTGGATGACGGATGAACCGTCGCCGGGCACAGGGGACGAACTCTGTGTGCTCTGTGACTCTGTGGTATAATGGGAGAAATTTAGGAATTGAGAGGACGAACGGGTGGCGCTGAAAGGTCTGCTGGGTAAACTCGTAGGGGACGCGAACGAGCGGACGATCGCCCGGCTCCAGAAGGTGGTCGAACAGATCAACGCGCTGGAGCCGGAGTTTCGCGCGTTGGACGATGGGCAACTTCGGGCCAAGACGGACGGGTTCCGCCGTCGGCTGGCCCGTGGCGAGAGTCTGGACGACGTGCTGGTGGAGGCGTTCGCCGCCGTGCGCGAGGCTGCGCGGCGGACCATCGGCCTTCGCCATTACGACGTCCAGTTGATCGGCGGGATGGTCCTCCACCAGGGCAAGATCGCCGAGATGAAGACCGGTGAGGGCAAGACCCTGGTCGCTACCCTGCCCCTCTACCTCAACGGACTCACTCTGAACCCGGAGTGGGTGGAGCGGGCGAGAGCGCGCTGGGGGGACGATCCCGACCGTTGGGAGTTCACCCCCCTGGACGGCGTGCCGGTGGGCCGGGGGGTCCATCTGGTCACCGTCAACGACTACCTGGCCCGGCGGGACGGGGGATGGATGGGGCCGATCTACCACGCCCTGGGCCTCCGCGTCGGGCTGGTTATCCCGGGCTTCTCCGCTGTCTACGATCCGGACTACGTGGCCCAACAGGCCCTGCTGGAGGACGATCGGCTGGTCCACTGGCGACCGGTCCCCCGCCAGGAGGCTTACGCTGCAGACATCACCTACGGCACGAACAACGAGTTCGGCTTCGACTACCTGCGGGATAACCTCGTGACCGACCTGTCCGATTGCGTCCAACGGGAGTTATATTACGCCATCATCGACGAGGTGGACAGCGTCCTGATCGACGAGGCCCGCACCCCGCTCATCATCTCCGGTCCGGCCGAGGTCCCCTCCGACCTGTATCGGCGGTTCGACCAGATCGTCCGCCGCCTGAAGCGGGACGTGGACTACGAGGTGGACGAGCGAACCCGCGTGGTCACGCTGACCGAGGCCGGCATCGACAAGGTGGAGTCGATGTTGCCGGAGATCAAACCCGGCGAGAGCATCTACGACGCCAAGCATGCCCATATGCTCCCCTATCTTGACAACGCGCTCCACGCCCACGTGATCTACCAGCGGGACAAAGACTACGTGGTCAAAGACGGTCAGGTGGTCATCGTCGACGAGTTCACTGGCCGGCTCCTCTACGGTCGGCGGTACTCCGAAGGGCTCCACCAGGCTATCGAGGCCAAGGAGGGGCTCGCCATTCAGCGGGAGAGCCTGACCTACGGTACCATCACCGTCCAGAACTACTTCCGGATGTACCGGAAACTGGCCGGGATGACCGGCACGGCGGCTACTGAGAAGGAGGAGTTTTACACCATCTACGGCCTCGACGTGGTTGTCCTGCCGACCAACGTGGAGTATCGTGCTCGATATGGAGACCTGACCGAGCGGCATCGGCGGGTGAGCGAACTGGAGGAGGTACAGTTCGCTGGGGTGGTAGAGGATGGTCGGGACGTGGTGGTCACGACCTATGAGTGGGGCGACCCCCCCCAGGAGCGGTACTACCGTCGGCTGGACCTGCCGGACGTGATCTACGTCGACGAAGCGACCAAGTTCAAGGCCATCATCGACGAGGTCGAGCGACTGCACCGGGCGGGCCGTCCGGTGCTGGTCGGCACCATTGCCGTGGAGACCTCCGAGCGGCTCTCACGACTGCTCAAGAAGCGCGGGATCCCCCACAGCGTCCTCAACGCCAAGCGGCACCAGCAAGAGGCGGCGGTCATCGCCCAGGCAGGCCGTCCAGGCGCGGTGACCATCGCCACCAATATGGCCGGCCGCGGTGTGGACATCGTCCTCGGCGGCGAGCCGGAGGGGTTGGCGGCGCAGGAGGTGCGGCGTCTGCTGGAGCAGCGGTTGCCGGTCGCTCTGGGGCGGGTCGCCGGAGGGGATGGCAAGGGCAAGGGCAGGGTCTCTCAGGAGACCTCCCAGGCGGTCCAGGTTCTGTCGGAGGAGTTCGCTGCCTACGAGGCGGCCAAGGCGGAGGGAGGGAGTGCCCTTCCCCGCTTTCTCGCCGAGCGGTTGATCGCCGAAGGGGGCGTGGCTCCCCGCTATCGTGGTGAAGCGGTCCGGCTGGCCCGATACGTGCTGGAAGGGGCGTGGGACAAAGCGGGGCAACTGGCCCAGGAGGCAGAGGGGCTGAGTCTGGATACCCTTTCCCACCTCCAGCGCATCCGCGAGCGGTTCGAGAAGGCGGGGGATGCCGAGCACTACGTGGCATACACCCTCTCTTCGACCTATCATAACCTAGTGATGGCGGTGATCCGTCGGGTCCTGGAGGGGGACGAGGAGGGGGCGCAGGAGTTGTTGACCCGTTATCCGGAACTCCCGCCGGAGGTCATCGAGCGGGTGAAGGAGATCCGCGAGATGTGCCGCCGAGACCGAGAGCGGGTGAGGTCGCTAGGGGGCCTCCACGTCATCGGGACGGAGCGGCACGAGGCCCGTCGGATCGACAACCAGTTGCGGGGCCGTGCGGGCCGCCAGGGGGACCCCGGTTCCTCCCGCTTCTATATCTCGCTGGAGGACGAGTTAATGCGCCGCTTCGGCGGGGAGCGGGTGCAGAATCTGATGCGGCAGGTGGGGGCCGAGGATATGCCCCTGGAGTCGGGGATGTTCAGCAAACTGGTGGAGTCGGCTCAGACGCGGGTGGAGGGGTACAACTTCGACGTGCGCAAGCACGTGCTGGAGTACGACGACGTCATCAACAAGCAACGGGAGGTCATCTACGCGCAGCGACGGGAGGTGCTCGAGGCACGCGACCTCCGCGATCAGATCCTGCGGATGTTCCAGGAGGAGATCGAGGAACTCCTGAACACTTATTGCACGGGCTACGGGGCGGAGGACTGGGATGTTGATGGATTGCACAAGGAGTTGCGAACCTTCCTCCCGGCTCTTCCCGCGATCCCGGTGGAGCAGTGGAGGGAGGTGCCTCTGGAGAGGTTGCGGGAGGAGCTCTTCCGATCCGCCGAAGTGGCCTACGATCTCCACTACCGCTCGTTAGGGCGTCGGTTGTATGAGGAGGCGAGGAAGCGGGACGAGACGTTGGCGGGGTTACGGGCGGCGGGGGATCACCTCCATCGGCTGGTCTATCAGCGTATCGTCGAACACCTGGGAGGCGAACCGGATGAGGAGACGCTGGATCGACCCCTGCGCCGTTTGCCCGAGGAACTCAGAGCGAAGGTGGAGGCGGGCTTTGTCGACGGGACGCGGATCTATTACGACCGCCAGACGATCCTGCGGGCGGTGGACGGCCTCTGGGTTCGGCACCTGACGGATCTGGCGGTGCTGCGGGAGGGGATCGGCCTGCGGGCCTTTGGCAAAGAGGACCCCCTGGTCGCCTTCCGCAGAGAGGCCTATGAGATGTACCAGTCCCTGCTGGGGCAGATACGGACCCGCGTAGTGCACACGCTGTTTAGGGCACCTTTTACGATCCCCATAGGACGTCCGCGTCGGCGGATGCAGGCAGGCCGTCCGGGGGTACCAGCGGCGAGGGTGGCGGGGGCGCCAGCGGCCGGAACGGCGACGCCGCCAGCCAAACGGCCGGGCCGGAACGACCCCTGCTGGTGTGGGAGTGGTAAGAAGTACAAGCACTGCCATATGCGGGAGGATATGGCGGCCGAGCGAACGTCGGTTGTCCACACGCGCCCGCCGCAGACGCCTCGGCGGAGGCGGAGGCGGTGACGGGCGCCGGTAGAAGGGGAGGATGGAAGATGGACCAGGATTTGGTGGGGCGCCTAATGGCCGAGATGGATCCCGACTTGTTGGAATTCCTGCAGACGAAGGTCAATTCCTTTCTAAAGTGGGACCTCATTCGATTCTTTTATGAAAATCCCCACACGACGGACACGGCGGAGAACATCGCGCGGTATGCGGGGCGGAACCCGGAGACGACGCGGGCCGAACTGGAGGAACTGGCCGCAGCCGGTGTGCTGGTCGAGAGTCGGCTGGGGGAGATGACGGTCTATTCCCTCTCCAGCGATCCGGAGGTTCGGGATCTGGTCCGTCGTTTCGTCGAGGCCTCGGACGATCGCCAGTTCCGGGTCAAGGCGATCTACCACATCATCCGGGGGATGCGTTGAGGGGCGGTGTAGGGGGCCACTGCGTCGAAAGGAGGTAGCGATGGAGCGGGTGAAAACGGGGATTGCCGGCCTGGATCAGATGTTACACGGCGGTCTCCTCCCGGAGACGGCTACGCTGGTCGAAGGGGCTCCAGGCACCGGCAAGACCACGCTGGGGATGCAATTCATTTACAACGGGATCGTGCGATGGGATGAGCCGGGGATTATCCTCACGTTCGAGCAGTTCCCGAGTCAGTACTATCGGGATGCCGCTTCCTTCGGATGGGACTTTCGACGGCTGGAGGAGGAGGGGAAACTGCGGATCATTATGACCAGCCCGGAGGTCTCGCGCCTGGACCTGGAGCAGGTCGGTGGGCAGATCGAGCGGTGGGCGCGGGAGATGGGGGCCAAGCGGATCCTGGTCGATAGCCTCTCCCATTTTGAGCGGTTGAGCGAGGACCCCGTTGAACTGCGCCAGATGGTCTATGGCTTCATCAACGGACTGAAACGGGAAGGGCTGACAGCCGTCCTGACCCGCGAAAGCCCGGCACTGCTGGGGGAGGCCGAGTCTTACGACGAGGGATTGGCCTTCTTGGTCGATACGTACATTCTTCTGCGGTATGTTGAGATGGATAGCGCGATCCACAAGGCGCTGCTGGTTCTGAAGATGCGGGGCAGCGATCACGATAAGGACATCCGCCAGTTCACCATCACCGATCACGGGATCGTGGTCCAATCCCGCTTTGAGGGCCGCGAGGGCATTATGAGCGGCAGCCCTCGGCGTATGGCGGCTTCCTTTGTCGAGGCGTTCATCCGGCGGTGAGGAGGAGGGGATGAAAACGGTTGCGTTCGTACTGGATGTGGTCTCCTGGTTGGGGGTAACCCTGCTGGTCTTCTTTCTGTGGCGGATCGCGCGGTTCTACGAGCGGTCCTCCCGCGAAACGGCCTATTCGTGGCTTTTCCTGCCGCCGATGTTTCTCCTCCCGGCAGGAGCTGCGTTCTACTGGGTTGAGGATCCCACCTTTATCCAAAGCCTGTGGGGTGATCTGCTCCTGTTTGCAGGTGGAGGGCTCCTGCTTTTTGCATCGATCCTTCTCCACCAGGTGATGATGGGAGAGCGATGAAGGAGATTTTGACCACGCCGTGGGGACCGATTGGGTTGGTCGGGCTGATCTACGCGACCTTCCTTTACATGAACCTCAGCCGGCGGTTGGGCGCGGTGACGAAGATGCCTCCCTACTACCGAGGGTTCTTCCTCTCCACAGTGTTTCTGGGGGTGGCGTTGGTGGCTCACGTCGAACGAAAGACGGCCTATCTCTCGGCCGCTCCCGAAACCGCTTTTCTTCTCTCCCCGCTGTTCGGGCTGGTCTTCTACCATATCCCGCTTTTCCTGGGCGTCGTGGTCGACCTGATCATCGTCTGGAAATACTGGTCTTGGTTGCTGAAAGAAGGGCTGTAGGAAGAGGCCGACGTCGTCGGAGGGGTGCTGAGATGGATGTGCTCGGGAGGGTGGCCGCTGCGGAAGGGCGGCGTGCGTTGCGGGATCTGTTGCAGCGGTTGCCCAAAGTGGATCTCCACCGCCACCTGGAGGGGTCGTTGCGACTGCAGACTCTGGTGGAGATCGCCAAGGAGCACGGGATCGACCTGCCAGCCCGAAGTAGCGAGGAACTGCGCCCCTACGTCCAGTTTAGCGGGGAGGAGCCGGACTTTCACCGTTTTCTGGCCAAGTTCCGATTGCTGCGGGAGTTCTACCGAAGCAAGGAGGCGGTGGAACGGATCGCCTACGAAGCGGTGGCCGATGCTGCGGCAGACAACGTCCGCTATCTGGAACTGCGCTTCAATCCGGTGGCCCTGGCGCGGAACCAGGGGTTCTCGTTGATCGACGTGACGGAGTGGGTGACGGAGGCGGTCGCCCGGGCGCAGAGGGACTACGACATCTGGGTTCGGTTGATCCTCCAGGTCAATCGGGACGAGGATTTCCGCACGGCGGAGGAGATCATAGAGGTAGGGCTGGCGTTCCGGGATCGAGGGGTGGTCGGTGTGGACCTGGCCGGGGACGAGGTGAACTACCCGGCGCGGAACCTCGCCCCTCTCTACCGACGGGCCCGAGCGGAGGGGCTGGGGGTTACGATCCACGCCGGAGAGGCGGGGCCCCCGAGGAACATCCGGGACGCCGTCCGCGATTTCCACGCGATGCGGATCGGCCACGGCATCCGGGTGGTGGAAGATTCCAGCGTCGTGCGGCTCGTGCGGGAGAGCGGGGTGACGCTGGAGGTTTGCCCCACCAGCAATCTCCAGACCGGCGTGGTGCGCTCGTTGTCCCAGCATCCGTTGTTCGACCTGTTGGCGCTGGGTATCCGGGTGACCATCAACACGGACGACCCCAGTGTCTCCGATACCACCCTCACCGACGAGTATATGGTTTCGGTGCGGGTGATGGGGCTGGGGCTGGTTCAGATCCGGCAGGCGATTCACTGCGCCATCGAGGCGGCGTTCCTTCCCGACGACGAAAAGGCGCGGCTCCGGGAGCGGTTCCGCGAGTGGGACAGGATAGGATGAGAGAGATTGGTGAGCAGCGGGAAGTGTACCGACGTGCCTTGAAGAGAGCACTTGAGCGACTGGTCATTCACCTATAACCTGGCAGTCTGGAGGTATGTCTGTGGCTACAACGTTGCGCACTCGGATCGCCGACTGGATACGAGAGGGTCTTATCGCCGCCCAGGAGGCGGGCGACCTGCCCGCTTTTGAGGTTCCTCCCGTGGTGGTGGAGCGGGGCCGCCGGGAGGAGCACGGAGATTACGCCTCTTCTGTCTGCCTGAAACTGGCGCGAGAGGCGCGGATGAACCCGCTGGAGATCGCCCGCCGCGTCGTGGCCCGTCTGCCGGAGGCGGATTTCGTCGGTCGGGTCGAACCGGTCAAGCCGGGGTACATCAACGTCTGGCTGGATGCAGGGTGGCTCGCTGCCCAGGTCGAATCGATCCTGGAGGCCGGCGAGTCCTTCGGTGCGCTGGACCTCGGCCGCGGTCGGCGGGTCCAGGTGGAGTTCGTCAGCGCCAACCCCACGGGTCCCCTCACCGTCGGCTCCGCCCGCAACGCCGTCCTGGGGGACGCGCTGGCCTCGGTGCTGGCGGCGGCCGGCTACGAGGTGGAGCGAGAGTACTACGTCAACGACGCCGGATCCCAGGTACGCAAGTTCGGCGAGAGCGTCTTCGCCCGGTACGCGGAGGCGTTGGGCGAGTCGGCCCCCTTCCCGGAAGACGGCTATCTGGGTCAGTATGTGACCGATCTGGGGCGGCAACTGGCGGAGGAGGCGGGTCGGCGCTACCTGGAGATGGAGTACAAAGAGGCGGTCCGCGCCGTCGCGCGGTGGGCGGTGGACCGGGTGCTGGAGTGGATCCGCAAGGACCTGGCCGATCTGGGGGTCCATTTCGACACCTGGCGGCACGAGCGTTCCTTCTACGAGGAGGGGCTGTTCGACCGGGTGTTGGGGATGCTGCGGGAGCGGGGGTACATCGTGGAGTACGACGACGCCGTCTGGTTCCGCCATCCCGATCTGGAGAAGGACGCGGTGCTGATCCGTTCCCCCAAGGTCATCCCGGAGCCCTCCGAGCGGCCCACGTACCTGGCCTCGGACGTGGCCTATCTGTGGGATAAACTGGTGGAGCGGGGGTTCGACCGGGCCATCTATATCTGGGGGGCCGACCACCACGGGGACGTCCCCCGCGTGAGGGCGGCGGCGAAGGCGTTGGGGCTCGACCCCGACAGGTTGGTCTTCATCCTCTATCAGTTGGTCACCCTCTGGCGTGGCGGGGAAGAGGTGCGGATGTCCAAGCGCACCGGCGAGTTCGTCACCCTGCGCGACCTCCTGGACGAGGTCGGCCCGGATCCGATCCGGTTTATGCTCCTCTCCCGCACCGCCGACGCGCCGGTGGATTTCGACCTCGACCTGGCGGTGGAGCAGTCGGAGCGGAACCCGGTCTATTACGTCCAGTACGCCCACGCCCGGATCGCCAGCATCCTCCGCCACGCCCAGGAGCGGGGATGGTCGCTGGACGGGCCGGCTGACCTTTCGCTGTTGCACCATCCCAGCGAGATGGCCCTCATCCGCAAGATGCTGGAGTTGCCGGAGGTCATCGAACAGGGCGCGCGGAAACTGACCCCCCACTTTCTGCCCTTCTACGCCCAGGAGTTGGCAGCGACCTTCCACGCCTTCTACCGGGACTGTCGGGTGGTCTCCTCCGACCCCGCCGATGCCGACCTGACCCGCGCCCGTCTGCGGCTGGTGCAGGCGGCCAAGTCGGTCCTCGCCCGCGTGCTGCACCTGATGGGGATGAGCGCGCCGGAGCGGATGTAACAAGCAGTGAGTGCAACCCGCAACCGAAAACCCGCAGCCTGAAACCTCCAACCTTCCATCGAGGGAGAGCATATGGGACTGAAGCCAGACCACTGGATCCGCAAGATGGCGCTGGAGCACGGGATGATCGAGCCGTTCGTGGATCACCAGGTCCGCGATGGGGTGATCTCCTACGGGCTCTCTTCTTACGGCTACGACATCCGGGTGGCCGACGAGTTCAAGATTTTCACGCCGGGTCTGGGGGATCTGACGGTCGTGGACCCCAAACGGTTCGAGACGAGGGCGATGGTCGATTTCAAGGGGGATGTCTGCGTGATCCCTCCCAATTCCTTCGCCCTGGCCCGATCGGTCGAGTACTTCCGCATCCCTCGCAGCGTGCTCTGCGTCTGCCTGGGGAAATCCACTTACGCTCGGTGTGGCATCATCGTCAACATCACCCCGTTCGAGCCGGAGTGGGAGGGGTATGTGACGTTGGAGATCAGCAACACCACGCCGCTGCCGGCGAAGATCTACGCCGGCGAGGGGATCGCCCAGGTCCTCTTCTTCGAGGCGGATGAGGTGTGCGAGATCTCCTATGCTGACAAGAAGGGGAAATACCAACAACAGCGGGACATCGTCCTGCCGAGGTTGTAGGGCTGTCCACGAATGGGCACGAATACACGAATTCGATTCGTGTATTCGTGCCCATTCGTGGCTCAGATTGACGGAGCGGGAGTTCGCGGTTATAATGACGCTGCGGGCGGTTAGCTCAGTTGGTTAGAGCGCCTCCCTTACAAGGAGGAGGTCACAGGTTCGAGTCCTGTACCGCCCACTCGAACGCCGGGCGCTGCGAAAGGTGCCCGGCTTGCGATATGGAGGGTCGCGCGGTGAAGTTAGTGGTACCGGATCACCTGATCGAGGCGTTATCCCCCCGCGTCTGCCAGATCGCCCCCGACTGCGAGATCGTTCCTATCAGCGCGGATGGGGAGATCCAGGGCGACCTGGAAGACACGGAGGTCGTCTTCCTGCGCTGGGGGGTGGCGGGCGAGGCGTTCCGTCGGCTGGTGACCTCTATCCCCAACCTGCGGTGGGTCCATACCGTCAGCGCGGGGGTAGATCATGTCCTCTTTCCCGAACTGGCCGAGTCGGACGTGGTTCTGACCAATGCCAGCGGGGTCTTCAACACCCCCATCGCCGAGACGGTCCTGGCGTATATGCTGGCGGTGGTCAAGCGGTTGCCCGAGTTCCTGAAGCAGCAGAGCGAGCGTCGGTGGCACAAACTGGATCTGTGGGAACTGCGCGGGTTGACGGTAGGGATCATCGGCCTGGGGGACATCGGCGGGGAGGTGGCCCGGCTGTGCAAGGCGTTCGGGATGCGCGTGCTGGGCCTGCGTCGGCATCCCCGGCCTCATCCCGCCGCCGACGAGATACTTCCTTCCGACCGACTCCACGACCTGTTGCGCCGGTCGGACTTCGTGGTCGTCTCCTGCCCTCTCACCGAGGAGACACGGGGCCTCATCGGGCGGGCGGAGTTGGCAGCGATGAAGCCGGACGCCTGGCTGATCAATATCGCACGGGGGGGCATTGTGGACGAGACAGCGCTGCTCGAAGCGCTTCAGGAGCGCCGCATCGGCGGGGCCTGCCTGGACGTCTTTTCCGAAGAGCCTCTGCCGGCGGACAGCCCCTTCTGGGGTCTACCCAACGTCATCATCACGCCTCACAACTCCTGGAACTCCCCCCGTATCGAGGAGCGGGAGATCGAACTGTTCCTGGAGAACCTACGGCGATACGTGGCGGGGGAGCCGCTGGTGAATGTGGTGGATAAGCGGAGAGGATATTAACACAGGATGTCCCAACTACCGTTGGAACTACCGCTGACAGAGAACGTGCTCGCGCTGGAAGGGGGATGTCGGGAGCGTTTGAGCACGTTGTTGGCGTGGGACCTGGACTTCCACGACCGTGTCAGCGGGTATGCTTCTCACAATTTTCACCCCTTCCCCGCGAAGTTTCCTCCTCAATTGCCCCGCCTCTTCATCACGGGACTGACCCAGCCGGGGGAGAGAGTCTTGGACCCAATGGTGGGTTCCGGCACCACTGTCGTTGAGGCTTTGCTGGCGGGGCGGTGGGGCATTGGTGTGGATTTGGATCCACTGGCTCTCTTACTCTGCCGTGTCAAGACGACACCGTTGGCTTTAGACGAAGTGGAGCGGACAGGGATTGAAGTCTGGCGGCGTGCCAGCCGTGCCGTCGAGAAGGGCCGCAGGGATCTCGAGGAAGAGTTGCGGCACAGTTTTGACTCTCGGACGCGAGACTTCATTGAATATTGGTTCCTGCCCGAAGCGCAGGTCGAGTTGATGGCGCTGGCGCAGGAAATCGACCAGGTGAAATCTCCTCCGGTGCGTTCGTTCCTGTGGCTGGTCTTCTCTGCCATCGTGATCGCTAAGTCGGGTGGGGTCTCTCTTGCGCGGGATCTGGCTCATACTCGGCCCCATCGGGATTTGTCTAAGCCGTTTCGTTCCCCCCTGGCGGAGTTCAAAAAGCGGCTGCGCCAGAACCTGAGGGGGCTGGTGGAAATCGTCCAAAAGGAGCAGCAAGCCAGCGTCATTGGGGGGGATGCCCAGAGGCTACCTTTGGCTGAGAACTCTGTAGATCTCATCGTAACTTCCCCACCTTATGCTGCCAACGCTATCGACTATATGCGGGCGCACAAATTTTCCTTGGTCTGGATGGGGTATCCTATCAGTGCCCTTTCTGAAAAGCGACGAGAATACATCGGAGGTGAAGCGATTGCCCACGTCTCGTTCGAACCGATGCCCGCCGATGTGATGCAAGTGGTCGCGGACGTGGCAGAGCGGGATGCCCGGAAGGCCCGGGTGCTTCACCGTTACTACTCGGAGATGCGTCGCTGCCTCTCAGAGATGTACCGAGTGTTGCGGCCCGGGCGGGCGGCCATCGTGGTGGTTGGGACTTCCTCAATGCGCGGCGTGGATACCCGCACCCAGGATTGTCTGGCGCGTATCGGCGAGGAGGTGGGTTTCGAGGTCGCAGGCATTGCTGTACGCCGATTGGATAGGGACCGGCGGATGATGCCTGCCCGCCGAGGTCGTACACCGGCTTCTCAGATCGAGCAGCGGATGCACGAAGAGTACGTCATCGGGTTCTACAAGCCGGAGGCATAGTTGTGAAACTGGCCGAGTTGCGACAGGAGTATCACCGTGAGGTCTGTGCGCGAATTTTGACGACCGCACCTGCAGGTGTTCCCAATCTTGCGGATACCAGCAGCGCGACCAGCATCGAGATTACCCGGGGTCTGATCGAGCAACTTGGGTATCCGTTGGCTGCGACCCGTCTTGCAGGACAGCGGGCCGGCAAATTGTTTGAGGAACTCACCTGCGAGTTCCTGATGCAGGCTTTTGCCCTGCTGCGCCACCTTCGCCCTGGCGAGTGGGAGTTCTTTGTCCATCGGGGGATCGCCGCGTTTGAGCAGTATGAACACCTGGCTCAACTGCAGCGGGCTTTGGAGGAGAACCCTGCACTTGCGGCCGCTTTGGGTGCGGATTATCTCGTAACACCCGACATCGTTGTCGGCCGGTATCCCGTGTCGGATGCTGAAATCAACCGGTTTGAGCACGTTGTCGATGAAAAGGGGCATCTTTGCCGTTTGACCCCCTTGCGAGAGGGTAACCGTCCGGAACGCCGGCCACTCCTGCATGCCAGTATTTCCTGTAAGTGGACCATCCGCAGCGATCGGGCGCAGAACATCCGCACGGAGGCACTGAACCTGATCCGCAATCGGAAAGGGCATACTCCTCACGTGGTGGTTGTGACCGCTGAACCGATGCCCACTCGATTGGCTTCCCTAGCCTTGGGAACGGGTGATCTGGATTGCGTGTACCATTTTGCCCTCCCAGAGCTGAGGGAGGCCGTTCTCGCGGCCGGTAATGTTGATCAATTGGAGATGTTGGACGCGATGGTAGAGGGGCGGCGTCTGCGCGACATCAGTGACCTACCTTTCGACTTGGCGGCGTAGCGGTGATTTACCTAGACGACCTGTTGATCGCCACAGGTGGCCGTCGGATCGGCCCAGCGACTCCGGAGACGTTCCCTGCGTTCTGCTATGACTCCCGTCGCATCCGGCCCGGCGAACTGTTCGTCGCCGTGAAGACGGAGACGGGGGACGGGCACGACTACATCGCCGACGCGGTCCGGAAAGGCGCTGGCGGGGTCCTGTGCCAGTTTCCTCCAGAGGACCCCTCGGTCCCCTGCATCGTGGTCCCCGACACCCAACTGGCCCTCACCGACTGGGCGGCCTACGTCCTGCGCAAGTACGAGCCGGAGGTGGTGGGCGTGACCGGCTCCACCGGTAAGACGGACGCCTGCGGGGCCATCTCCGCCGTCCTCTCGTCCCGACGTCGGGTGTTCTCCAACCCTCCGGACCTGAGCGATCGGTTCGGGCTCCCCATTTCCCTGGCCGGCCTCACCCCGGAGCACGATGTGGCCGTGCTGGAACTGGCCTGCAACGCATTCGGCGAGATCGGCCGGCTGGCCCAGTTGACCCGCCCGCGGGTCGCTGTGGTCACCGCCGTCAACCACGCCCACCTGGCCTACCTGGGCAGCCTGGAGGCCATCGCCCAGGAGAAGGGCCGTCTGGTAGAAGCCCTCCCGCCCGATGGATTTGCCGTCCTCAACTACGACGACCTGCGCGTGCGGGCGATGCGGGAGCGAACCCGGGCCCAGGTCATCACCTACGGCCTGAGCCCCGACGCCGACATCGTCGCCTCCGAACTCCGCCCCGATCCCGAGGGGCTCCAGTTCGTGGTCCACTTCCCGGGCGTCAGTGGGATGGGGACCCCCGGCTACCCGGCGAAGTCGGAGGTCCGCACCCGGTTGCTCGGCCGCCATCAGGTCTATACCGTCCTGGCAGCGATCGCAGTCGGGCTGGTGTACCACATCCCGTGGGACGACATCCTGGACGCGGTGGAGGAACTGCGGCCGGGGGCGGGGCGGCTGCGGGTGTTGCGCGGGGCGGGGGATTCGCTGATCCTGGACGGATCGGCCAGCGCCAGCCCGGCGACGATGCTGCAGGCGCTGACCGCTCTGGCCGACTACCCGGCCCGGCGGCGCATCGCGGTGCTAGGGGACATGGCCCAGTTGGGCGGGTACGCGGTGGAAGGGCACCGACAGGTGGGGAGAGCGGCGGCGGCCTTTGTGGATCTGTTGGTGACGAAAGGGGAGCGCGCCGTCTGGATCGCAGACGCAGCGAAGGAGGCCGGACTTCCCTGCGACCGGATGTTTGTCACTTACACTGCCCACGATGCGGTGCGGCATCTGCGCCCCCAGTTGGGCCCGGGCGACGTGGTCCTGGTCAAAGGGGACGTGGAGGCCCAGATGGAGGCGGTCGTCGAGGGGCTTCTGGCCGATCCGAGCGAGGCGGTCCATCTGGTGCGCCGCTTCGACGGTCGCCATCGGGTGCGGGTGGCCCGTCCCAACCGGCCGACCTGGGTGGAGATCGACCTGGAGGCCATCGCCTACAACGTCCGGCAGATCAAAGAGATCGTCGGGCCGGAGGTGGAGATCCTGGCCGTGTTGAAGGCGGACGCCTACGGCCACGGTGCCATCACGGTGGCCCGCACCGCCCTCAACAACGGGGCGTCCTTCTGCGGTGTGGCCTCCCTCAACGAGGCGATCCGGCTCCGCGAAGCCGGGATCGACGCCCCCATCCTGGTCCTGGGCTATACCCCCGCCTGGCTGGCCCGGGAGGCCTTGCGATATGATGTGACTCTGACCCTCTACGATTCCGACCTAGCACGGGCCTTCAGCCGCGCGGCCGTCGATCTGCGGCGCACCGCGCGGGTTCATATCAAAGTGGACACCGGGATGGGGCGGCTGGGGCTGTTGCCCGACCAGGTCGTTCCCTTCGTCGAGGAGATCCACGACCTCCCTGGATTGGAGCTGGAGGGGATCTTTACCCATTTCTCCGTGGCCGACGAGCCGGATCTTTCGTACACCCGCTGGCAGTTGGATCGGTTTCGGGAGGTCCTGCGCAGCCTGGAGGAAATCGGCGTGACCTTCCGATACGTCCACTGTGCGAACTCCGCTGCGATGCTCCGGCTGCCCGAAACCCGCTTCAATATGGTGCGGCTGGGCCTGGCGATGTATGGGCTTCAGCCGTCTCCCTATGTTCCCCTTCCCTCCGGCTTCCGCCCCGCGCTGACCTGGAAGACGAGTGTCGCCCAGGTCAAGACCCTTCCGCCGGGCAGTTACGTCAGTTACGGCAACACGTACCGGACGAAGGGGTGGGAGACCATCGCCGTCATCCCGGTGGGATACGCCGACGGCTTCCGGAGGGCGCCTACTCGATGGCAGGCGGTGCTGGTGCGGGGGCAGCGCGCCCCGATCGTGGGTCGGGTCTGTATGGACCAGACGATGATCAACGTCACCCATATCCCCAATGTCCGTGTGGGAGATGAGGTCGTGCTCATCGGCCGTCAGGGGGACGACGAGATCACCGCCGAAGAGGTGGCGGAGTGGCTGGGGACCATCAACTATGAGGTGGTCTCCGAGATCCTGGCCCGGGTGCCGCGGGTGGTGTGAGGGCAGCAAGAGTTGTGGTATAATGAATTCAGTGTTTGCCAAGGAGGAAGAGCGATGAAACTGGATCCCGAAGCCCGATATGCGAAGACCCACGAATGGGCCCGCTGGGACGGGGACGAGATCGTCTGTGGCATCACCGATCATGCCCAGGAGTCCCTCTCCGACATCGTCTATGTCGAACTGCCAGAGGTGGGGGATACGCTGGAGAAGGGCGACGTCTTCGGCGTGGTCGAATCGGTGAAAGCCGCCTCCGACCTCTACATGCCGATGGGCGGGGAGATCACCGCGATCAACGAAACGCTGGAGGACGCGCCCGAACTGATCAACCAGGACCCCTACGGCGAGGGCTGGATGATCCGCTTCAAGCCCTCCGACCCGGCCGAGTTCGACGCGCTGATGGACCCCGCTGAGTACGAGGCGTTCGTGGCGGAGGAGGAGGGGGAGTAGCAGGCAGGGTCGCAGGGAGCAGGGAGCAAGGAGCAGAGGATATGCCGTTCATTCCGCACAGTGAGGCGGACCGGAAGGCGATGTTGGAAGCGATCGGCGTCCGGTCCATTGAGGATCTGTTCGAGGACGTGCCGGAGCGTGTCCGTTTCCCCGAACTGAGCCTTCCGCCGGGCGTCTCCGAGATGGAGGTCCGATGGGAACTGGAGACGCTGGCTCAGGTCAACTTCACCACAACCGACGGCCCCTGCTTCCTGGGAGCAGGGGCTTATCGTCACTTCGTCCCCGCCGTGGTGGACGCGGTGCTGCGCCGTGGGGAGTTCTACACCGCCTACACTCCCTACCAGCCGGAGATCAGCCAGGGGACCCTCCAGGCTATCTTCGAGTACCAGACGATGATCTGCGAACTGACCGGGATGGAGGTCTCCAACGCCTCCCACTACGACGGGGCCACGGCCACCGCTGAGGCGGTCATCACCGCCCTGAACGTCCATCGCCGGAAGCGACGCAAGGTAGTCCTCTCTCGCTACGTCCATCCCGAGTACCGGGAGGTGGTGCGTACATACACCCAAGGGATGGGACTGGAGATCGTCGAGGCGGAGGAGGCTGCGGACCTGAAGGGGCTCCTGAACGGAGAGACGGCCTGCCTCATTGTCCAGTATCCGGACTTCCTGGGGCGGTTCGAGGACCTGACCCCGCTGGCGGAGGCGGCGCACGCGGTCGGCGCGTTGTTCGTCGTCGTCGCCGACCCCATCGCGCTGGGGCTGCTGAAGCCGCCGGGCGAGTTCGGGGCGGACATCGTGGTGGGGGAGGGCCAGGGGATGGGCGCCGGGCTGAACTTCGGTGGGCCCTACCTGGGCTTCTTCGCCACGCGGATGAAGTACGTGCGCAAGATGGCCGGGCGGCTGGTGGGGCAGACGGTGGACGCCGAGGGGAAGCGGGGGTTCGTCCTCACCCTCTCCACCCGCGAACAGCACATCCGCCGGGAGAAGGCCACGTCCAACATCTGCACCAACCAGGGGCTCGTCGCACTGGCAGCGGCGGTCTATATGGCGGCCCTGGGGAAGTGCGGGATGCGCAGAGTGGCCGAACTCTGCTACCACAAGGCCCACTACGCGGCGGATCGCATCGACGCGCTGAAAGGGTTCACCGTCCTTCGGGACAAGCCCTTCTTCAAGGAGTTCGTCGTCCGCTGTCCACGCCCGGTCAAGGAGATCAACGACTTCCTCTTGGACGAGTGGGGGATCATCGGCGGGTACGACCTGGGGCGGGACTATCCCCATCTGGAGAATCATATGCTCCTCTGCGTGACCGAGATGAACCCACGGGAGGAGATCGACATGTTGGTGGAAGCGTTGGGGGAGGTCGGGAGTTAGTAGTTGCTGGTTACAGGTTTCAGGTTGAGATATTGCGAGCCGGGGCGATCCGAACCTGTAACCTTGTAACCCCATAGGGAGGGAGCGATGAGCGAGAAACTGATCGAGCTGATGAACCGGGCCATCGCCCGGGAGATTCAGGTATCCATTCAGTACATGTGGCAGCACGTGCGCATCGGCGGGCCGTATGCGGCGGCGATCGGCGGGGTCTTCAAGGAGATCGCCATCGAGGAGATGAAGCACGCCGAGGCGATCGCCGAGCGGGTCGACTACCTGGGCGGCGTGCCGACCACCAAGCCGGACCCCATCACCGTCGGGGAGAACTGGCGGGAGATGCTGGAATTGGACGCCAGGGCCGAGGAGGAGGCCATCGCGCTTTACAAAGAGATCATCGCCCTGGCGGAGCAGGAGGGGGACATCACCACCGCCCGCCTGTTCCGGCAGATTCTGATGGACGAGGAAGAGCACCACGCCGAGTTTAAGACGCTGTTGGAGGAATGAAGTGGGAGACGATCGCGTGGTCGAACCCTTGATCTTCGAGATCTCCCGTCCGGGCCGATGCGCGGTTCCCTTGCCGGACCTGGACGTACCCGAGGCCGATCTGCCCGAGGGGCTGGTGCGGGAGGACCTACCGCTGCCGGAGGTGAGCGAGCAGGACCTGATCCGACACTACACCCACCTCTCCCAGTTGAACTACGGGGTGGACGTCGGGTTCTACCCGCTCGGCTCCTGCACGATGAAGTACAACCCCAAGATCAACGAGGAGATGTGCCGCCTGCCGGGCTTCGTCCACCTCCATCCCTATCAGGACGAGGAGACGGTGCAGGGCGCGCTCTTCCTGATGTATTACCTTCAGGAGTTCCTGAAGGAGATCGGGGGGTTCGCCGGGGTGAGCCTGCAACCGGCGGCGGGGGCCCACGGGGAGTTGGCCGGCGTGCTGATGATGCGCGCTTACCAGATCGACCGGGGGGAGGCGCATCGGGACGTGATCCTGGTGCCGGATTCGGCCCACGGCACCAACCCGGCCAGCACGACGATGAGCGGCATGCGCGTGATCGAGGTCCCCTCCGACGACCGGGGGAACGTGGACCTGGCCGCGCTGAAGGCGGCCTGCGAGGAGCACAGCGACCATCTGGTGGGGATGATGCTCACCAACCCCAACACGCTGGGGCTGTTCGACGAGCACCTGGAGGAGATCTCCGGTCTGGTCCACGAGCACGGCGGGCTGATGTACGGCGACGGGGCCAATATGAACGCCCTGCTGGGGATCGCCCGCCCGGGCGACCTGGGCTTCGACGTCCTCCACTACAACCTGCACAAGACCTTCAGCACGCCCCACGGCGGCGGCGGCCCCGGCTCCGGTCCGGTGGCGGCCTCCGAACGGCTCGCCGACTTCCTCCCTGGTCCCATCGTCGCCGTCGACCCTGACCGGTCGGACGAGGACGCGCCCTTCTTCACGTTGGTGATGCCTCCTAAGTCCATCGGCCGGGTGAAGGCGTTCTACGGCCACTTCGGGGTGATGGTGCGGGCCTACACCTACATCCGGATGCTGGGTCCGGAGGGGCTGCGCCGGGTGGCGGAGTACGCGGTGCTCAACGCCAACTACCTGATGCACCGGATCAAGGGGATGTACCGTGTGCCCTACGATCGGACCTGTATGCACGAGTTCGTCTGCGAGGGCCGCATCCCTGATGCGCCCGACGTGCGGGCGCTGGACATCTCCAAGCGGCTCATCGATTACGGCTTCCACCCGCCCACCAACTACTTCCCCCTCATCGTCCGTGAAGCGCTGATGATCGAGCCGACGGAGACGGAGAGCAAGGAGACGCTGGACGCGTTTGCCGACGCCCTCCTGAAGATCGCCGAGGAGGCGCGGACGAACCCCGACCTGCTCCACGAGGCGCCCCACAACGCACCGGTGCGCCGATTGGATGAGGTGCGGGCGGCGAAGGAACTGATCTTACGCTGGGAAGGGTAGGAAAGCGTCACAAGGTCGCAGGGTCGCGGAGGGGATGCGACCCTGCGACCTTGTGACCCATGTCACGGCACCGTGATCTCGTCCACGAAGATCACCCCATCCCCGACGAAGGTGTCCTCCCCATCGTCCAGCACCACGGCGTAGAACTCGATGGGGTAGTCCACCGCCCCGTTCGACGGTCCACTGATGTGGTCCCAGGGCCACTCCTGTCCCGTTTCGATCCGGCCCTCCATCTGCCGCCAGCCGGTGTGCTCGACCCGGCCCAGCGGTACCTGCCAGATCTCCCCTTCGGCGTCGCGGATCCAGAGGTTGAAGAAGTGGCCCGCGCCGTCCCCGTAAACCCAGGCGTGGATGCGGTCCGGAGTGCCCGGGATAGGGGCCGGGTGGACGAAGACGACGAAGTCGTTGCCGGGGGTGGGGAAGTGGTAGGCCAGTCTGCCCGCGAACTGCCCTCCGTAGACCTGCTCGTTTGACTGTTCGAAGGTCCCGTTGGGCTGATCCCCGCGCCGCCAGGTCCCCCACGTCTCGAAGTCGATCACGATGTTGGCTGCCGGCTCCTGAGGGGTAGCGGTAGGCGGCGGGGGTGTGGGGGTAGGGGGCGCGGGGGGTGTAGGAGTAGGTGTGAAGGTCGGGGCAACGAATGGGGTGGGGGAAGCGGAAGGCGTCGGCGTCGGCGCGTTACAGGCCATCGCCGCCACCATCACCGCCACCACCGCCATCACCGCTACCGTCCCGCGGCCCTTCTTCTCTGTCCCGCGTACCCTGCACCCTGCACCCTGCGTCTTGTCCTCTGTTTCCTGCATCCTGCCTCCTTTACCGCCGCGGGAACCGCTCCAATACCACCCCCTCGCTGGCCAGGGCGACCCGGTCCCCGATCTCCAGTTCCTCCAACGGCTTCTCCGTTGGTTTGCGGGCGGTGGCGAGGACGTGGATCTCCTCGCCTGGTTTGGCGAACCGCCGGTCCACGTAGGCCATCCCCAGGAGGTACCCCTCTGTATCCCGCGCGCAGGAGGTCACCTGACCGATCACCCGCCCCCGTCGGTCCAGCACTCGGTCGCCCTGGTTGGGCATCGGCACGTTCTGCTCCTTGAGTCGGAAGCGGACGATCTCCATCTTCCGTTGCGCAGCGTGGGCGCGGAAGGCGGTCCGTCCGACGAAGAACGGTTTGTACAGCTTGACGTACCCCTCCAGCCCGGCGTCGTCCGGCCGCAGGTCCAGCGGCCCGGCCAGTTCGTGGCCGTAGAGGGGGAGACCCGCCTCGATGCGGAGCGAATCGCGGGCTGCCAGCCCCACCGGGCGCAGGCCCAGCGGCCCGCCGAACTGGAGCAATACCTCCCAGAGGAGAGGGGCCCAGTCCGGATGGACGAAGATCTCGAACCCCATCGGCTCGCCGGTGTAGCCGGTGCGGGCGATGATCAGGTCGAAGACGCCGCCGGGGGCGTCGGGCCAGGGCCATGTCACTTCAATGAGATCCGTCCGGCGCATCCCCAGGAGTCGCCCGCGGATCTCCTCCGTGGCCGGTCCCTTCGGGCTGGCCTCCAGCCAGGCCAGGAGCACGTCCCGCGCCCTCGGCCCCTGCAGCGCCAGGTCCACCCGCCAGTTGTGCTCCTGATCGGGCGCGCGCAGGTCCACCAGGTCGGCCCGGAAGGGGGAGCGGACCCAGGGCCGGTCCGGGTCGATGAGGACCTTGCCCTCGTTGACCGCGTTCAACCATGCCCAGTCCTTGGCGGTGTTGGCGGCGTTGACCACCAGCATGTACCGACCAGGGCCCCGCATATACACCAGCAGGTCGTCGATCACGCGCCCCTCGGGGTCGAGCAGGAAGCCGTAGTGGGAGCGGCCCGGCCGGAGCCGGTTGACGTCGTTGGTGGTCACCAGGTCCAGGAAGGGGGCGGCGAGGGGGCCGGAGACCTCGAAGATACCCATATGGCCCACGTCGAACAGGCCGGCCGTCTCCCGCACCGCGCGGTGCTCCTCCAGCACCTGCCCGTACCGCAGCGGCATCTCCCACCCGGCGAAGGGGACCATCTTGGCCCCCAGCCGCCTGTGGGTCTCATAGAGGGGCGTCCGCCGGAGGGGAGCCTCCTCCGGCTCCTCCCACTCGAAGGGAGGCAGCGGCCCCCCGCGCGGCTCTGCGTCCCGGTGGGTGGAGAGGGCGATGTAGTAGGGCTTGTGGGAGAGGGTGTGGGGGACGTAAGGGCCGTGAGGGCGTAATTCAATTGCGCCCTTACGTCCCTCCGTGTCCTCACGGTCCCCCTCTGCGCCCTTCCGGCCCTCTGGGTCTTGGGCTCCTATCCCTGCAGGGAGATCCGTCGCCCCCAGGTTCCGCACCACCACCGGACCAGGGAGTTTGGCCTGCAGGTCGTGGGGATCGAAGAGGACGTAGCCGTCGGAGAGGTCGCGCAGCCAGGTCAGCACCCGCTGCAGCCGGTCGGTGGGGACGGTCAGTTGGTAGCGGTGGCGGACGAAGGTGGGGCGGGTGAGGAGACCTCGGGCCATCACATCCCCGTCGGCTTCCAGCAGGGTCACCGGTCGGGGGGTGCCCGGCTCCAGGTCGGTCACCGGCTCCACCAGCGCCATCTCGAGGAAGGCGGGAGCGGCGTTCCCTTCGATCTCGATGAGGCTCCACTCGCTCTCAGGCGGGCGGATGTCGGTGAGCAGGCAGTGGTGGGGGTAGCCGGTGCACTTCACCTCGTAGTCCACCGCTGCCTTTTCGGCCAGTTCCGCCACCGCCAGCCGTGCCTTCTCCAGCGTGTCGAACTCCACCTTGCCCCGGTAGACCGGYCCGCGGCGGCCGGGGTAGGTGTAGGGCTGGATCGCCTTGAGGGTCTCGGCGATGAGGTGGGCCAGTTCCCGCATCTCGGGCTCGCGGAAGCCYCGCTGGGTGACCCASGGRGTGCCCAGCCGGATRCCGCTGGCGAGGGCGGGGCTGGGGTCGCCGGGGATGGTGTTCCGGTTGCAGACGATGCCRACGTGGTCGAGGACGCGGGCGGCCGTGTCTCCMAGSAGCGGYTCGCCGAAGGGCCCCTTGATGGTCTTGCAGTCCACCAGGAGGAGGTGGGAGTCGGTGCCGCCGTAGGGGACGCGCAGCCCTTCTTCCTCCAGGGCCTGGGCCAGCGCCTTGGCGTTGGCCACGATCTGGTGCTGCAGGGCGCGGAACCGCTCGGTGCGGGCCAGTCGGAAGGCCACCGCCATCGCCACGAACTTGTTGACGTGAGGACCGCCCTGCAGGCCGGGGAAGACGGCATGGTCGATCCGGCGGGCGATGAGCGGGTCGGTGGTGAGGATGCAGGCAGCGCGGGGCCCACAGAGCGTCTTGTGGGTGGTGAAGGTGATGACGTGGGCGTGTCCCAGTGGGGTGGGGTAGGCCCCGGCGATGACCATCCCGGCCACGTGGGCGATGTCGGCCAGGAGATAGGCCCCTACCTCGTCGGCGATCTCGCGGAACGTCTGCCAGTCCGGCGCGCGCGGGTAGGAGGTGTACCCGGCGACGATGATCCGCGGGCGGTGCCTGCGGGCTAGGTCCCGGATCTGATCGTAGTCCAGCAACTCCGTCTGGGGATCGACCCGGTAGAAGACGGCGTGGTATCGCTGGCCGGAGACGTTGGCCGGGCTGCCGTGGGTGAGGTGGCCACCGTGGGTAAGGTCCATTCCCATAATGGTGTCCCCTTCTTTCAACAGCGCCTCGTACACGGCGATGTTGGCCGGGGAGCCGGAGAGAGGCTGGACGTTGACGTAGATGCGGTCGGCGGGGACAGCATCGGTGGCGAACGCCTCCGCGCAGCGACGGCGGGCCAGCGCCTCGGCGATGTCGGCGTATTCCACGCCCATATAGTAGCGCAGGTCGCCGTACCGCTTGAAGAAGGCCATCTGGGCCTCGTAGTCCAGGATCTGTTCCTCCGTCATCCAGCGCGTCTCCGGCAGGGGGTAGCCCTCAGCGTAGATGTTGGTGAAGACGGAGCCGAGGGCCTGCCGGACGGCGCGGGGGGTATAGCTCTCGGAGGGAATCATGATCAACTTCCGCGCCTGCCGCTCCGCCTCCAGTTCGATCAGATGGGCCACCGCCGGGTCCAGCGCCTCCAGATCGTCGGGAAACAGGAAGTCGTTGCTCATTTTTCTCAAACCTCCTGCAGGCCTACTGCCGTCCGGATCCGCCGCAGCAGGTTGTCCAAACGGATGAGGTCGTTGGCGAGGAGACGAGTCAACTCCCGCCCGGCTTCGACGAGGAAGTCCGTCCGCTCCTCCGCGGGCCGGGCGGCGGCGGCGGCCAGCAGGCTGGTCGCCAGCAGTTCGTCGGCCGGGACACCCGGCGCGTTCAGCACCAGCCGGAAGTAGTCGAACCGACGGGTGAAGTCGACGATCTCGTCCGGCGTGCAGGGGTAGAGGTAGTCCATCGTAACCGGGGGCTGGGGGGGGATGCCGTGAACGATATGGTCGCCCACCCGATACCCCACCGCCAGGATGCTCACCTCGATGGGGACCTGGCGGTTCTCCCGCTGGTCGCGCACCACCTCCTCGGGCGGCTCGACCATCACGAAGCGGCGGACGAAGAGGTCGTCCTGGATCGTGACGTCGTAGATGAGGCCGTAGATCGCCCCTTCGGGGGCGCGGGCGTCGGCGCGGACGAAGGAGCCGAAGGCCGGGATGTCCGGCTGCATCACCCGGCATCCCACGGTGAACCCTCGGTTCGACGCCCGCAGCACCCGCCCGACTGGAATCCGTGCTTCGCTCATCACCACCTCCTTCCGGAGCGGGTCATGCTCTTGTAGAACGCCTTTGGGGAGGGGCTCGGCATCAGCCCTGCCCGCAGCAGGGCCGTTTCGACCATTTCCTGTAGTCGTTGGCGCTCCGGCCCGCTGATGTAGGCCAGTTCGTCGGCGCGGGCCAGGGCGTAGGGGTAGCCTCCGGCGATCCGGCTCTGGGCGACCACGCCAGCGTGGACCAGCGATAGCAGGTCGGGCGAACGGGCCACCCAGACCGGCACCTCGATCCGGGCGATGACCGGGTCTTCCTCCTCCGCGGCGACGTTGACGTAGAAGAACCACACCTCGTGACCGGCGGGCTCGTAGTAGGTGTGGTTGATGCTGCTGGGGGAGGTGAACAGGGCGGAGCGACCGCCTGGCGGCAGATCGGCGAAGATCACCCGATCTGGCAGTGGTAGGCGGCCGCGCTCCGCCTCCTGGACCTTCTCTGTATTCCCATCCAGGTGGGCCAGCAGCAGCAACCGGCTGACCTCGGCGTGGCGGGGGCGGCTGATGAACCCGGCCACGGCGGCTTTCCCTTTCTGCACCCGGGTCAGAGCATCGAGGTATCGTTGCACCTTCTTCTTTCTCGTATCGAGGGGGAGATTCTCCAGCACCCACAGCAGCAGGGTCCCGTCCACCAGCGCGAGGGTCGGCCCCTCCGGCTCTTGCTCCACCAGTTCGGCCAGGTGGTTCACCTCCGCCTGGTCGCGCCGGACGTCCAACAGGTTGCCGGAGACCAGCGTGGTCCCTTCGAAGAGTTCCTCTTCGGTGTAGCCCAGGTGGGGGATACTGTGGGCCTCGGGGGTCTCGCCGCTGCCATGCCGGTAGACCAGGCTGCCGATGTTGATCACGTAGTAGAGGGCGGCCCCGTGCCGATCTGGGGGAATGGTGGAGCCGTCTGCCCCGATGACGGTGAACCGTTCCGGTATGGGGGGAAGGGGGACCACCGTGTCCAGGGGTTCCTCTGTGGGGATCGCCGCGTTCGCTTCCCGTGCGACCTCTCTGAGGGTCGCTCCCCGGTCAGCGTAGGCCCTCCGCCAGGCACGGGCCTCCCGCATGCGACGGGCGAAGTCCTCCTCCCGCGTGGCCAGCACCTCCGCCATCCGCTCGACCGGAAGGGTGAGTCGATTCAACCGCAGGGTCACAGCCCACCTCCTGTCGACGATTATACTTGACGGGAGGCCGTTGGTCAAAGCCTATTCCCTGTAGTATAATGAAATCCGCAGAGCACAGAGAACTAAGATGTGGGGAGAGGCTCTGTGCCCTCTGCGTCTCCGTAGCGAGACAATGCCCCGGTCGTAAGGAGAGAGAGATGGTCCAACCGAAAGAGCGAAGCACGACCTCGTCCGGCTTTGTGCCGCCCCTGCCCCGGTCCGTTGAGGAGACGGGGCTGAGCCTGGGTTTTCTGGCCGACCTGGCGTTGAAGATTATGTACTTTGAAGGGTACCTCTCGGGCTACGAGTTGGCAGAGCGGATGAAACTCCCGTTCGCCGGGGTGGTTAGCCAGGTGCTGGAGTTCCTCAAGCGGGAGAAATTGTGCGAGGTTAAGGGGGCCGGAGGGTTTGCCGAGGCGGCGTATCAGTACGCCATCTCGGACAAGGGGCGGTTGATGGCCCGGGAGGCGCTGGACCGCAGCCAGTATGCTGGTCCCGCGCCGGTCCCGCTCGATGTGTATGCGGACGCGATCCGGAAGCAACCGCTGCGCCAGGTGGTCATCCACCAGCGGATGATGCGCCAGGCCCTCGCGCACTTGGTCATCAGCGAGGAGACCTTCGCCCAGTTGGGTCCGGCGGTCAATTCCGGCAAGTCCATCTTCCTCTTCGGTCCCCCGGGCAACGGCAAGACGACCATCGCCGAGGCGATCGGCAGGATGTTGCTGAACAGCACGCTCTACATTCCCTACGCCGTCGAGGTGGGAGGGCAGGTGATCAAGGTCTTCGACAACGTCAACCACGTGCCCGCGCAGCAGGCTCCGCCTGCCCATCATTCCCAGTCGATCGACCCGCGCTGGGTCCTGATCCGCCGACCGGTGATCGTCACCGGGGGCGAACTCACGCTGGAGAGCCTGGACCTGGTGTACGATTCGACCAACAAGTACTACGAGGCACCGGTCCAGATGAAGGCCAACGGAGGGATGCTCCTCATCGACGACTTCGGCCGCCAGCAGGTCCGGCCCAGGGATCTCTTGAACCGGTGGATCGTCCCCCTGGAGAAGCGGGTGGACTATCTGACCCTGCACACGGGGCGTAAGATCGAGGTCCCCTTCGACGTGCTGATCGTCTTCGCCACCAACCTAGCACCCAAAGATCTGGTGGACGAGGCGTTCCTGCGCCGGATTCGGCACAAGATCCACATCAAGGACCCTTCCTTTGAGGAGTACCGGGAGATCTTCCGGCGGGTGTGTGCCGACCGGGGGGTTCCTTACGACGACCGGGGGTTGGCCTATCTTCTGCAGAAGTACTACATCAAACCCAACCGGCCACTGCGGGCCTGTCACCCGCGGGACATCGTGGACCAGTTGTGCGACATCGCCCGGTATCTCAACGTGCCGCCGAGGTTGACCCCCGACCTGATCGACCGGGCAGCGCAGGCGTATTTCGTGGAATTGTAAGCCGGTGCGACCTGCTCGATGCCGGAGTTGCCCGAGGTAGAGACGATCGTTCGAGGGCTGCAGGGGCTGGTCGGCCGACGGATCGCCGATGTAGAGGTCCGTTGGGAGCGGACGGTCGCCGTGCCGGACGTTGAGACCTTCGTGCGCCGACTGCAGGGGCGGCGTATCGAGGAGATCAAGCGACGCGGTAAGTGGGTGGTGATCCGGCTGGACGGCGACCTTTTTCTCTTGATTCACCTGCGGATGAGCGGGCGGCTGGTGGTGGGGCGGGGGAATCCGGCGGAAGACCGGCATCTCCGGGTCGCGCTGGCCCTGGACGACGGTTCCCGGTTGTTCTTCTTCGACCCCCGCAAGTTCGGGCGGATGGCGCTGGTGGAGGACCCGGGCCGGGTGGTGGAGGGCCTGGGGCCGGAGCCGCTGGACGAAGGGTTCACGGTGGAGCAGTTGCGGGATCGGCTGGCGGGACGGCGGGCCCGGCTGAAGCCGCTGCTGCTCGACCAGCGGGTCGTGGCTGGCCTGGGCAATATCTATGCTGATGAGGTGCTCTGGCGGGCAGGGCTCCACCCACTGCGCCGGGCGGACCGCCTCACCGAGGAGGAGGTTGCCCGTTTGCATAGGGCGATCCGTGAGGTGCTGGAGGAAGCGATCGCCGGACGTGGAACCACGTTGGAGGATGGGCAGTACGTAGGGGCGGATGGTCAACCAGGCGATTTCGCGCCGCGCCTCGCCGTTTACCGGCGGGCTGGTCAGCCCTGTCCACGCTGCGGCACACCGATCCAGCGAGCCCGCGTGGGCGGACGAGGGACCCACTTCTGCCCTCGGTGTCAAACCTGATTTGACTTTCACCTTGCGCCGTGATACAATAACAAGCGACATATTTTTCTCAGATCCGCCCCGTGGAAGACGGTACGCCGAGTCGTAGTTTGTGCCGGTCCTTCTTGGAGGAGGCGCAGCGAGGATTATCGACAGGTTACCGATGCTGGGCAGGGAGCCCGAAGACCCGGCATCGTCTGCGCGGCGGCACGGAGCGTCGGCGATGACGGGTCTTTTCGTGCGGGGCAGGGTCTGGTGGGAGAGGTTATGGGAATGGAGATGGAACCGACCAACGAAGGTCAAGAGCAGACCGAGCCGGTAGCGGAGATAACGGACATGGAAGCGTTGCTGGAGGAGCATTTCGATTACGCTCCTCCCCGGCCGGGAGACATCTGCACGGGCACGATCATCAAGATCGACGATCAGGGTGCCCTGGTGGACATCGGCTACAAGCGGGAGGGTTTCGTCCCTCAGGAGGACCTGGAGCGGATGCGCCGCGCCCGGATGGAGCCGGTGCAGGAGGGGGATCAGGTGCCGGTGTTGGTCCTCCGCCCTCGGGAGGGACACGAGTATGTGCCCCTCTCAATCTACAAAGCCCGCATGGCTGAGGATTGGCTCCGGGCCGAGGAGATGCTGGAGAGCCGCCAGATCTACGAGACGGAGGTGGTCGGATACAATCGAGGTGGGCTGATCGTCCACTTCGGGCGGATCCGGGGGTTCGTTCCGATCTCCCACATCGTTGGACTGCCCCGCCGTCTCTCCGAGGAGGAACGGAAGGAACGGCTTCGCCAGATGGTCGGCCAGACCATCGGCCTGCGGGTCATCGAGGTGGACCGCCGCCGTCGTCGGCTGATCTTCTCCCAGCGGCAGGCGTATCGGACGTGGCAGCGGATGCGGAAGCAGCGGTTGCTGGAGGAACTCCAGGTGGGCGAGCGACGCCGGGGGGTGGTCTCCAGCATCGTCGATTTCGGCGTCTTTGTCGATCTGGGAGGGGCGGACGGCCTGGTCCACATCTCGGAACTCTCCTGGGGTCGCGTGGATAACCCGCGAGAGGTCGTAAAGGTGGGGGACGAGGTCGAGGTGGTTGTGCTGGAGGTGGACCGTCAGCACGAGCGGATCGCCCTCAGCATCAAACAGACGCAGGAGGACCCCTGGGGGTCGGTGGACCAGCGGTATCACGAAGGGCAACTGGTGGAGGGCACGGTCACCCAGGTCTCCAGCCTTGGTGCGTTTGTGGAGTTGGAGCCTGGTGTGGAGGGTTTGCTCCACGCTAGTGAACTGGTCGGTGCTCCTGCGGTCGTGCCGGAGGAGGTGCTCCAGCCGGGGGATCGGGTGCTGGTCAAGGTCATCCGGGTCGAAAAGCACCGTCGCCGCATCGGCCTCAGCGCCCGGCGGGTGCGTCGGGAGGAATGGGAGGCTTGGGCAGCCGAGAAGGCGGCCCGCCTGAGCGAGGAGGAGGGTGAATCGGCGGAGGCCGAGGGGGTCGACGAGGATGTGGAGCCTACCCCGGCCGCCGAAGGGGCTGTGGAGGCCGAACCGGCCCCGGCTGCCGAAGAGGCTGTGGAGGCGGAGCCGGCTCCGGTCGCAGAGGAGGAGCCTTCCACCCTTGCTGAGCCGGTAACAGAGGAAGTGACAGACGAGCCGGTGGCTCCAGTTGGCGAGGTTTAGGAAGTCACAGGCTAGGGAGGGTGGTGCGTCCTATGGGTAAGAAAGAGGGAAAGATCGAGGTCGAGGGGACGGTTATAGAAGCCTTGCCTGGGACCCAGTTTCGGGTGAAGTTGGATACGGGGCACGAAGTATTGGCCTACCTCTCCGGCAGGATGAGGAAATACTACATCCGTATCCTGCTGGGGGATCGTGTGAAGGTAGAACTTTCCCCTTACGACCCCACCCGAGGGCGCATCGTGTATCGGTACAAGCGGTCGATGGTAGAGCCGGAGCAAGGGTGATCTTTGCTGCTGGAGTCATTGAAGAGGCGGCGCGCGGGTATCCCCGTGCGCCGCTTGTTGTAACACCGGGGCGTATCAGCGGCCCAACTTGTCTTTCCCTCCACTTGTGTTAGTATTTTCATCCCAGCCCGACCCTGGGCGCAGATGAGGAAAGGCCTTCCCGCCGGAAAACCCCGTACCTCCTGTGTTTCTGCGGCGGGTGAGGGAACCGTGTGACTCCTGAGGAGGTGGAAAGTGGACCAGGAGAGACAGTTCCCCTGGTACGGATGGCTGGGTGTGGCCATCGTCCTCGTCGCCGAGGCCCTTCTCTTCGCCCGTCAGCCCTTCGTCGGCCGGTGGTTCACCCCCATTGTCTGGACCGGTTACATCCTTTTCGCCGACGGTCTGGCCCTTCGTCTGCGGGGCCACTCCCTGATCCACGACCGTCCCCGCGAAGCGCTGCTGATGGCCTGGCTCTCCGTGGGGTGCTGGCTGATCTTCGAGGCGTACAACATGCATCTGCGGAACTGGTACTACGTTGGGGTCCCAGAGAACTCGTGGGTGCGGAACCTGGCCTATCTGTGGTCGTTCGCTACCATCTTCCCCGGTATCCTGGAGACGGCGGACGTGCTGGAGGGGGCTGGACTGTTCCGGGCGGCACGGATCCGGCCGCGGGAGATGTCCCCCCTTTGGCTCGCGGTCTCCTTCCTGCTGGGTATCGCCTGCCTGGTGATCCCACCGCTGCTGCCCCTTCGCGTGGCCCGCTACACGTTCGCCTTCGTGTGGGTCGGCTTCGTTCTCTTCCTCGAACCTCTCAACCGCGCGCTGGGTGCTCCCTCCGTCTATCGGTCGCTAGAGGAAGGAAACCCACGTCCCCTGTACCTCCTGCTGGTCGCAGGGGGTATCTGTGGCCTGCTGTGGGAGTTCTGGAACTTCTGGGCGATGGCAGGGTGGCGGTACACGCTGCCGTGGCCTTTGGACTTCGGCGTCTACTACTTCCGAATGCCGATCCTGGGGATGCTGGGTTTCCCCCCCTTCGCGCTGGAGTGCTACGCGATGTACCACTTCCTGCGGCGAATGTTGAGGGGGGACCAGTATCGATAGCAGTTGATGGGCGATCGACCTTTCCAATCTGAACGACTTAGGGTATAATCCCCGCGGAAGCACGGGCTCCAGTGTTTTCGCCTCAGCCAGACCGACCGCAAGGAGTGACGCCAGTGAGCAAGCAATACCGTGTCCTCATTGCCAAGCCGGGCCTGGACGGTCACGATCGGGGGGCCAAGGTGGTCGCCCGGGCCCTCCGAGACGCCGGAATGGAGGTCATCTACACCGGCCTCCGGCAGACGCCGGAGATGATCGTGGAGGCTGCGCTGCAGGAGGATGTAGACGCCATAGGGCTGAGCATCCTCTCCGGCGCTCATATGACCCTTGTGCCGCGTGTCCTCGAGGGGCTCCGCGAGGCCGGCCTGGAAGACGTCAAGGTCTTCGTCGGCGGCATCATCCCCGATGAGGACGCCGAGACCCTGAGGAAGATGGGGGTCGTCGAGATCTTTGGCCCCGGCACCTCCACCGTTACTATCGTCGAGGCCTTCCGCCGCCACCTGGCTGGGGGATAACGTGGACCTGGTAGAGAAAGCCCTGGCCGGGGACCGGCGTGCGCTGGCCCGGCTTCTCTCTCTCATTGAAGACGACGGGCCGCAGGCCCGGGAGGCTCTGGCGGCCCTCCATCCCCACACCGGGCGTGCCCACGTCGTCGGCGTGACCGGCGCGCCGGGCACCGGAAAATCCACCCTGGTCAACGAACTGGCTAAGACCCTTCGGGCTCAGGGGAGCACCGTCGGTATCGTCGCTGTAGACCCCACCAGCCCCTTCACCGGTGGCGCGATCCTCGGGGATCGGGTGCGGATGCGGGACTTGGCTGGCGATCCCGGGATCTTTATCCGCAGCATGGCCACCCGTGGGAGCCTGGGCGGACTGGCCCGGGCTACCAGCGACGCGGTGAAGGTGCTGGACGGTGTGGGCTTCGAGACGGTGCTGGTGGAGACGGTCGGTGTGGGGCAGGCGGAGGTGGACGTGGCCCGTACCGCCCACACCGTCGTGGTCGTGGAGGCTCCGGGGCTGGGGGACGACGTCCAGGCGTTGAAGGCCGGCCTCTTGGAGATCGCCGATATCCTGGTGGTGAACAAAGCCGACCGTTCCGGGGCCGAGCAGACGGCCCGCGCGCTGGAGGTTACGCTGGACCTGGGGCGGAACAACGCGGGCGATGCCGAAGCCTGGCGTCCCCCTGTCATCAAGACGGTCGCGCTGAACGGGACCGGCGTGAAGGCGGTGGTGGAGGCCATCGGTGCGCATCGGGCCTACCTCCGGCAAAGCGGCCTCTGGGACCGACGGGAGCGGGAGCGGATCCGTGCCGATCTGATGCAGGCGCTGGAGGAAACACTCGTCGGTCAGTTGCTTGAGCGTGTGGGAGAGGAGGAACTGGACCGTTGGGTGGAGCGCATCGCGGCCCGCGAGACGGATGTGTACACGGCGGTCGAATCGCTGGTAGGCCTGAAGGAGCACAGCCGCGCATCCGGCCGGTGAACGATCGATGCCATCTGCGACAGGAGGAAGGATGATCACAGGAGAGATAGTTCGACTGCGCCCCATCGAGCGGGAGGACCTCCCCCGTTTCGTCCGCTGGTTTAGCGATCCAGAGGTCCGACGGCACCTTCTCATCTATCTCCCTCCCTCCCTCGCCCAAGAGGAGCAGTGGTTCGAGCGTCTTCAGGAGCGGTTGGCGCGCAACGAGGATGTGGTGCTGGCCATCGAGACGCTGGAGGGGGTCCACATCGGCAACATCGGCCTGCATCGGATCAACTGGAAGGACCGGAATGCGGAACTGGGGATCGTTATCGGCGAGAAGGACTACTGGAATCAAGGTTACGGCACCGATGCGATCCGTACCCTTCTGCGGTTGGCTTTCACGGAGATGAATCTACATCGGGTCTCCTTGAGGGTGGACGACGATAACACCCGCGGCATCCGCTGCTACGAGAAGTGCGGCTTCCAGCGGGAGGGGAGATTGCGCGAAGTGATTTTTCGGGAAGGAAGGTACCGCGATCAACTGATTATGAGCGTCCTCCGCCCTGAGTGGGAGGGACAACAGCGATAACACTTCCAGCACAAAGGGGAGACGATGCACGGAGATATCAAACTGTTTAGTGGAACTGGCTGCACAGCGCTCGCTGAGGAGATCAGTGAGTATCTGGGGGTCCCGCTCTCGGGCCGGGATGTCATCCGCTTCCCCAATGAAAATATCTTCGTCCGGTTGCACGAGAGCGTCCGGGGTCAGGATGTTTTCCTCATCCAGACCACTTCCTCCCCTGTCAACGAGAATATAATGGAGCTTCTCATCTTTTTGGATGCGTTGCGGCGAGCGTCTCCCGACCGGATCACCGCGGTGATCCCTTATCTGGCGTATGGGCGGTCGGACAAGAAGGACCAGCCCCGCGTCCCGATCACCGCCCGTCTGATCGCCGATATGATCACCATCGCTGGAGCCGACCGGTACATCACCCTTGACCTCCACGCCGATCAGATCCAGGGTTTTTTCGGCATCCCTGGAGACACGTTGACCGCGTTCTCTATCCTTTCCGACTATCTCAAGGAAAAGCAGCTGAAGAACGCGGTGGTCGTCGCTGCGGACCTGGGGTTCGCCAAGAAGGCGCGCAACCTCGCGGAGGAACTGGAGCTTCCCCTGGCGATGGTGGAGAAGCGGCGTGTGGGGAAGGATACCGAGGCCCTCACCCTCGTGGGCGAGGTGGAGGGCTGCGACGTGATCATCGTTGATGACGAGGTGGATACGGGCAGCACCATCGTCAACGCCGTGAAGACGGCACGGGACCACGGCGCGAGGGACATCTACGTCTCCTTTGCCCATCCCGTCCTCTCCCCACCAGCCGCTGAGCGGCTGCGGGGCCTGGACGTGAAGGAGTTCATCACCACCAACTCGATCCCGATCCCGCCGGAGAAGCAGCTGCCCAGGCTGACCATCCTCTCCGTCGCTCCGCTGCTCGGGGAGGTCATCCGTCGGGTCCACGAAGGGCGCAGCGTCGGCGAGGTCTTCAAGCGGTATCACAAATATCGGTAGGGGGGACCGGGCGGTTCTCTACACCTCCTCGCTTTCCCGCTTCGTCAGGTAGTGGATTCCCCGGTCGATCTCGATGTACCCGGCCTTCTGGAAGAGCGCCAAGGAGGCCGGGTTGTTGCTTTCTACCAGAGCGGCGATGATCCGCATCCCCTGCTCGCGTAGCCAGGCCTCCGCTGCCTCGATGAGCCGCAGGCCGTATCCCCGCCGGCGGTAGGCGGGGTCCACCGCCAGCCGGTTGATCCACCCCTTGCGGCTGTCGTGCGTCGCCAGGACCGCACCGACCAGCCGTCCGTCCACCTCCAACCCCAGGATCGCCGCTACCCCGCTTTCCAACTGACGGGCGATCGCCTCCCGACTGTCCCGTCCCTTCGGACGCAGAGAGTGCAGACCGGCTCGTCGCCACAGGTCCAACAGCGCGTCGTAGTCCTCAATGGTGAGAAGACGGATGGTCTCGGTCATAAGCCTCCCTCGCAGAAGAAGCAAAATGCGAGCAACAAGATGCAGGACGCGGGATACAAAAGGTGCCAGGCGACCAACTCTCACCCAGCACCTCGCTTCTCTATCCCCCTATTCTCTGCTTCCCTGTTTTCTTGCTCCCTTGGCTTTCTGCCTCCCCCTACGCATCCATATCCGGAATACTCCGCCGAAGGATCTCGTACTGTTCCAGCGCCTTCCCCGCCCCGAGGGCCACGCAGGCCATCGGCGCTTCAGCCACCCAGGCCGGGACCCCTGTCTCTTGGGTGATCAGCTCGTCGATCTTGCGCAGCAGAGCCGTCCCGCCCACCAGCGCGATCCCCCGCTCGATGATGTCGGAGGCCAGTTCGGGCGGGGTCCGCTCCAGCACCGCCTTGACGACGTTGACCATCGCTGCCAGTGGCTCCTTCAGTGCCTCGGTGACCTCGTCGGAGGACAATTCGATGGTCCTCGGGAGCCCGCTGACCTGATCGCGGCCCTGCACCTCCATTGTCAGCGGCTCATCCAATGGGAGGGCGCTTCCGATGCGGATCTTGACCTCTTCGGCGGTGGGCTGGCCGATGAGCAGGTTGTACTTGCGGCGGACGTAGGCGGCGATCGCATCGTCCAGCCGGACGCCGCCCACGCGGACGGAACTGGCGGCGACGATGCCGTTGACGGCGATGACCGCTGCCTCGCTGGCCCCACCGCCCAGGTCCACGACCATGTTGCCCGACGGCGTCCCGATGGGAAGGCCAGCCCCCAGGGCCGCGGCGATCGGCTCGGGGATCAGGTGGGCCCGTCCAGCCCCGGCGTCCAACGCCGCCTCCCGCACCGCCCGTCGCTCCACGCTGGTCACCCCGTAGGGCACGCTGATCATCACGCGAGGCTTGAACAGACGGGAGAGACCTCCTGCCTTGCGCAGGAAGTAGTGGAGCATACGCTCGGTGACCAGATAGTCGGCGATGACCCCGTTCCGCAGGGGCCGGATCACCTCGAATGCCCCGGGTGTCCGGCCCATCATCGCCCGCGCTTCTTCGCCCACGGCGACGATCTTCTCCTCGTCGACAGAGATGGCGACCAGCGAGGGCTCTTGCAGAACGATCCCTCTGCCCTTCACATACACGAGCACGTTGACCGTGCCCAGGTCGATTCCGATCTCTTTACCCAGCAATTCCTCCTCCGCGACGGATAACTAACCACAGAGACACAGAGGGTACGGAGTTTCAAAGAGGGTTTTTAGTCGGACGACTCCGGTCTCTCCGACTCGATCCGGTACCGGCGGCGGCGAGCGACCCGCAGCCGCACCAGGGATCGGCGGAGAGCGGCGATCGCCTCTGCTCGCATCTCCGGCGGTGGTTCTTTCTTCAGCAATTCCTCTGCGCGACGTCGGGCGGCCTCCGCCCGTTCTATGTCGATCTCCTCCGCCCGCTCGGCCACGTCCGCCAGCACGATCACCCGATCGGGCAGCACCTGCATATAGCCGCCGTGGACGGCGAAGACCATCTCCTCCTCCCCTTGTCGGGCGATCAGCACCCCTTCCTTCAGCGCAGCGATCAGTGGAGCGTGGCGGGGGAGGATCCCCATCTCCCCATCCATCCCTGGAGCCAGGACGGAGTCCACCTCTCCGGTGAACAACTCCCGCTCCGGCGTCACGATGCTCAACTGCAGTCCCATCGCTACTTGTCCACCTTCAGGCCGTGCGCAACGTCTTCGCCTTCTCCACGGCCTCGTCGATGGTGCCGACCATGTAGAAGGCCTCCTCCGGCAGGTCGTCGTGCCGGCCCTCTAGGATCTCCCGGAAGCCGCGGATCGTCTCCTCAATGGGCACGTAGGCCCCGGGTCGGCCGGTGAACCGCTCCGCCACGTGCATCGGCTGGGTGAGGAACCGCTGGATCTTCCGCGCCCGCGCCACCGTCAGTTTGTCCTCTTCGGACAACTCCTCCACGCCCAGGATAGCAATAATGTCCTGGAGGTCCTGGTACCGCTGGAGCACCCGCTGTACCTCACGGGCGATGTTGTAGTGCTCCTCTCCCACGACGCGTGGGTCGAGGATGCGCGAGGTCGAGGTCAACGGGTCCACCGCCGGGTAGAGGCCCTGGGCCGCCAGCCGTCGCTCCAGGGTGATGGTCGCGTCCAGGTGGGCGAAGGTGGTCACCGGACCGGGGTCAGAGTAGTCGTCGGCGGGGACGTAGACGGCCTGCATCGAGGTGATCGCGCCCTGGCGGGTGCTGGTGATCCGCTCCTGGAGTTCGCCCATGTCGGTCCCTAGCGTCGGCTGGTACCCCACCGCGCTCGGCATCCGGCCCAGGAGGGCGGAGACCTCCATCCCGGCCATCACGAAGCGGTAGATGTTGTCGATGAAGAGGAGGACGTCGATCCCTTTGTCGCGGAAGTACTCCGCCATCGTCAACCCGGTGAGGCCGACCCGGAAGCGGACCCCCGGCGGCTCGTTCATCTGACCGAAGACCATCACCGCCCGGTCGATCACTCCCATCTCGGTCAGAGTCTGATAGAATTCCGTCCCCTCACGGCTTCGCTCGCCGACGCCGCAGAAGACGGAGACACCGCCGTGGTACTTGGCGATGGTGTAGATCAACTCGTAGATGATGACCGTCTTACCGACGCCTGCGCCGCCGAAGATGCCGGTCTTCCCTCCCCGTGTGAAGGGGGCAACCAGGTCGATGACCTTCATCCCCGTCTCGAAGAACTCGCTGAAGGTAGCCTGCTCTTCGTAGGGAGGGGCAGGGCGGTGGATCGGACGGTACTCGGTCGCTTCCACCGGGCCCTTGCCGTCGATGGGCTCTCCCAGCACGTTAAAGACGCGCCCCAGCGTGGCCTCGCCCACGGGGACGGAGATGGGTTTACCGTCGGTGTAGGCGGGCATCCCCCGCTGGAGGCCGTCGGTGGTGTCCATCGCCACGCAGCGGACCCAGTTGCCGGGCAACTGCTGTTCCACCTCCAGCACCAGTGTTCTTCCATTCAGGGGGATCTCCACAGCGCTGTGGATCTCCGGCAGATCCTCCGGGGCGAACTCTACGTCTACCACCCCGCCCTTGACCTGTACGACTCGACCGACTGCCCTACGGGCCATCGTCACCTCCTCAACGTCTTGACGTTATGATGTCGATTAGGAACTACTGCCTCGCCTCCAACTGCCGCAACGCCTCCGCCCCGCCGGCGATGTCCAGCAGTTCCCGCGTGATCATCCGCTGGCGGGCCTTGTTGCGGGTCAGGGTCAGGTCCCGCAACAGGTCCTCCGCGTTATCGGTGGCGTTACGCATCGCCACCTGCCGCGCTGCGTGCTCGCTGGTCGCCGCCTCCAGCGCCGCCTGGTAGACCTGTAGTTCGGTGAAGCGGGGGAGGACCGTGCTCAGCACCGTCTCCGGATCCGGCTCGTAGATGTAATCGGCCACAGGGGCGGGCCGCATGTCGACCACGTACTCGCTCACCGCCTGCTCGTCCAGCCGGGTCGGTCGGAGGGGCAGCAGTCTGCGGACCACGGGTCGTTGTTGCAGCAGGTTGATGTAATCGGTATACGCCAGGAAGACCTCATCGGCCCGCCCTTCCAAAAACTCCTCGATCGCCGCCCGGGCCACCGGGGAGAGGTCGAGAAAGCCCGGCACGGCAGGGAGGCCGGTGAACTCGGCTACCAGCTCTGCCCTCATCCGCCACAGGGCATCCCTCCCCCGTCGCCCGACGGCGATGTACCGCACCGGAACGTCCAGCCTTTGGGCGAAATCGGTGGCCACCTTGATGATGTGGGAGTTGTAGGCACCGCACAGCCCCCGGTCGCTGGTGAACAGGACGATCAGCGCGGAGCGGGGAGGGTCGCGGTGAACCAAGAGTGGGTGGAGTGGGATTCCCTTTATTCCCGCCAGGTTGACAATGACCTCCCAGGCGCGGTGGGCGTAGGGGCGGGTCGCCAGGACCGCTGCCTGAGCCCGTTGGACGTTGGACGCGGAGACCGCCTCCAGCGCCCGTGTTACCTGGGAGAGGTTCCGGATACTCCGGATGCGACGTCGGATCTCGCGTAGTGTCTCCACGGCCCTGACCTCACGCCTTCCATCGGCGGTTGAACTCTTCCAGCGCCGCTCGTAGCGCCTTCTCCGTCTCCTCCGTGATCTCCTTTCGCTTGGCGATGTCGGCGCCGATCTCCGGATGCTCCGTGCGCATAAAGCGCAGCAGTTCCACCTCGTACTCCCGCATCCTGGCCACCGGCACGTGGTCGCAGTAGCCGTGGGTGCCGGCGTAGATGATGATGACCTCTTCCTCCAACGGCACCGGTTCGTACTGGGGCTGCTTCAGGATCTCCGTCAGCCGCCGTCCACGGTCCAACCGGCGCTGCGTCGCCTCGTCCACGCTGGAGCCGAACTGGGCGAAGGCGGCCAGCTCCTGGTAACTGGCCATATCCAGCCGCAGGCCGCCGGCCACCTGTTTCATCGCCTTGGTCTGCGCGTCGCCGCCCACGCGGGAGACGGAGATACCGACGTTGATGGCCGGGCGGATACCAGCGTTGAACAGGTCGGTCTCCAGGTAGATCTGGCCGTCGGTGATGGAGATGACGTTGGTGGGGATGTAGGCGGTCACGTCGCCCAGCAGCGTCTCCACGATGGGCAGGGCGGTGAGGCTACCGCCGGTCCCCGGCTTCTTGCGGATCTCGTATCCCTCCCCCAGTTCCGCCAGTCTCTGCTCGGCCTCCTTGTATCCCAGCGGTCCGATGTAGGACTTCCCATCCACTCCCTCGGTGACCCCTTCAGGGGCGTCCTTGGGGACGATGATGTAGTGGTAGGCCAGCCGGGCGGCCCGCTCCAGGAGCCGGGAGTGGAGGTAGAAGATGTCGCCGGGGTAGGCCTCTCGGCCCGGTGGGCGCCGCAGGAGGAGACTGACCTGCCGGTAGGCCCAGGCGTGCTTGGAGAGGTCGTCGTAGATCACCAGCGCGTCCCGCCCCGTCTCCATAAACTCCTCGCCGATGGCGCAGCCCGCATAGGGAGCGATGTACTGGAGAGCCGCTGGCTCGGAGGCGGTGGCCGCGACCACCACGGTGTGCTCCATCGCGCCGTACCGCTCCAGCGTCGCCACCACCTGCCGCACCTGGGCCCGCTTCTGGCCGATGGCGACGTAGATGCAGAAGAGGTCCTTCCCCTTCTGGTTGATGATGGTGTCGATAGCGATCGCCGTCTTCCCGGTCTGTCGGTCGCCGATGATCAACTCCCGCTGTCCGCGGCCGATGGGGATCATCGCGTCGATCGCCTTGATGCCGGTCTGGACCGGCGTGTCCACGTTCTGCCGTTCCACCACGCCGGGGGCGATCCGTTCGACGGGGCGGTATTTGTCGGTGAGGATCGGCCCTTTGCCGTCGATGGGACGGCCCAGCGCATCGACCACCCGCCCCAGGAGGGCGTCCCCTACCGGCACCGAGACGATCCGCCCGGTGCGGCGGACCTCATCTCCCTCCTCGATGTCGGTGTAGTCGCCCATCACGATGACGCCGACGTTGTCCACCTCCAGGCTGAAGGCCATCCCCAGGACGCCGGAGGGGAACTCCACCAGTTCGCTCATCCGGACGTTGGAGAGGCCCGAGACGCGGGCGATCCCGTCTCCCACCTCGGTGACGGTGCCAACGTCCCGCGCCTGCACTGCGGGCTCGAACCGGTCGATGCGCTCACGCAGGGTAGCGAGGATCTCTTCCATCCGTTGATTGGGTGGATTTCCTGCCATCGCTCTCTCCAGATCTCCTTATGATTTTCACGCCGCCGGGGCCAGGCCGGCCACCGTCTCTTCGTCCAGTTTCTCTATCAAAGCGATCAACAACCGCAGCGCTCGATCGTAATCGTCGCGGTGGATGATCGCTGAGTGGCTGTGGATGTGACGGGCGGGGACCCCCAGGACGACGGAGGGGACCCCGGTGCGGTGCAGGTGGATCTGCCCGCCGTCTGTCGCGCCGCCGAGCAGCGCCGAGAACTGGAGCGGGATGTCCAGTTCCTCCGCCGTCTCGATCACCAGGTCCCGCAACCTGAGGTTGGGGATCATCCGGGCATCGACCAGGACCAGGGTCGGGCCGCCGCCCAGTTTGACGGCCGACTCCTCCGGTTTGATCCCCGGCACGTCCCCCGCGATGTCGGATTCCAGAATGATGGCGACGTCCGGGTTGACGATCTCGGCGCTGGTCTTCGCGCCTCGCAGACCGACCTCCTCCATCACAGTGGCGACGCCGTAGAGGACGTTGGGGTGGGGGGCCTGGGAGAAATGCCGCATCGCGTCGACAAGCAGCGCCAACCCGACCCGGTCGTCGAAGGCCTTGCCCAGGTAGGTCTTGCCCCCAGCGAGGACGCGGAAGGGAGCCAGCGGCACGACCGGATCCCCCAGTCGCACACCTGCCGCCTCTACTTCCTCTTTGGAGGTGGCCCCGATGTCGATGTACATCGTCTTTTTCTCCACCACCTTCTTCCGCTCGTCCGGCGGCAGGAGGTGGGGCGGCTTGGCCCCGATGACGCCGATCACGTTCCCCTTATGGGTCTTCACAACGACCCGTTGCCCCAAGAGGACCTGGTCCCACCAACCGCCCAGCGGGACGAATCTTATGAACCCATCCTTGGTGATGTGGTGGACCATGAAGCCGATCTCGTCCATGTGGGCGGCTAGCAACACTCTGGGACCGGTCTCCCCTTGTCGACAGATCAGGCTGCCGATGCGGTCCTCCTCGATAACACCGAGGGGTTCCAGGTATCTGCGGACGAGGGAACGGACCTCTTCTTCGTAACCGGGGACACCGTGGGCTTCGGTAAGTTCTTTTAGCAACTGCACAGTGTTGTCCATTGTCACTCCTGTGGACTTCGGTGGAGGCAAGAGCCCGTTTCAAACGTGGAAATGATACACGATTTCGCAAAATTTGTCCAGCGTCCAAAGGTCAGTATCCTTAAACCCCGAATGGGTATGTCTGCGCCAGGCAGAGGTCGTAGCGGGGGGCCATCACGTTCCAGTCGAAGCGGGCCATCGGTTCCCGTAGGGAGAGAGCACGGCAGCGGGCTTCGCCTGAATGGGTCAGTGCCCACCGCAGCCGTTCCAGCAGCCCCTCGAAGTCCTCGTAGAGGCACAGGTCGTGATGAGAGGAGGGGATGATCTCCGGGTAGGAGAGGCGTCGAGGGAGGACCGGGAAGCAGCCGCAGTAGATCGCTTCGACGACGGCGACGCCGAAGAACTCGTGGATCGCGGTGCTCACCACCACGTCCGCCTGCCAGAGGAGGCGGGCGTAGGTCGCTTCGTCGGCGTGGCCGAAGTGGACCACCCGCTCTCCCAGTCGCTCCCGCGCCGCCTCGAACTCCTCCGGCCGTTGACGGACGTTAGCCCCGGCCAGCGCGACCCGGAAGTCCGGTCCCTCCTCCATCAACGCGTCCAGCGCCCGGAAGAAGGTCTGTGGGTCTTTATCGTACTCCCACCGCTGGTTCCAGAGGATCAGCGGTGGACCTCCCTCGCGCTCCTCCGGTCGCGCCGCGTCCAGCCGGGCCAGGTCGATCCCCACCGGCAGCACCGCCGACTTGCTCCGTACCTCCTCGATCCGATGGACGTGGGTGTAGTCGGGAAAGTGCTTCAGGAGGCGGGGGAGTTCGTCGAACCAGTCCTCCATGTGGTAGGCCGAGTTGAAGAAGACCCGGTCGGCGGCGAGCATCGAGAGCCAGTTGATCATCCCATAGGTCAGGTCCCGCTTCTCGCCGGGGGGAAGCGGGTAGGTGAGTTGGTTCTCGTGGCAGTAGAGGGCCACCGGCACGTCACCGAGGAGGCGGCGGGTGAGGCCCAGGAAGGCGGGCAGGTTGAGCATATCGGTGACCAGCAGGAGGTCCGGGCGGGTGTCCATCTGCAGGACCTCCTCCGCCAGCGTGACCGCTCCGCCCTGCATCCGCCACTTCCAGAAGCGAGCGGGCAGGGTCAGCAGGTCCACTCGGTGACGGCTGTGTCGGGCGTACCCCTCCGCCCAGGCTCGGTGGCTTCCGCCGCAGTAGGGTTCGATCAGCAGGATGTGCATTGGTGTATGGTGCGTGATGCGTGATACGTGGTGCGTGATACGTGATGCGTGATACGTGATGCGTGATGCAGATTAGAAGTTTTCTTCCGATACGACCTCGACGCCCTGCCGGCGCAGCAGAGCGGCGGTGACGCCCTGGCCGGGGATCAGACGGCCGGAGTGGGTGCCGTCGTAGATGAAGCGGCAACCGCAGGAGGGGCTGTGGGATTTCAGGATCGCCCTTTGGATCCCCAGCCGTCGGGCCGTCGCCAGGGCTGCCTCGGCCCCGCGCAGGTAGGCCTCCGTCACGTCCTGCCCGTCAATGGTGATCACCCGCGCCCGCCCGTCCAGCACGTCCTCGCCGCTGCCGCCGACGATCTCCGCCGGGGGACGGGGCACGGGCAACCCTCCGGCCACCTCGGGGCAGATCGGCACCACCTCTCCCCGCGCCGCCCGTTCGATCAGCCACTCCACCGGACGGCCCTCCCCATCATACGCCGTCGGCATCCCCAGCAGGCACGCGCTTACCAACCACATCGTCCCCCCTCAGCGAGTCAGCGAGTCACGAATCACCCAACCACCCAGTCACCCCCACCCCAGGTGTCTCGCCTTCCTCGGGCTTCGCCGTCCGGTCCTGCTCTTCCCTTCGGCGTGGTCGTGGTCGTGATCGTGGAGCGGAATGAGGGGCTCGTGGGGACCGTCGGGGTCGGGGGTGAAGGTCTGCTTGGGGAAGGGGATCGCGTCCACCACGTCCTGGAGATCCTCATCCTTCGCCCCCTCCGCCCGCCGTGCGACGATCTCCCGGAAGGCTTCCCGGTCGATCGGGGCGGCTTCGTCGGCCAGGCTCCCGGCCTTTTGGAGGAACCGGGCCATCGCCTGCGGGTCCTCCGGATCGACCTGTCGGGCACGGGCGTCGTAGTCGGCCCGTCGCTCTTCTTCCGATCGACCCCGGTGGGCGGCCGAGATCAGCCTCTGTACGTCGCGCGATCCGCAGCCGGGGCAGGGCGGCGGCGGCTCGTCGAACCGACGGGCCCAGTGGTCGAAGCGGGCGTCGCATTTAGGGCAGTAGTACTCGTAGATCGGCATCTCATCCTCCGGATTGACGGGATCGTCTCCACACCAACCCCCGGCGAGGGGAGAGAAGGAGCGCAAGCAGGAAGAGGGCAGTGCAGATCAGGACCACGGCGGGGCCGGAGGCGACGTTGATGTAGAAGGAGAGGTAGAGCCCGGCCACGGCGGAGAGGCTCCCCAGGAAGGCCGCCAGCGCCATCATCGGCAGGAGGCGGCGGGTGAGCAGGTAGGCGGTGGCGGCCGGGGTGACGAGCATCGCCACCGTCAGTGCAACCCCCACCGTCTGCAGGGCGACCACCACCGTGGCGGCCAGCATCACCAGAAGCAGATAATGGAGGGCGGTGGTCGGCAGGCGGAGCACCTGGGCCAGCACCGGGTCGAAGGCCATCACCAGGAACTCCTTGTAGAGGGCTGCCACCAGCAGGAGGACGATCCCCCCCAGGGCCGCCGTCGTCCACAGATCAGCGGTGGAGACCCCCAGGACGTTGCCGAAGAGGAAGTGAGTCAGATCTACCGTGTACGCCTCCACCGTGCTGAGGAGGGCGATCCCCAGAGCGAACGCGCCGGAGAAGAGGATACCGATGGCGGTGTCCTCTTTCAGTTGCCCCCGGCGGGAGAGGTAGCCGATGCCTACGGCGACGCCGATGCCGGTGATCAGGGCCCCGGCGAAGAGGGGCCATCCGGCCAGGTAGGCCACTGCCACGCCAGGGAGGATGGCGTGGGCCAGCGCGTCGCCGAAGAAGGCCATCCCCTTCAGCACCACGTAGGTGCCCAGGACCGCGCAGACGGTGCCGACCAGCAGTGAGGCGATCAACCCGCGCACCATGAAGGGATACGACAGCGGTGCCAGCAACCAGTCCATCATCGACCCTCCTCTCCCATCGAACAGTGGCCGTCCCCCAGCATCACCAGCCCCCGCTCGTGCTCCCAGATCGCCAGTTGGCCGCCGTAGGCTCGCTGAAGGACCTCCGGGCAGAAGACCTCCTCCGGCGGTCCCTGGGCGATGAGCCGTCGGTTGAGGAGGAGGACGCGGTCGAACCGGTCGGCGGCCAGGTTGAGGTCGTGGGTGGAGAGCAAGATAGTCAACCCTTTCTCCCGCAGTCGACCCAGAAGGTCGAGGATGGCCTGCTCGCTGGTGGCGTCCACTCCGGCAAACGGTTCGTCCATCAGGAGCAGGTCCGCCCCCTGGGCCAGCGCGCGGGCGATGAAGACCCGCTGCTGCTGGCCGCCGGAGAGTTCGCCGATCTGCCGATCGGCCAGGCCCTCCAGCCCGACCTGGGCCAGCGCCTCCCGCACCGCATCCCGGTCCGCCCGCGAGGGCCAGCGCAGCCACCCCATCTGCCCGACGCGGCCCATCATCACCACGTCCGCCACGGTGACCGGGAAGGAAAGGTCGACCTCGCTCCGTTGCGTGACGTAACTGATCTCCACCGGCTCCCGGTGGGGATCGCAGCCGAAGACGGAGATCCGGCCGGACCAGAGGGGAAGAAGGCCGGCGATCGCTTTGAAAAGGGTGGACTTGCCCGCCCCGTTGGGCCCGACGACGGCGACCTGCTCTCCTCCGAAGATGGAGAAGGAGACCTCCTCCAGCACCGGCCGGCCGTCGTAGCCAACGGTGACCCCCTCGACCCGCAGCACCTCACACCCTCTCATTCGTCCCCTCCTCCTGCCCCGACGTCTCCCCGCAGCGCGCTCACGATCGCTTCCACGTCGTACCGCATCAGGTCGATGTAACTCTCCACCCCGCTCCCCGGCCCTCCCAGCGAGCCGGTGTAGAGGGGAACCAGGGCGACGCCCGTATCCTGGGCGACCTGCTGGGCCAGCGCCGGGTTGACGGTGTTCTCGGCGAAGACGGCGGGGACTCCGTACTGGCGGATCGCCTCCTCCAGTTGGGCGATGTCCTGGGCCGAGGGCTCCGCCGAGGGGCTGACCGGATAGACGGTGCCGACCTGCTCGAAGCCGTACCGGTCGGCGAAGTAGCCGAAGGCCGGGTGGTTGGTGACCAGTTTCCGGTTCTCCTCCGGCACCGTCGCCACCTGCTCGACGATCCACTCGTCCAGCGCCTCCAGTTCCTCCCGATAGGCGGCTGCGTTGGCCCCGTAGAGGTCCGCGTTGGCGGGGTCCAGCGTTGAGAGGGCGGCTTCGATGTTGTCCACCCAGACCATCACGTTCCGCACGTCGAACCAGACGTGGGAGTCGGGCTGGTCGGGGTTGCGGGGGTGCCGGCGGGGGGTGATCCCCTCCGAGACGGAGACCACGGGCCGATCTCCGCCCGCGTTGCGGAGCGTTTCGTCCAGGAACGCCTCCAATCCCAGGCCGTTGACGAAGAGGACGTGGGCCTCGGCGACGGCGGTCAGGTCGGACGGGCGGGGGTGGTAGGAATGGGGGTCCTCGCCCGGCTGCAGGAGCACGGTCAGGTCGATGGCCTCCCCGCCCACCTGGGCGACCACGTCGCCGACGACCGTCGTCGTCGCCACCACCCGCAGCCGCTCCCCCTCCGCCAGCGGGACCGGGGTGAGGGTCGGTTCCGCCGTCGCCGTCGGCGCGGACGTGCACGCCGCGAGGAGATACACCGTGACCAATCCGATGACCACGGAGAGAACTCTGTTTCCTCTGTGTCTCTGTGGTGTTGTTCTCATCCGTCCGTTCCCTCCTGGCAGGCCGGGCACAGGCCGAACAGTTCCAGCCAGTGGCCCTGGACGGCGAAGCCGGTCTGCCGTTCGACCTCGTGGGTCATCTCCTCCAGGCCGGTGCAGGGGATCTCCACCGCCCGATGGCAGGAGCGGCAGATGAGCAGGTGTCCGTGGGGGTGCAGGTCCGCCCGGACGTACAGTTGGCCGCCCACCTCGCCGGGCAGCCGGTGGACCAGCCCCAGGTTGAGCAGCAGGTCCAGCGTGCGATAGACCGTGACCAGCCCCAGCCGTGGGTAGCGGGCGCGGGCGCGGCGGTGGACCTCTGCCACGGTGAGGGCGACCTCGCTCTCCGCCAGCACGCGGAGGACCGCCTGCCGGGGCCGCGTCAGCCGGTACCCGGCTCGCCGGATCAGTTGTGCCCATCCTTCGGGAAGATCCTCCAGCACCGAATGGCCTCCGTATTGAAATCCATTTTCAATTATACCGCGCTTTTTCCCGTCGTCAACTTGTTACCTCCCCCCGTGTTTGTGATTGTTGGGTGGAGGGGATTGGACAACGAATCCTGAACGAATTAACGAATCGGAAGTGAGCCGGTGGTCTCCCCATCCGGTGTTGCTGAAGAGACCTCTGATTCGTTAATTCATTCGCGATTCGTTGTCTCGTCCACGTGCCGAGGGTGCAGCACGCTGCACCCCCGCCGGCGCCCTCTTCTCCCTCTCCTGGGAGAGGGGGAGGGGAAGGGATGAGGTCGGAATACCCCGGCCTGAAGCGCCGGTGCTGGTTTGCGCCTCTCCAGCCCTGCCTGTTCACGGCGGGGCGGAGAAGAGACCAAGCGCCGCCTGTTTACGGCGGCGCGGTTCGGGGATACCCCCCGTCCTCACGGTGGGGCGGATCGGGCAGAATTTTGCCCCTCCCCACTTTTCGGCTATACCTTGAGGCAGGGAGCACTCCCGCCGCAAGGAGGAACCTGTCATGCTGACCGAAGCCCTCTGCTCCGCCGTCGCCGAGGCGGTTTTCGGCTACCTCCTCCAGGAGAGCGGCCTGGGCGGGCCTACACTACCTTCGCCCGCAACCACCCTCAGTGGACCGCCTCCCTGTTCGACGAGAGTTTCCTCCGGAACGAGGCCGCGCCCATCCTGGCCGAACTGCTCACCCGCCGGGGCCACCCCGACCCCGCCGAACTGGCCCGCCGGTGGGCGGTCCACCTGGGCCATCCCGACCCCAACCGGTGGGAGCGGCTGGGGGAGGCCATCCGCGTCGCCGCCGATTTTCTCCGCTATCTGGAGGCGGAACTGGCCCGCCAGGACGTGCTTCAGCCCCTCTTCGAGAGCCGCGCGCTGGACCGCATCGCCGGGGACGTGGAGGTCCTCCGCTGCGAGCTCTCCAGGGCGCTGGAGGAGGCCCGCTATCTGGGCCGCCCGCCAACCTACCACGCCCCCTCCCAGGCTCCACCCTTGCCACGCTACTTCGTCCATCGCCCCGAGGTGAGCTGGGACCTCAAGGCCCGGCTCCTGGAGGAGGAGGGCCGTCCCTCCGGTGTCCTCGTCGTCAGCGCCATCTATGGCCTGGGCGGTATCGGCAAGTCCACTCTCGCCGCCGCGCTGGCCCGTGCCCCCGAGGTGCTGGGGCGGTTCCTCGACGGCGTCCTCTGGGCCACCCTGGGCCAGCAGCCGGACGTCCTCTCCCTGCTCACCGGCTGGATCCAGGCCCTGGGCGATTACGACTTTCGCCCCACCACCATCGAAGCCGCCACTGCCCACCTGCGCACCCTCCTCTTCGACAAGGCGGCCCTGCTGGTGGTGGACGACGCCTGGGACCCGGACCACGTGCTTCCTTTCCTGGTCGGAGGCGAGCGGTGTCGGGTGCTGGTCACTACCCGCGAAGCGGCCATCGCCACGGCGGTAGGGGCCGACCTCTACTCTCTTTGGACCGAGACGCTCCCCCTCCTCGCCCGCCGCACCCGCAATGACCTCCTCGCCGACCTGCGGGCGCTGGAGCCGGTGGTCGCCAGGCTGGGCGGGCCGGAGGCGGTCGCCGAAACCTTCCGCGCCATCCAGGACGTGGGCAGGTGGTGGCCGTAGCGGGGAGGGGAGTGCCCGGCGACTGAAGTCGCGGGCTACGGGGTGCCAAGCCCGGCCTTCGCCGGGCTTCCCT